>SXNM01000067.1 GCA_005777155.1 Pseudomonadota bacterium | reverse complement strand
GGACATCGAGGCCGTCGCGTGGCTGGAGCAGGCGCTGCTCAGCTTTCGCGGCGCGGTGGTGATGGTGACCCACGATCGCTGGTTTCTGAATCAGGTTGCGCTCCGCATCGTCGAGCTGCGCGACGGGAAGATGCGCAACTATCCTGGCACCTTCCAGGACTACTTGGAAACTCGGCTCGAAGAGGAGGTGCAGGAGCAGCGCATGGAAGCGCGCCGGCGTAACCTGCTGGCGCGTGAGCTCGACTGGCTGGGACGCTCGCCGGCGGCGCGGACCACCCGGCCGCGGGCGCGGCTGCAGCGCGCGCAGGCCCTGGTCGACGCCAAGGTGGAGGTGCAGCGGCCCCTCGCATTGCCAGACCTCGCCACCGAGCGGCTCGGCAAGACTGTGCTTGAAGCGCGCGAGCTGACGGTGGGTTACCCTGACGGTCCCATCGTCTGCAAGGGCTTCGACTGGACGATGGCGCGAGGTGAGCGCCACGTGCTCGTCGGCCGCAACGGCAGCGGCAAGACGACCCTGCTGCGGACGCTGATCGGCGATCTGCCGCCGCTCGCAGGCAGCGTGCGCCTGGGCGAGCATACCCGCCCCATGGTCATCGACCAGCAGCGAGTCGGCCTCGATCCGGCGTGGACCGTTCGCCACGCCGCGACGCCCAACGGCGGCGATCACGTGCAGATCGGTCAAGAGCGCATGCACGTCGCAGCCTGGCTCGAGCAGCTGCTTTTTCGTCGCGAGGACTTCGAGCAGCCGGTGGCCACGCTGTCAGGCGGGCAGCGCTTTCGCTTGCTGCTCGGTCGGCGCCTTCAGGAGCCGGCGAATCTGCTGGTCCTCGACGAGCCGACCACTGACCTCGACCTCGAGACCCTGTCGGTGCTTGAGTCCGCCTTGGCCTCGTGGACGGGCTGCGCGCTCATCGTCAGCCACGACCGGGCCTTCGTCGATCGCGTCGCCACGGGGCTGATACACGTCGAGGGCGCCGGCCCTGGCGGCGTCGGCCGAGTGACGCGGACGGCCGGTGGCTGGGCCCAACTGCTGCGCCTACGTGAGGAGGCCGCTGCGGCGGAGCGGGCGACGGCGCGGGCTGAGCAGCAGCGCCGCGCGGGCGAGCGGGAGCGGTCGGCGACAGGGCGCGGCGGGCCCGCCAAGCTCACCTGGGACGAGGCGCGCGAGCTGGCTGACATGGAGGCGGCCATCGAGGCGGCGGAGGCGGACGTCGTCAACCGAGAGGCAGAGCTGCAGTCGCCGGAGGTGTTGGCCGACCACCAGCGCGCGGCGGCGGCGGCGACGGCGCTGGAGCAGGCTCAGGCAGAGGCGGCGCGGCGCTGGCAGCGCTGGCAGGAGCTAGAGGCGCGGCAGGCGGCGTGGCTGGCCCTGCGCGGATCTTAATCGATCGGTCAGGAAGAGGCTCTGCCGCTCTGCCAACTGCTACGTCGCATGGCCTGCGGGCAGCCCGAGGGTCAGAGCGGAGCGCCGCCGCGGCACCGACACGGACGGGTCGAGCCGTAGCACGACGCGGTTTCGTCCTTCAGACTTGGCGGCATACAGGCCATTGTCGGCGCGATCGATCGCCTCCAGCCAGCTGTCGTCGGAGGCGCGGATGGCGCTGCCGCCTACGCTGACGGTGAGGGTGATGGCGCGACCCATGAAGCTGATCTGGAGGCCCTCGACGGCGGCGCGCAGGCGCTCTGCCACGATGTGAATCTCACGCTCGCCTGCCCCCGGCAGCAAGACAAGGAACTCTTCGCTGCCAAAGCGACCTGCCTTGTCCTCGCGCCGCAGGGCACCACGGAGCGCGCGCCCGATCTCGCGCAGGGCGAGGTCTCCACCGGAGTGGCCGTGGCGGTCGTTGACTCGCTTGAAGTGATCGAAGTCGAGCATGAGCACGCCGAGCGTAGAGGTGTTGCGCCGAGCACGGGCGAATTCGCGCGCCGCGGCGTCCTCCAGCGACGCCCGGTTGGCGAGGCCGGTCAGGGCGTCTCGCGGTAGGCCATTGACCGGAGCTCGCGCAGCGTCACCTCTGCCATCAACAGCAGGGCACCGACCGTGCCGGCGACACCGAGCAGCAGGGCGCCGAGGTAGTCGACCGGCCGCTCTAGGGTGGGGGCGAAGATCGCGGTCGATGTTCCCATCAGCAAGAGGCCCGAGAGACGCCAGAGGGCGGCGCCGCAGAGCACGCCCTGGATGGCCAGCAGAAAGTGGGCGCCAGCGTGGCGCTCGCGTCGCAAGGACCAGACAGCGACCCCCGCCCAGACGGCGATCCCGGCGATTAGCCAGCAGGTTCTGGCGTAGGCGCTCGGCCACACCCAGGTGCTCAGAGCCTGCAACACCACCATCGCCGCCGCTGTCGCCCGCACCGCCCAGAGCAGCTTCGGGCCGTTGATCAGGTGACATGTACCCTCCACGAGCAGCGTGAACGCCGTCAGCGCGGCCGTGTTGGCCGCCACCGTGTCGAGGGCGTCGGGCAGCCAGGGGCGCATGGCGAACAGGGCGATGGCGCCGATGCCAAAGGCGGCGGCCTGACGCCAGCGGGTGACCGCCATCGACGCCGGCGCGAGGCGGTGCAGGACGAGCGGCACCAGCCCGAGCAAGGTCAGCGTCAGGCAAGCGGCCAGCGCCAAGGTCCCCACATCCATGCGCAGATCGGCAGCCCCGGCCATCGCTACTGCGGCCATGTCACAGTCCCCCTGAGGCCGAACGCCCAGCAACCTAGACGGTTCACGCCACCGCCAGGTGTCTCTCAGCGCGGCGGTGGTGCTGCCAAGGCACGCTCAATGTCGCCGCGCAGCGACTCGGGGGCGTCGCGCGGGGCGTAGCGTTCGAGCACGGTACCGTCGCGCCCGATCAAGAATTTGGTGAAGTTCCACTTGATGGAGGTGCTCCCAAGGAGCCCAGGCGCGGAGGCAGCCAGCGTGCGGAACAGGGGATGCGCGTTGGGGCCGTTGACATCGATTTTGGCGTGGAGGGGAAAGCTGACGCCGAAGTTGCGCTCACACGACAGCGCGATCTCGGCTTCTGAGTCCGGCTCTTGGTGACCAAATTGGTCGCAGGGGAAGCCCAACACCTGTAGGCCGCGCGGGGCCAACTCGCGCCACAGCGACTCAAGCCCATGGTATTGCGGCGTATAGCCGCACTGACTCGCGGTGTTGACGATGAGCAGGACCTTCCCGCGATACGACGACAGCACTTCCTGCTTGCCGTCGATGCGGCACACGAGCGTGTCATAGTCGATCCGCCTGCTCACCCATCCCTCCCTGCGCCGGCGACCGGTCGACCTTCAGTAGCATGAATGACCTCGGCGTCGATGCCAAGACAAGACGTGTCGCCTCTCTGGCCGGAGTCTGCGCGCCCCGCCGCCGAGCGCCGGTTCTGGCCGCTGCGTCAGGCCCAGGGCGCCGGCGCTCCAGCACGTTGTCTGCCATGAAGGCCCGATCCATCGGTGCGCCCGGCCAACGATGCCGCGCCGGCGCGCTCCAGGTTGCCCTCCGCGACCAACCTCGCTAGTGTCGCGCTGCGGCGGCGCCGGGGCGACCGCCTGATGGACTCACGGCCCCGCAACCGCCCGAGGTGCGACGCCGATGTCCATTCCGCCGCGCCGCGGCTACACTCGCCATCCCATCGCGCTCAAAACCGAGGTTCGCTCCGCCGAGGGCTGGATCGAAGCTGAGACGGTCGACATCTCGCGCATGGGTCTGCAGCTTCGCACCGCGCCAGGCATCGACAGCTCGCCGGTGCTCCAACTGCGAATTCACCTCGAACCGGTGCCGATCGTCGTCCAGGCTCGGATCACCCGCCGCATCGGCGGCGTCATGTCGCCGGGTGAGGTGCCTGGCATCGGCGTCGAGCTGATGTCGATGCAGCAAGATGCTCGGCGGCGCTGGGACGAGTTCGTCATCGAGACCAGCCGCGCGTCGGCGCAGATGGCCACCGTTGCGCCGCCGCCGCGCGGACTCCGCCGCGCCTCATCCGTCGCAGTTGTCGACGTAGTCTTGCCCGGTGGGCGTCGGCAGAGCACGCCGCAGCCGGAGCTATCGCGCCCAGGCGGGAGCCCGAGCACTGTCATCCCAGGAGAAGTGCTGAGCTCGCGCGGTCCCCTGCGGCAGCTGAGCGGCGAAGGGCCTGTGGTCCCGCCTGGGCCCTCGTCACCCGCCGCTCCGCCGGCCGCGCCGCCGGGGCCAACCTCTGCGTCGCCGCACACCGCACCGCAGCAACGGCCGGGCTTCCTGGCGGCGCCTGTGGTCGGCTCCGCGCTCGGACTCGCGTCGCCGTTGCAGCACAACGAATACACGCCGAAGGTCAACAGCGGACCGATGGCGACGCCGCGCTTGGGCTCACGGCCAACTGCGGAGGTCGCGCTGCCACCGGCGGTAAGCGCGGTGCCGTCCGCCTCCGCGACCGTGCTCCGTGTCCGCCCGGCGAGTCCGACCCGGCTGGCTGCGTTGGTCGACCGCCGCTTGACGACCTGCGATCTCTTCTTGCGGCCTGACGTCGAGCTGCGAGAGGGCGAGGAGGTGTCGCTGGTGCTGGTGCACCACGCGACCGACGGCGAACTGGCGATGGGCTGCGAGGTGGATCGCGTCCTCTCTGGGCGCCCTGGGAGCCGCCCAGGCGTGATGCTGCGCTTTGCTGCCGCCAGCGCGGCCGACGACGCTGCGATCCGTGCCTTTGTCCTCGACGGCGCGCCGCCGGCGCTGCAGCCGAGCGCCGCCACGATGGCGCAGACGGACGCCGGTATCGAGAGCCTGCGAAGGGCGACAGAGGAGCGACCCGAGGACGCCCGGCGCTGGATTCGGCTTGGCTGGGCGCTGCTGATCGCCAACCGGCCCGGGGAGGCCACCGCACCGCTGCAGCGCGGCGTCACGCTTGCGCCAACGCTGGCGGTGGGGCCGATGCTGCTGGTCCTGGCGCACGGCCTGTGTGGCGATCTGGAAGGCGCTCGCACCACGCTCGGAGGCCTCGGCGCCGCCGAATTACTTGAGACGATGCTGGATTGAGGCTCGCCTAGCTGGCGGGGAGGGGCACGCTGTGAAGAGGTGGCTGGGGAAGATTTGGATCGCTGCGGCCTCGCTGGCGGCCCTATCGGCCTGCGACGGCGAGCCGGCCGTGGCGAAGGACTCTGCAGCGTCGGACGCCGCGGGTGCTCGGGGCGCTGGCGTCGGCGACATCGCCGACGCCGCGGCGCCCGGTGACAGCGCTGGGGCGTCAGCCGGCGACGCCTCTGTGGATTCCAGCACCGGGGCTGATGCCGGCGGCGACGGCGCTGGAGGCGACGGCTCGAGCGCCAGCGACGGCGTGTCCGGCTCGACCGTTGACGCTGGCGTCGAGGCGGGCGCCGGCGGCTGCGTCGAGGCCGCGCCGTGCGATGACGGTGACGCCTGCACCGTGGGCGATGTCTGCAAGGCTGGGAGCTGCATCGCCGGCGTCGCGCTGCAGTGCAACGGCAACGCTTGCGCCGCCGCCAGCTGCGATCCAGCCAAGGGCTGCCAGTTTCAGGACGTGGCTGGCACTTGCGACGACGCAAGCGCCTGCACATCGGGCGACACCTGTCAGCAGGGGCTCTGCGTCGGCAAGTCGTTGATCTGCGACGATGGCAACGTCTGCACCGCCGAAGCGTGTGACCCCGCTAAGGGCTGCACCAAGGCCCTGGAGCCCAACGACTCCCTTTGCGGCGACAAGTCGGTCTGCGTCCAAGGCGCCTGCGTCCCGACCGGCACGATCTTCGCGCATACCAGCAGCGCCTTGTATCGGCTTGAGCTCAAGAACAAGGCATTCGTGCTGGTGGGGAATTTCACCTTCAACAAATACCAAGGCGAGGTCACAGACATCGCCATCGACCGCAAGGACACGTTGTACGCCATCACCTACACCGACCTCTTCACCTGCAAGACCAGCAACGCAGCCTGCACCTGGCTGATGACGCTGCCGCAGAGCTTCAACGGCATGACCTTCGTCCACTCCGGCACGATCTACCCCGACCAGGACGCCCTCATCGGCATCGCCAACAGCGGCGGCTGGTACCACGTCCAGTATGCCGCCTCGCCGCCGGCCGTGGTGCAGTTGGGCAGCTATGGCTCGGGCTACGGCAGCTCTGGCGACGCCTTCTCGGTCAAGGGTATCGGCACGTTCGCCACCGCCACCAAGCTAGGGAGCCCTTCGGACGTGCTCGTCAAGGTTGATCCGATGACTGGCAAGGTCCTCTCGGAGGTCGGCGCCACCGGCGTCTATGGGCTGTGGGGCGTCGCCTGGTGGCAAGGTGTGGCGTACGGATTTTCATCGGGCGGGACGATCTACGAGATCGACCTCAAGACCGGCAAGGCCAAGTCACTCAGCGGCTTCCAGATGCCCTCGGCGAGCTGGTGGGGAGCGGGCGTCAGCACCGAAGCGTCCAACTGATCCCTGGTGCGCTGCGACTGCGGCTCGCCGTCTGGTACGCCCTCGCGATCGGTTCGCTCGGCGCTCTGCACCCGTTGCTGGCGTCGTCGCTGCTGCGGTCGGGACTCGACGCCGCCGTGGTGCCGTTGCTGCTGACGGCGTTTCCGCTCGGCACGCTGCTAGCGGGCCCGACCCTCGGGCGCCTGGCCGATCGGTCAGGACGCCTCGACCTGTTGCTACGGACGACGGCTGTACTCTCGGCGCTCGCGGCCGCCGCGTTCGCGCTGGAGCTGCCGCCGGCGGGCCTCGTCGTGGCGCTCGGGGCGCTGGCGTTGTTCAGGGCGCCGCTCTTTCCGCTGGTCGACGCGCTGGTGGTCGATCTGCTCGGCGCTGAGCGTCGGCGCTACGGCGCGTTGCGCGCCTGGGGTTCGGTGGCGTTCATCGCGCTCGTTCAGATCGCCGGGGCGTGGCTTGTCGTCGAGCCGCGCGCGCCGCGCATCCTGGCTGCGGGCTGCCTCGCGGGTTGCGCCCTGCTCGCCTTCGCGCTGCCGCCACCGCCGGCTGACGCCGCCGCGGCGCTGCGTGTGTTGCCGAGCCGCGACGGCGGCAACCTCTCTTCGCTGTGGCTGGTGGCGACGCTGATCGGCTGCGCGACGGCGATGTACGACTTCTTGTTCGTCGTCCACATCGAGTCAATCGGCGGTGACGCTCGCATGGCTGGCGTGGCGATCGGCGCTGGCGTCGCGCTCGAGGTGGCGGTCATGGCGACCTCGCCGCGCTGGCTGCCTCGCTTGCGGCCGACGCGCGGCATTCAGCTCGCCGCCGCTGCTGGCGTGGCGCGCTGGATCTTGTCGGCGGCGCTGGAGAACCCGGTCCAAGTGGCCGCCGTTCAGGTCCTGCATGGCCTCTCCTTCGGTGTGTTCTGGGTCTCGGCCATCGCCCTGATCGGCGAGCGGACCCCGGCCCGGATGCGCGCCAGCGCAACGGGGGCGTTGCTGGCGACCAGCGCCGGAGTCGGACCGTTGCTGGCCATGGTCCTGGCGAGCGGCCTGTTGCCGCGCTACGGGACGCGGTCCCTCTTTATTGTTGCGGCATTCTGTGGGGCCGGCGCGCTGATTGTGGCCTCGCGGCGGTTGTCGCTGTCTGCGACACTCCCCCCTAGCGACACCCCGGCGAATGTGTGAACATGTGAGGGAGGGGTAGGGTCTCGGTGGCTCGTTCACCGGGGCGGTGGGTCCGTTTGACCTGACGTGATTACCCTAGAAGCCTCCAAGTGCGTGCCGCGCCACTCAGTCCAACGGAGTGCTCCTCATGGGTATGTTCACCAATACGTCAGGCCGCGGCGCGGCCTCCCGGCGAGCTTGGCTCCCGCTCCTCGCGTTGGCGGTCGCCCTTGGCTGCGCTGAGCCTGCGTCGTCGCCTGCCGACTCCGGCGGCGTGCCTCCCGAGTCCGACACGATCACCGACGGCGGCGGCGGCGACGCTGGCGGCGGCGTGGACAGCGTCGTCGACGACGGGGTGAATGACCCCGAGATTGACGCCGGCAGCGATGACGCCGCTGAGCTTCAAGATGGCGACGGCGGCGACACCGCGGGCGACGATGGCGGCTCAGACGCCGGAGAGTCGACCGACGCCGTTGGACTCGACAGCGACACGGCGGGTTCCGACGCCGCGGCGGACGCGACGGACGGCGGCGAAGACGCTGGGCCAGGCTGCCCGGGTGGGCTTGGCTGTGCCTGCGAGCAGAACGACGCCTGCGACGACGGGGTGTGTCTGGCGGCCCAGGACGGGGTCAAGCGCTGCAGCAAGCTGTGCGCGGACGCCAAGGACTGCGCGCCGGGGGCCTGCGCCGAAGTAGAGGGCAAGGCCGGCAAGGTCAAGGCCTGCGTCGATCCCACCGCGGCGTGGTGCGCCCCCTGCGCGGCGGACGCCGACTGCCAGGTCCCAGGCGCGACTGGCGCCGCCTGCGTCGACCGTGGCGCGGCGGGCGGCTACTGCGGAGTCGCCTGCGAGGCGGACGCCGATTGTCCAGCTGGCAGCACCTGCCAGAGCGGCAAGTCGCTGAGCGGCGCCGATCTCAAGCAGTGCCTGCCACAGGGCGGCGCAGCGTGCGCTTGCAGCGGCTGGGCCAAAGCAGAGAAGGCCGCGACGCTGTGCTACGCCTCTGGCCTGCCGGGCTGCAAGGCCGAGATCAGCTGCGGCGCCGAGGGTCTCTCGGCCTGTGCACCGGCCAAGGCTGGGGCAGAGACCTGCAACGGCAAGGATGACGACTGCGACGGCGTGCTCGACAACGGCGCCGCCTGCGACGACAGCAACCCCTGCACCACTGACGCCTGCCAGCAGGGCACGTGCGTCTCGGCGCCTTTGGCGACCACCGCGACCTGCGACGATGGCGACGCCTGCACCGCCGGCGACGCCTGTCAGGGCGGCAAGTGCGCGCCCGGCGCGCCGTTGCTCTGCGACGACGCCAACCCCTGCACGGCGGACGCCTGCGACGGCAAGAAGGGCTGCGTGAATCTGCCGCAGAAGGCGACGTGTGATGACGCCGACGCCTGCAGCGTCGACGATGCCTGCCAAGAGGGAGCCTGCAAAGGCGCCGCCAAGACGTGCGACGACAGCAACCCGTGCACCAGCGACAGCTGCGACAAGGCCAAGGGCTGCGTCAACTTGCCGGGCGGCGTCACCTGCACAGACGGTGACGCCTGCACGGACCTCGACGCCTGCAAGGACGGAAAATGCGTCGGCAGCGCCAAGGTCTGCACGGACAACAATCCATGTACGCTTGACAGCTGCGACAAGCAGAAGGGCTGCACCTACCTCGCTCACTTTGGCGCCTGCGACGACGGCGATGTCTGCACCAAGGCCGAGGCCTGCAAGGGCGCCAAGTGCCAGGGCGCGCAGCCGAAGTGCGATGATGGTCAGGTCTGCACCAAGGACGCCTGCGACGCCAAGAGTGGGGCCTGCTCGGCGCTGCCGGTGGCCGTGACCACGACCTGTGACGACGGCGACGCTTGCACCACGGGAGATCTCTGCAAGAACGGCAAGTGCGCGGCCACACCGAAAGAGTGCACTGCGCAGGCCTGCGCCAAGGCGACCTGCCTGGAAGGCAAGTGCGCGGAGTTGCCCGATTCCTGTGATGACAAGGACCCCTGCACCGCCGACATCTGTGACCCCCTGTTCGGCTGCGGCAACCTCGCCATCTCGGGCTGCGGCGCCAAGCCCATGGCGTTGCCCTATCACGAGGCGTTTGTCTGCGGCAGCCAGAGCAGCAAGCTCTGGAAGATCGCAGGAGATCAAGCGAGCCCGACCTGGGCGATCGACAAGGAGCCTTCGAGCCCGGCGCCCAAGGACGGCAACTGCACGCTCAACTTCAACAATGGCAAGGATTTTGTGTGCCCGCAGGGCGCGACTTTCGTGGCCGGCACGGCGACCTCCCCGCAGATCGACCTCAGCAAGGCCATCAAGCCGTCGCTCACCATGCAGCTGGCGGGCACCTGGGAGATCGGCGGCAGCTTCGACAAGTTCGACGTCGGCGTCAGCGTGGATGGCGGCAAAACCTTTCAGTATTTTTCCGCGGTCGACGGGCCTGGCGGCAGCACTTGGCAGATCGTCTCCGCCAGCCTCGCGGCCTACGCCGGCCAGGTGGTGACGGTGAGTCTGCGCTTTGTGACCAAGGACTGCATCTCGAACACGGGCAGCGGACCCTTCATTGACGCCATTGAGATCGTCGACTTGGCTTCGTGCAGCGTCGACGCCCAGTGCCACGACGGCAACGCATGCACCGCCGACACCTGTGACGCAAAGGCAGGGACGTGCAAGACCGAGCCGCAGAAGGGCAAGGTCTGCGACGACGGCAACTTCTGTAGCGCCAACGACGCCTGCGACGCGACCGGCGCCTGCAATGGCGTGGCTGCAGTATGCGACGACGGCAACGCCTGCACGGGCGACAGCTGCGACGCCAAGACGGGCAAGTGCGGCTTTGCGGCCAAGACCGCCGCTTGCGATGACGGCAACAAGTGCACGGTGCAAGACACCTGTAACCAGGGCGTCTGCCTCCCGACCAAGGCCCTCGCCTGCAACGATGACAATATCTGCACGACCGACGCTTGCGATGGCAAGACGGGGCTCTGCGCCTTTTCGGCGGTGGCGGGCTGCGTGCTGCCTTGCAAGGGCGCCGGCGACTGCGGCGACGGCGACCCGTGCACGATCGACGCCTGCGGCGCCGACGGCAAGTGCGGCAACACCAAGGCCGCGGACGGCGCGGTCTGTGGCGGCGCGGCGGTCTGTGGCAAGGGCGTCTGTGGGCAAGCGGTCAAGGCCGGGGTGGTTCAGCTAGCGGCCGGCAGCGACGCCTACCACGCCTGCGTCCGTTCGCTTGACGGCGGCGTCAGCTGCTGGGGCTATAACAACCACGGGCAGCTCGGCGATGGCACCAAGACCAACGCCAGCAAGCCCGTCGCGGTGAAGGACCTCCCCAAGGTCATCGACGTCGCCACCGGTTACTACCACACCTGCGCGGTGGCCGTGGGCGGCAAGGTCTACTGCTGGGGCAACAACCTCTATGGCCAGTTCGGCGATGGCACCACGACATCCTCCGCGGTGCCCGTCTTGGTTCCGGGCCTCGAGAACGCGGCGCAACTCTCCCTTGGCTACTATCACTCCTGCGCGCTCAAGGTCGATGGCGGGGTGGCGTGCTGGGGCTACAACACAGACGGTCAGCTCGGTATCGGCAACACCGTCAACTCGGGCTCGCCGGTCAAGGTCGAGGGCCTGGACGGCGTCGTACGGATCGCGCTCGGCTACAACCACAGCGTCGCGCTGCGCAAGGATGGCACGGTCTGGGCCTGGGGCCTCAACACCAACTACGAGACGGCCAGCGGCGGCACCGCAGACGTGCTGTCGCCCAACCTGCGCGCCGAGCTAGGCCTCGTCAGCGACATCGCCGCCGGCTATCAGCACACCTGCGCGATCGACAAGGCTGGTCAGGTGATCTGCGTCGGCGACAACAGCCAGGGGCAGCGTGGCGATGGCGCCAAGACCGCCACGGACACCGATAAAGCCACGTTCGCCAAGGCGATCGTCGGCGCGGCGGTGTTGTCGGCTGGTTACCAGCACAACCTAGTCCTGATGCCGACGGGCAAGGCCTGGGCGTTCGGCGACAACCTCAATGGCCAGCTGGGCGTCGGCACGACCGAGGTCAGCGATGTGCCGCGGCTATTGGGCAAGCTGAGTAACCTGATCGCGGTCGCTGCGGGGCGCAACTTCTCTTGTGTTCTTCGCCAGGACGGCACAGTGTGGTGCACCGGCTCCAACACCTACGGCCAGCTTGGCAACGGCACCACCACCGCGCAGAGCTGGCCGGTCCGTGTGGACTTGGCGCCTTGCAAGGCGGCGGGCGAATGCAGCGACGACGACGTCTGCTCGGTCGAGAGCTGCACGGATGGCGTCTGCAGCGCTGTCGCGGCCAAGGAGGGGCTCGTCTGCGACGACGGCGACCCATGTACGGTCGGTGACGCCTGCGGCGCCGCCAGCAATTGCGTGGCCAAGCCGAAGAACTGCGACGACGGCGATGCCTGCACGATGTCACCGGTCTGCGAGGCCGGCGTCTGCAAGCAGCTCGACAAGGCCAGCTGCAATGACGGCAGCGACTGCACCGTGGACGCCTGTGACCCGAAGAGCGGCGCTTGCACGTACACCGCGGTGCCCGGCTGCAAGATCGCCTGCAAGGCCGATGTCGACTGCGCCGACCAAGACCCCTGCACGGTCGAGGCTTGCAAGGACGGCTTCTGCGCTGTGGCTCCCGGCAACGACGCGCAGCTGTGCAAGGCTCAGTCCAGCTGCAGCAAGGGCGAGTGCAAGCCGCTGCAGCTGGCGGGCTCGTATACGCAGATCGCATCGCAGTCGACGGCCTACCACACCTGCGCCGTCCGCACTGACGCCAAGGCCGTCTGCTGGGGTTACAACAATTACAGCCAGATCGGTGACGCCACGACGACCGTCGCCAAGGTGCCGGTGGAGGTGAAAGATCTGCCGGATGTTGTGTCGATCGCTACCGGCTACGCTCACACCTGCGCCATCGACAAGTCGGCCAAGGTCTGGTGTTGGGGCTACAACACCTACAGCCAGATCGGCGACGGGACGACGACGACAGTCAAGAAGCCCTTTGACACCGGCATCGGCGACGCCGCCGCGCTGGCCCTCGGCTATGCCCACACCTGCGTGCTGAAGAAGGACGGCGGGTTATGGTGCTGGGGCTACAACAGCGATGGCCAAGTGGGTGTCAACAGCACCACCACCCAGAAGACGCCGGCGCTGGTCCTCGGCGGCGTGAAGCGGGCGTCGGCGGGCTACTACCACACCTTGGCGGTGCGGCTCGATGAATCGGTTTGGGGTTGGGGCCAAAACACCAACTTCGCTGTTGCCGATGGCCCCTCGACCAACGACGTGCTCAAGCCCACCAAGCGCGCCGTGCCGCATGGCGTGGTCGACGTCGGCTGCAGCGGCTACGCCTCGTACTTCGTGTATGGCGACGGCAAGGTGCGGTCGGTCGGTCGAAATACGGATGGCGAGCTCGGCAACGGCAAGGCCTCGACGACGGTGAGCGCCGACCTCAGCGTCGTCGCCGCGAGCGGGCCATTTGTGGCGGTGACCGGCGGCTTCTACCACGCCGCCGTGCTGCGCAGCGACGGCAAGGTGCTAGCGTTTGGCGTCAACACCAACGGCGAGCTCGGCACGACGACCGCGGCGCCGGTGCCGACACCGACGTTGATGCCCTACCTGACCGACGTCGTCGCCATCGCCGCCGGGCGCTACCACACCTGCGCGCTGCGCAAAGACGGCGCCATCTTCTGCACCGGCGACGCCCTCTATGGGCAGATCGGCAACAACAGCACCACCGACAGCAAGCAGGTGGTCCACGTCGAGGACGGCAAGTGCAGCGGCGATGGGCAGTGCAACAGCAGCAACAAGTGCGTGACCGGCAAGTGCGACGCCCAGAGCGGCAATTGCACTTTGTCGTCCGCGGCCAAGGACGCCGGCTGCGACGACGACAACGCCTGTACAGTCACCGACGTCTGCAATGGCACTGGATCTTGCCTCGGCGTCGCCAAGGACTGCGACGACGGTGACGCCTGCACGTTGGCGCCTCAGTGCGCCCTCGGCATCTGTAGCCAGACCGCCAAGGTCGATTGCGACGATGGCGACCTGTGTACGGCCGACAGCTGCGACAGCAAGACGGGCGCCTGCGCCAAGAAGCCGATCGCTGACTGCAAGGTGCCGTGCGCAGCTGATGGCGACTGCAACGACGGTAAGCCCTGTACGACGGACACTTGCGTCGACAAGGTGTGCGTCTCCAAGCCCGGCCCCGACGGCGCCGTGTGCGGTTCTGCCGCGACGTGCAGCGCCGGCGCCTGCGTGGCGGCGACCAAGGGCTGGGCGGTGCGCCTCGCCAGCATGGGCCACGCCTATCACATGTGCGCGCTGCTCAGCGACAAGACCGCGTCTTGCTGGGGCCGCAACAACTACGGACAGATCGGCGATGGCGGGACCACCAACGCCCTGTCGCCGACGCCGGTAGCGGGCCTCACGGACCTCGGCGGTGTGGCCATCGGGTACAGTCACACATGCGCCCGCACCACCGCCGGCGAGGTGGCCTGCTGGGGCTATAATTCTGACGGTCAGCTCGGCAATGGCAAGACCGGCATCACAGCGGTCACGAAGCCAGAGACCATCGCTGACTTTGGCGATGTGGTCGACCTGTCGCTTGGCTATGCATTCAGCTGCGCCTTGAAGAAGGACGGCACGGTCTGGTGCTGGGGCCAAAATAGCAGCGGCCAGATGGGCAGCGGGGCGACCTCGGGCACCGACGTGACCAAGCCGCAGCAGGTCGTTGGCCTGACTGGCGTGATCGCCATCGAGGCCGGCTACAATTGGGCCTGCGCCCGCCACGCCAACCTCTCGATCAGCTGCTGGGGTAGCAACGCCTACAAGCAGATCGATGGCGCCACCACCACGATCCAGCCCAAGCCCGTGCTCCATCCAGACGTCAAGCTGGCGCGCGACCTCAGCATCGGCAGCTACCACGGCTGCTACACAAACATCTTCAGCATCGGGCGCTGTTTTGGCTACAACATCGAAGGCCAGTGCGGTACGGGCGACACCGTGACGCCGCAAGCGAGCCCAGTGTCACTGGCGGCCTGGGGCACGCTCGCTGAGGTCGTGGGCGGCTACTACCACTCGCTGGCGTTGCGCTCCGACGGCACCGCGCTGGCCGTCGGCGACAACCTCTACGGCCAGCTGGGCAATGGCAGCACCACAGACAGCCTGAAGCCGGCGGCAATGACCAACGGCACCGGCCTCATCCAGGTCGCGACGGCCTACCACGTCAGCTGCGGCCTCAAGTCTACCGGCGCGGTCGTCTGCACCGGCTACAACGTCTATGGCGCTGTCGGCGACGGGACGACCAAGAATCGCACCGTCCTGACGGCGGTTGACGTCGGCGGCTGCGGCAACGGCGTCTGCCAAGGCAGCGAGACGCTGGCCACGTGTCCCGCCGACTGCCAGGTCGCGGGCCCGTGCAAGGTCGACGGCAATTGCAAGTCGGGGGAGGTGTGCCTCCAGGGTGTCTGCAAGGCCAAGGCCGCGGACTCGTGTGTCGGACTGTGCGGCATCTACACCTCAGGCAATGCTTGCCAGTGTGACTCGTCTTGCGGCTCTTATGGCGACTGCTGCAGTGACTACCCAGCGGTCTGCGGCGAGTAAGCTCTTCGAGGAGGGCGCGCGCAGGCTTCCACGCCTCCGATCTCGTAGACGCGGTGCAGCGTCCGCCGAGCGCCGCGCCACAGGTCGGCGGCGGCGGCGGCGGTGTGTCAGCGTCTCGATAGGCACGCCAGGGCTCAGCGGCGGCGGCGGGGCTGGAGCAACGCCTCGAGATCGTCACCCGCGACGCCGAGGGCCGTGAGTCGCTCTCGGTAGCGCTCGACGACGCGGCGGCGGTTGTCGCTGCGGTGGAGCTTGAGGATCCCCGCCCGCAGGAGCATGTCGCCGCCCTCTTGCTGTTTGCGGCCGAGATACCAGCCGAGGCCGAGCCGCGCCGCGCGCTCGATGGCCCAGCCGGCAGGCCACAGCAGCAGCTCCACGCCACGCTGGGCGCCGCTTCGTAGCCCGGCCTGGCGGTAGAGCGGCAGCTCTGGGCGGAGGTCGGCGTTTGGCAGCAGTCGCCCGGCCCAGTCGTTGATCTCGCGCATCCGCTCGAGCTGGCGCCGGCCGTGCAGGGGCTCAAGACCGAGCATCTCTTGGCCGGTGAAGAAGTCACCACCATCGGGGACTTGCAGGTTCGTGCCGTCGACGATGTAGTTGGCGCAGAGCACCTCGCGGCAGCCGGCGCCGCGCCCGAGCAGCACCAGCCCGACGAACACCGACCAGGCGTGGCCGGGCGCTGTGACGATGAACAGGTCGAGGTCGTCCTCTTGGATTGAATTGCGGCGGCTGGTGCCGCCCGAGAAGGCGGCCATGCGCAGCCACGGCAGCAACGGCAGCATGCCGAGGACACGACGGTGTTTGGCGATCAGCGCCTCGGCGGCCGCCTGCCGCGTGTCGCGCTGGGCTGCTAGGCCGACGCGGCCGCGCAGCGAGACGTAGGGCCCCTCGCGCTGCAGCCGCTCAGCGAGGAAGGGGTCGCGCTCCAGGTCGCCAAGGAGTCTCGAGATCTCCTGGAGGTCGGCCTTCTCCAGCAGGAGTTGCTGCCAGACCTCCTCGGTCAGCAGAGGAAAGTCGAAGAGGTCGGCGTAGGCGACGGTGCGCACCACGGCGGAGCGCAGGCGCGAGAGGCGTCTCGCATCGATGTCTGCGCTGGGGCCAGAGCCCTCCATGACAGACTCCCAGCCGCACGGCGCGGCTTCGACTGAGCAGGCAGGATGGCGGTGTATGGCCCTCGGCGCAAGCCGAGGCGGCCCCGTCGCGGTGGAGGACGGTGGGGGAGCGGCGCGGTCTCCGACGGGCGCTCTGGTGACGGCGCCCGCGTCAACGCGCACACCGAGCCAGCCGCCGTTGTTGGCAGCGGCGTCAGCTTGTGGCATGTGGGAGCGGAGCCCGGCGTTGACGCTGGCGCGGGAGGCGACGATGAGCGTCCATGAGAAGACCTACGGCGATGAGGCGGTGCTGTCGTTGCTCGGGCAGGTCTACAAGGCCGAGATCTCTGGCGTGAACCGCTACCTCCACTACTCATTCATGATCATGGGACACAATCGGATCCCGATCCAGAAGTGGTTCCGCGACAACGCCCAAGAGGCGATGATCCACGCCATCACAGTCGGTGAGAAGCTGACGGCGCTCGGCGGCCACCCGCCGCTCATCGCTGCCCAGCTCGAAGAGGGCCATGTCCACACCGTGCAGCAGCTGCTGCAGGAGAGCTTGGCCTTTGAGGAGCAGGCGATCCAGCTCTACAAGCAGCTCGTCACGGCCGCCACCGCGCTCGGCGACATCGCGCTGGAGGAGATGGCTCGCGATTTCGTGCGCATGGAAGTGGAGCACGCCGACGAGGTGCGCAAGATGATCCGCCGCCCCGACGCGCTCTAGCGAGGCACGCTACCCGGCCTCAGCGGTCGCGTGAGAAGCAGGCCCCGAGGTCGCGGCTGCCGGCGAAGCGCACCACCAGATCCCAGTCGCCGAGACGCGCGTCGAGAGGCAGGGCGACCTCGCCGTCGAAGGCGCCCCTATCGCCGGTGCGGATGAGGCCCAGGCGGACCCCGACTTGGCGATCGCGCGGGTCGACCAGCCAGACCTCTAGCATGCGACCCACTGTCGCGACGGCCGCCGTGCCCGCCACGAGCGCGCCGCGGACCCGCAGCGTCTCGCCGACAAAGGCGACGGCGCCCGGTGGACGCACGTCGAGGTGACACGTCGGCCGATCGTCGGCGCCGCTTGCGGGGCTGGCCTCGGCTCCAGGAGGCCGGCGAGGCGCCGCGATCGTGGCTGCCCGCTCGGCCAACCATGCCTGGTCGGGCTGACGCTCGCCGCCGCTCGGTTGCGGCGAACCAAACTGCGGCCGCGGCGCGCTGGTGCCGCCAGCGGTCGGGCGTCGCGCCGTGAACGCCTCTGCGCCAATCAGGCGCTGCGCCCCGGCCAAGCCGGCCAGGCGACTTGATGCGGGGCCAGCCTGACCCGGGGCCGCGCCAGGGCCTGCCGACGGTACCCCTGCGGCTTGCTGGGCCACATAGGCCGGTGGGCGGGGCAACGGATCGCGGTGAAGCGGCGTGTGCAGCGTGTGGCCGTCGGCGCCATGCAGCTCGAGAGATTCGGCTCCACCGCCGAGGTCGATGCGGAGCCAGCCCTCACTGCCGCCATCGCCGACCGCCCAGGCTTCAACAAAGGCGTGCGCGTCGTTCATGACATAGTGCGCCGCCACGCCGAGCGACCACGCCATGAGCACGAAGCCGTGCGCGCGGTGACGGCAGATGCCCTTGCGTAGCCGGATCAGGTCGCTCACCAGCGCGGCTCCCGGGCGCGGCCCAGCGCCTGGTTCGAAGCTGCGGAACCACCGCGTCAGCGCCTCGAGGTTGGCGCGCCTGCTCTGGCCTGGGTGGACTCCAGCCAGCGGCCACAAGGCCTGCAGCTGCGCCTGCAGCGGCGGCGACAGGCGCGCGACACGGGGCTGCGCGCTGGCGTCGCCGTCGCCCAGCGGCCGACCGAAATAGGTCGAGGGCGCGTCGGTCAGAAAGCGGAGCTCCACCTCGACCGGCGCGGGCGCTGCGCCGCCACCGCGTGGTGCGCTGCCGACGGCGGACTCGAGGCGGACCGTCACGTTGCCGGCGTCGTCGCGCAGCAGTTGCAGCGGCAGCGCAGGCGTCGCCTGCCACGCCAGGAGGCCCGCGTCGGGCGCGACGGAGGGCAGGGGCGTGCCGCGCCCGGGGACCAATTGCAAGCGAACGTGCCCCCAAAAGAGCTCATGACCGGGTCGGCCACTGCCTGGTTGAAGCTGCATCGGCCGCAGCCCGCTGCCGCTCTGGCGCAGCGTGCCGTCGGGGGCGGCGTCGTCGAAGGCGAGGTCTCGCTTGAAGGGCACCACCGAGGGGTCAAACACCACCCTGTAGTGCAGTGCACCCTCCGTCCCTGTCGCCGCGTCGAGTCGAATCTGCGGCGGCGCGGGGTTGTCCGCCGGCGGTGGGGCGTAGACCGCAGCGGCGCGGGTCGCGGCGACAGACGCCGCGGAAGAGGGGGCCTTGATGCGGCCGTGGGCCGTATCGATGGCGGCAGGCAGTTGACCGGCACCGCCGACGCCGACGGCGCGATCTCGGCGATCGGACGCGCCGACACGCACCGGTGGGCGCTCGTGCAGCGTCCGCGGTGGCGGGGCGATCCTCGCCGAAGTGCCCGCCGGCGGGATCTTCGCTGCGCCCATCGGCTGACCGTGGGCCGCGGTCGCCCCCCCGGTCAGCAGCAGCGCGCAGGCGGCCAGCTTGGCGGCGCCAAAGAGCCGGAGGCGGCGCACATGCGCCGACGCCGCGGTGCGCTCGCTGGTCGCCATGGGCGCGATGGAGGTCAGTGGACTCAAGGCTCGGTCTCCCCCACACGGATGGCCACCCGCTCTACGCAGGCTGCGCGCGCTTGACGGGCGGTGCTACCGGGTCGAGGGCCGGCGGCGGCCTGCAGGTGCCTGCCGCGGAGCCGGTGGTAGTCGCGCGCCTCTTGCCGATCCTCGAAGCACAAGACGTCGGCGACGGCGGCCTTGGCGCCCTGCCAGACCAGCCTCTCGCCCTGGTACAGCTGCAGCGTAGCGGCGCCTCGCTCCACACGATCGGCCTCGACGGAGTGCACGCCGACGTGGTGAAAACCGGCGTTGAACAAGACCGCCACAACCGGGCGGGCGCCGCTCATGGTGGTCCGCCGTGGCCGCCGACGAAGCTGAAGACGGCGGCCAAGATCGCCTTCACCTGCGTCTGGTAGGCCTTCCAGTCGGCGGCGGTCGCCGGCGGGTGGTCGAGCCAGCCTTGCAGCTGGCTGCGGAAGGTCGCGACGACCTCGCGCTGGGTGTCGTTGAGCTTGAGGGGGTTAGACGCCGCCAGCGCCCGGTCGGCAAGCGAGACGAGGGCCCGGCCGTCATCGAGGTGCGGGCTAGGCTTGGCCTGAAAGTCCGGCCGCGCGTCGGCGTTGGCGATCGAGCTGACCAGCACGACGGCGTGGCGGGCGATCGCCAGCAGCTTAGACTGGTCGAGGGCGTCGAGCTCGTCGTGCGGCGTGTGGTACTCGGCGCCGCTGCCAGAGCCGAGGAAGAGCACCGGTACGCCCGCCTCGCGGAAAGGCAAATGGTCGCTGCGGCCGCCACCCTCCTGGCCGACAAAGAACGATGAGACCGGCCAAGTCTGGTAGCCGGTGATCGCGTTGGCGGCGTGGACGGCGGCGCGCAGGGCGTCGCTAAATTCTGCGTCCGTGGCGAAGGAGGACAGCTCGCCCGGGATGATCTGCGAGCCGACGTTATCGACCGAGAGCATCGCCACGACCTGTGGCCGATGGACGCCGGCGACCCCTTCCTGCTGAAGGGCCTGGACCAATGCTTTGCTGCCGAGCAGGCCGTCCTCCTCCGCGTCGAAGAGACAGACCACGAGCGTTCGGCGCAAGAGCCCTGGGCTGTTGGCCAAAGCGCGTGCGACCGCGATGGTGACCGCGACACCGGCGGCGTTGTCGATCGCACCGTTGCAGATGCGGTCGGCGGCGTCTTTGGCGGCCTTGCAGGCGCTGCCCGGCGTGTCGGCGTCGCCGAGGTGGTCATAGTGGGCGCCGAGGAGCACCAGCTCGTCGCGCAGCGGTCGCGTGATCCCGTCGGCGCCGACGGTCGGCGTAGCGTCGCTGCCAGCGATCCGGGCGCAGAGGTTGACCCCGGCGGCGAAGGGCAGCGCGTAACCCGCTGCGGCGAGCGGGGGCAGGCCCTGGTTGGCGAGGTCGGTGGCGAGCCAGGCCTGCGCGGCGAGTCCGCCCGGTGTGCCGTTGTCGCGGCCGAGGAAGTCGTCGTGGGCCAGGACGCCGACGCGATCGAGCAAGAAGGCTGCTTCGATGGTCGCTGCTGCCTGAAGCGCCGCCTCTTGCCGCAGCGCCGCGTCCAATCCGGCTGCGCCTGCCAGCGCGTCCGCGGCGCCGGGGACCAAGTCGTCGCCTCGCAGCCCCGCGCCGGCCGCGGCGTCGTCCGGCGTGCAACTGAGCGTGAGCGCGAGAGAGGCGCCCACAATCCGCAGCGCCGCGCCCGCCGTGCGCTGCTGGCTCCCCTGGCGCGGCAGCAGCGAGCGGCTCGTCATGGCAAAGCCTCGGGGCTCGGGGGGGCATCCCCGGTCGCGCCGCCACCCTCTGGCAAGAAGGCCACGGCGACCGCGCCAACCAGCAACACCCCAGCGACGGCGTGATTCCATCGCAGGCGCTCGCCGAGCCAGAACCAGGCGAAGCCGACAAACACCGCCAGCGTGATGGACTCCTGCATGATCTTGAGCTGGTACGCCGACATGGTCTGATATCCCCAGCGGTTGGCTGGCACCTGCAGGCAGTACTCGAAGAAGGCGATGCCCCAAGACAGCGCGATCGCCTTCCATAGCGCCATGTCGCGATCGCGCAGGTGGCCATACCACGCCGCGGTCATGAACACGTTGGAGGCGATCAGCAGTAGCACCGTGCGCATGAGCGAAGCCTCGCATCGGTCTCGGCGCGCCACCCTGCCTTGCGCTTGGGCCGGCGGGGTGGACCGCGCGGGACGTCCCGGCTGTTGAGGCTAGCATGAGGCGCCGCCATCGGAACCCGCAATTGCCATCGCCGCCGCCGCCGCGCTCCCATCCGGTCACGACTTCGGACCTTGCCCCACTACCAGCGAGACCCTTACACTGCCAGCCAAGGTGACAAGCGTCCGCCGCCCCGTCGCGCGAGGTTTCGGCGCCCGTCTCTGCCAATCGGCCATCGCGGCCTGTTCTTGGTGCCTGCTGGCCGCTTGCCAAGACGCGTCGACCGCGCCCGCTGACGCGGCGCCGGCAGACGAGACCGCTGCCGCTGACGTCGCTGACGCCCCCAACGTCGCTGACGCCCCGGACGGCGCCGACAGCAGCAGCCTCGACGCCACAGGGGCAGAGTCGGCGCCGCCGCTGCAGCCGGCTTGGTCGCCAGGCGTCGTGCTCGCCCTTGGCAAGGACGGTAGCACTGAAGCCTTGAGCCTGCCCGTGCCGCTCGGGGCGCGTTACCTCGCGGTGCGGGCCGAGGCGATTCCGCTGCTCGCAGGCGAGGAGGCCTGTCTGCGCTTGTTCGACATGCGTCGCTCTGACGGCGAGGTGTGGGTTGGCTCAGGCAACGCGAGCGGCGGCGGCGGCAGCAGCCCGGGCGTCGGCGGCTGGTCGTGTCAGGACTGCGAGCGGCCCGTCTCGACACAGCACGGCTACGCGCTCGCCGTTTTCGCCGACCCGTCGGTAGGCTTGACGCAAGTTGGGTCGCTAGAGGTCCGTGTCCAGCTGCTCCACTGTCGTACCGATTTGCCGCTCCACCTTGGCGCTTTGGGCAGCAAGATTAACCATGTTCGCCTGCAGTCGGTCGCAGAGTCCGCGGTAGAGCCGACCGCGACGGGCGCCTTGGAGGTCGTCGTCGCCCGCGGCGCCGGCGTTCAGGTCGCAGGCAGCGCTGCCGCTGTTGCCACCATGTTGGCGGCGGCCGCGGTGCCCTTTGCCGCCGCTCAGATCGCGCTGTCGTCCCCGCCGCTGCTGGACCTCGAGGCCTGGACAGCGAAGCTGCCGCTCACGCTCGACGTGTCGTCTCTGGCTTCGCCGGACCTCGTCGCGCTCCAGGCAGCGGTCGACGCGGCGTGGCAGGAGCGGCCTGGCGTCGCCGGCGGGCTCGCCGCGCGCGGCGTCGCGGTGGTCGCGCTGTGGCCCTGTCTCATGCAATACCCTCTCTCGGGCGGCGGCGCCTCCGTCGCCGGCTTTGCGACCAAGATCCCCGGCGGCGGACGGGTTGGGATGGCCGCTTCGCTCGCCGTGGTGGCGACCGGCGACTGTGGCCGCGGCGAGCCTCCAACCAGCGCACGCCTGGGCGCCACCATGGCACATGAGCTCGGACACCTGCTCGGGCTCTACCACAGCGATGGCTTGCATGGCCTGCCCGACCTCGGCGGCGCGCCCACCCTCATGCACAGCCAGCCCTCGACCAGTGGCGGCGTCCAGGCCACCTTCAGCGCTGCTCAGCGGGCCGTGCTGCGCGCCCACCCCGACGTGACCGTCCCGTAGCGGGCGGCGCTAGGCTTGGCGCGCTTCCCAGGGGTGGTCGGTCATGCCGACCGTGCCGTCCGAGCTGCCGAACTGGGTCATCGTCAGCGAGGCCGCGTCCCCTCCGACCTCGGCTGTGGCGCCGCCCGGCTCGCATCGCGCTTCGGTCAGCGGCGCGCCGGGGAGCACCATCGACTCTGGCTCGGCGCTGCGGATTGGCGCTGCAGCCTAGCGATGCAGCCCGGCCGACCGCGGGACTTCGTCACTTGGCGGCGCGACGGATCGGTGCAACCTGTCAGGGCTCAATGGAAAACCTAGGTTTCTGACCAGGAGGTCCTTGGCGCAGTCGCCGGCGGTGGCGAGGACTTCGCTTCTGGAGGCGAAGTCGTCGATGGCCGGGCAGTGGCCGACGGTGATTGTATTGCAGCAAGGAGGGGAGCATGGACCGAGGTCGGGTTTGGTGGACGTCTTCAGTGACCACAGATGGGCAAATGCGTATCGCTTACCATGCATTGCCGTCTGGAGTGGCGGCACATGATTCGTCATGCCTCTGCGATCGGCGGACATCGGCTGGCAGAGCCAGGCGCCCTAATGGACCGCGCTGGGTCCATCCTTTCGTTGTCTCTGCGCCATGTTAGGATGACATGGCGGTCGGCGCCTCGCTGTTGACGACTGCCGGACAGAGAGGCAATCTTCGCTTGGCCCGCAACGGTGGCTCCGGTGGTGGACGCGTGCGGTCCTCTACTCCCCGTAGACGGAGGTCGTCGTGAAAACACCGTCCCATGCAGGCTAGCAGGGCTCGGTCGCGGCTGCTTTGCTGTCGCTCGTCCTTGCAGGCTGCGGCGTACTCATGCCCGCGGTCGCCGCAACCGAGGCCATCGACGCGGCCATCACACGAAGTGATATTGAATACCTCTGCGATACGTGCTTTGAAGGCAAGATGCACGTCAACCAGAGGGAGCGCGAGCGTTCCTGTGCTGCAGCGGTTGCGCTGCTACGTCCGCGGGTTGCCGATCCTGCCGCCCAGCGGCAGCTCACCCGTTTCCTGGAGTGGTATCGCCTGCCGGTTCTCCGCGGTCTGTTCGAGGAGAAGCCAACGCAGCGCCCCGAGTTCGATAGCCTTCTCTCAGACATCGTGCGGCGCGACCTCGCCAAGCTCGGCACCGGCCACGAGCTGAATCGAGCCTTTCGAGACGCGCATCGGCATGGAGCGATCCGGCGGTGGCGGTCGTCGCTGGCGCGAAGGTCCATCCCGTTCGCCTCGCTTGTACCGCGGCTGCCGCGCGAATGTGATCGACCAGCTTCTGGGTCGAACGGTCGGGTGATGGAGTAGGCGGCAGATTGGCGACCTGACGGGGCCGCTCCTCGACTGACCCCAAGCGTGGTTGCGACGACCTCGGTCAGCCACTGTGTGGCGTTGTCCCCCCGACCCTGCGACCGCATTTGCCGCCGCCGCCAACGCCTCCTTGCCCTGCGCCCGGCGCCGGCCACAGCCGCACCTCTCACCGTGGAGAGCCGCGACCTCGATGCGCTCATCGACCTCGTCGACGTCGCACTCCGCCTTCCAGCGCGGCCGCAGCGGCGTGACGGTTGGATCCCGGGAGCCCCGACGGAGGTTGAGGTCGTGGTCGCCCAGGGGGGTCGGCGACTGCAGCGCAGACAGCGACGCCGCGATCGTTGCTAGGTTCGCCGAGGCCGCCGCGCCCCTTTGCGGTGGCGCAGATCGCGCCGTCGTCTCGGCCCAGCTGGACTTCGGCGCCTAGACGGCGCCTCCGCCGCCCACGCTCGAGGCGTCATCGCTGGCGGCGCCGCAGGTCGTCGCGCTCGTCCGCGCTGGTCGGGGTGACCGCCGGCACCGCTACCAGCCCGGGTGGGTCGACCGCAACGCCGCTGCAGGCAGCCGCTCCGTCGCCGAGCCGACGAGCCACCATGCGAGCTGCGCAATCACGTCGCGCAGCTCGACCGCCTCGGTCCAGCGCGGCGGGATGGCCGTGGCGCCAAAGCGGGCGCCGAGGAGCTGGCCGGTGATGCTGCCGGTGCTGTCCGAGTCGCCGACATGGGTCACCGCCAGCGACATGGCGTCCTCCACGACGTCGACCGTGGCGTCGCCACGCTCGCACCACGCCTCGGCCAGCAGCGCGCAGTAGAACGCGATCGCCAGCGCCTCTTCGCCGACCCAGCCCTGGCCCAGCGAGGCTGGGATGCGGCTCGGCCAGAGGCCACCCTCGACGGTTCGCTCCGCCTCGGCGCGGGCGTTGGCGAGTGCCCTCGGAGTCTTGAGCGCCCTGGCGCCGCCGGCGTTCACCTCCGGCCGCTCGGCGAGCCGGCGATCGGCGATGGCCGCCGCCGCCACCAGGCGCTGGCCGCGGAGAAGGCCGGACACGCAGCAGGCCAGCCAACCTGCGCTGAGGTAGCCGCTCGGGTGGCCGTGCGTGTGCTGCGCGCACTCGGCGCCGACGTCGAAGGCCTCTGCGTCCTCGCAGTAGACGCCGACAGGCGCCACCCGCATCACGCCGCCGCAGCCCTTGCTGTCGTTCTGCGCCAGCTGCCCGAGGGCGGTGGTCTGGGCGAGCGCGCTGAGACAGGTCTTGCCTGGACCCCGAACCTGATGCAACGCTTCAATCTGAATCAAGTAGCCGTCGGGCCCAGGCTGCATGGGCCAAGCATGGGTCTGGGTGAAGTACCAGCGCAGGATGCCGTTGTGGGCGTGGGGCGGCCAGCGCTGGCTGCCCTGGAGGCGGCGGCAGATCCAGCCACGCAGCATGCCCTCGGCCGTAAACAGCGTCAGCTGGGTGTCGTCGGTGATGGCGCCGATTGGCGCAGGACCAGCGGCGAATTCGCGCACGCCGCGCGGGCCGAATGGGGTGAAGTCGCGGTCATGGCGCAGCAGCTCGACCGGTGCGCCGAGCGCGTCGCCGCATGCACCGCCGAGCAGGAAGCCGAGCACGCGCCGGTAGAGGTCGCTCTGCTCCATGCCGCGGGTCAGGCGCGACATGCCGCTCCGCTGGGCGTATGCCTGCAGCCACTGCTGGTGCGCCGCGCCGTCGAAGGCGCCTTCGTCAGCGGCGCGCACCTGGGCGATGGCCTCGGCGGCGAGGGCGTCGAGCGGATTGTCACCGGCGCGGCGCACTTCGGGAAAGGGATCGCGGTCGATGGCGATGAGGGCCGCCACTAGCCCGGCGCGACCAAGTCCGCCGTTGCTGTGGATGAGCACCTTGGCGCCGTCGGTGAGGCGCAGATCCAGAGCCCGGGAAATCTCTGTCCACCGCGCCTCATCGGCGGCATCCGGCACACCGCGCTCCGGTATCGGCACTTGCAGCCAAGCCATCGAGCGCCGGGTCACGGCATTTCCAAGGCCGGCGACGCCGAGCGCCTCGAGCTCGTCGGTCTCCATGACGGTGATCACCACCGCGGCTCCCCAGGCGGCGACGGCGTCGAGGTCTCGCTCGACGTCAGGCAGCGCAGCGCAGGTCTTGCGAGGCGCTGGGCGCCGACCAGGGCAAGCAGCCAGCCCGAGCTGGCCGCCGCCGATCAGCCGAAGCGTAGCGATCGACCACGGATCTGGCCTCTGCGTGTCGATCGACGATTCATCGTCGCGCGCTCGTTCGGGGTTGGTCGGCACGGCGGTGGGCTCCGGCGGGATGGCGACGCGGCGGGCGCGTGAGCCCGGCCTTCGGCCACCTGCCGAGCGCCCTCTGGGTGTCGCCGCGGACAGTTAGCGCGAGATCACATCGTCTACCCCGCACGATCTGGTTCTCACCGGCACCCTAGCACCGCGGGCTGTGGGCGGCAAAGCGAGCTCTGGCCAAGGGCGCTCCACCTGGAGGCGTGACGGCGAGCGCGGCCCCGCCCCGCGCGGCGACGGCGGCCCGGGCGCCGCTGCGCCCGTCATCCCACGGGCTCTGGACATCGGTCACGCCGAGCGCCTTGCGGGCGATCACGCGCCGGGCCGGGGCGGAGACCCGACATCTGCGCGCCGGCCAAGTTGGCGCCCTCCATGGCGCGGAAGGCGCAGCGCCGCCCGATTGACCGCCGCCCTCGCCGGGTGGCAGCTTCGCGGCGCCGTGCCATCGACGCCGGCGCGCCGAGGGGAGGCCGCATGTCAGCGGTGAAGCATACAACGCCGGGGCGACTGCAGCTGGTCCTCGCCCTGCTCTGCGGCGGCCTCGCCGGCTGCGGCGGCGGGTGCGAGGGAGGCCAAGCGTCCGGCAACGCGGCGAGGCAGGTGGCGCAGCAGCCGCAGACGCCGACCGCGCCGGCGCAACCGCCGCGGGCGACGCCGCAGACCGTGGCGCTGGAGAGTCAGCTCGGGTTGCTGCTGCCGCCGCGGGGCGCCGTGCCCTTGATCGGGCAGGTCCCAGACCGCCGCGGCTCGCCTTTTGGCCTCGATGACCTCAACCGCCGCTTTTGGGTCGCCTATGGCCCGAAGGGGCTGCGCGCCAACGACCGCGACCTGGCGCCGCCTGGCCCGCTGGAGCCAAGCGCCCTGCGGGCCAAGTTCCTCGCGGCGATCCCCGACTGGCGCGAGCGCTCCGGGGTCGAGCCGACCGCCGCGGTCCTGCTGCTCGACGTCGACACCGAGACGGCGCAGGCCGAGGCGATCCGCGAGGCGATGGCGCAGGCCGCCACGTGGCGCCTCACGCTGGTGGTCCTCGACGCCGCCGGCCAATCTACCGAAGTCGACATGCCGAGAGCTCTCCAGCGCTGAGCGTCGGGCCCCGGACGGCACCCTCGCCCGCGTGGGAGTGGGCAGGCCCGACGTTCGCCTCTCGGCTCTGGCGTGCGACGAGCACATCAGCGTTGGCGATCGGCTCGATGGGGCGCATGTCGAGGTGGAGGGTCTTGGTCCAACTCGCTCCCCCAGCGTGCGCGTCCGTGGCGCGGCAACGCCGATGCGACGGCCTCGCACCTCACAGCGGCCGAGGCGCTGCCCAGCAGTCTGCCGCGCTACCGCCCGCGGCCGAGGCTGACGCATCGGCCGGAGCGCGCCAACGGCGCTGAGGTGGCCCGGGCACGGCGAGCGTTGATCGGCGCCTACCGGCAGGCTGCCACGCGGCCCCGGCCCATTGCACCAGACCCCGAACCCACTACACTCCGCGCCCCCGACGGCCCGGAGGCCGCCGGCCCGCGCCGCCCCTGGCTGGGGCCACGCCCTTGAGGACTGCCATGAAGCCGATGTCCGCCGCCGCGATTCGTGCCGCCTTCCTGGACTATTTCGCCGAACAACGCCACGTGGTCGTGCCCTCGCACAGCCTCTTGCCGCCCGCCGATCCGACGCTGCTCTTTGTCAACGCTGG
>SXNM01000066.1 GCA_005777155.1 Pseudomonadota bacterium | reverse complement strand
GTCGTCGAAGCGCGCATGCCCAGCTTGTCGTGGATCTTCTGGCCAAGCCGGAAACCGGGCATCCCCTTCTCGACCAGCACCAGCGTCAGGGCGCGGCTGCCCGGAGCGCCGGCGTGGGCGTACACCAAGAAGCAGTCGCCGAGCTCATTCTCGCCGACGGCGCCGTTGGTGATCCACATCTTGCGGCCCGTCAGGGCGAAGCCGTCGTCGATCGGCGTCAGACGGCTGGCCATGCCGAGCACGTCGGTGCCGGCGCCCGGCTCGCTCATGCACATGCCGCCGATCTTGCGACCGGCGCAGGCGTCTGGCAGCAGGCGCAGCCGTTGCGAATCATCTCCATTGATCACGAGGTTGTTGGCGAACAGCATCGCGTGGGCCAGATAGGCGAGGCAGAAGCCCGGGTCGACCGCCGCCAGCTCCTCATGGGCGATGACGGCCGCCACAGCGTCGAGGCCGCTGCCGCCAAAGCGCTCGTCGACCGTGATCCCGAGCAGCCCGAGGTCCCCGAGCTTGCGAAAGAGCGGCAGGTTGAAGCGCTCGTCACGGTCATGCGCCGCAGCCTGCGGCTCTAGCTCATGGGTGGCGAAGTCGCGGACCATCGTGCGGAGCGCGGCGTGCTCCTCGCTCGGGTTGAAGAGGTCGATCATGGCGTGGTCCTCCGGCCAGGCTGCGGGGCGGCGCAGGCGGCGACGAAGTTCGCCCAGCGCGTCGGCGGTCTACCACGACGAGAGCGCGCCAGGCCAGCGCTCTGACACGCCTGCCGCCCGCTCTGGTGGCGACGATGCCTGACCATCGCCTGCGGCCACAACTGTTCCGAAATGAGACAGCGCCGTCTGCAAGTCCATGGCCAGGCAGGCCTCCGTCCGCCGCTCTTTATCGCTCCTGCGGCGCGCTGGACCCGACCCCTGGCACTGAGTGTCGCTTGGGGCGGCGGGGCCTCTGTGCCTCCCAGCCGGAAGTGTTTCAATATGAGACCCATCCGCGCGCGCGTGCCGACGCCATGTGCCCCTGCGTGGCCGGAATGAGCGCCGAACATCATAACTATACTAACGTATGTCCGGATATTCAGCGCCAGCGCGCTCGTTGGCACGGCCCTTGCTAGAGGTTCAAGCGCAGGAGCAAGCTGTATTCCCATAAGTTCTCTCAATCCTCATCCAACCATCCTCACACACTGCGTCGCTTCGGCGGCGTCCCTTCTTTGAAGTCCGTGGTGACCGTGTGCCCTTTCAAGTCGGCCATCGTTGGGAAGTGGTCGGTCTTGCTGCCTAAAGGTCGGCAGACGAGCGATCCCGGACTCCCCTCTTGATTTCACACTTGCTCTGAACGAAGGCGGCCTCGGCTCTCCGGGGCCGCTCTTCGTTTTGGGCCAATTTGCGGCCCGGCTCAGCCACGGCGACGCACACGCCACCGCGGCAGCCCACGCGGGCTCATCACTTTCGGCCACTCCAGGCTGCCTCGGGCTGAGCCAGCGCGGGACGACAGGGCTGTGTGGCGCCCGGCAGCGAGCGTCACGAGAGCGGTGGATGGACGGCGCTTCCCGGAGGGCGCCTCCGCACCATGGCGTGCACCCGAGGGCAGTGGCCGCGGCCTCGCTCGACAGCCAAAGGGAGCCGCGCAGGGTGGCGACGCCGTGGCGGTCCCTGCCTTGAGACATCCGCCAAGGCGCGCCGACTGCGGTCTGTCCAGCCGTGGGCGCGGGACTGTCGCCGTCGGAGGGCGTCACAGGCGTGCGAGTGCGCGGTCGCGTGGTGGCGCGGCGTCGGCCTAGGGCTTACAGGCAGGCCCCTTGGCCTTGCTCCACTGCGGCGCCGCGACATCCAACTTGAAGCCAGTGATCAAGTCGACGGCGGACGTGCCCACCCCATCGCCGAAATCAAACAGGAAGATGGCGCGCTTGTCGGGGTCCAAGGTCGTACGCAGCCCGAACCCTTGGCCGTAGCGCGCGCCCTTCGACAGCCGCAGGCTCGCCAGCTCTGCCGACTGCGGGTGGTTGCCTTGCTGCGAGGCGTCGCCGAGGCGGAGCGGGCAGCTCGCGGACCACGCCGTCGACGCGCCGACAAAGGCGCGCACCTTGCGTCCGTCGACAAATAGGCTGCCCTGGCCGTTCTGCTCGTGCTGCAGCGCGAAGTGTTGCCACACACCGACCTGCCAGACCGGGGGCGCGGTGCCCGCCTTCTCGCCGGCGCCGCCGAGCCGCGAGGCGTCGAGGCCGCCCGGGCCCACCGCCACCCGCCAAGACTGGCCAGCCGGCATCGAAGCGCAGCCGATCGAGCCGCCGGGCTCGTCGACGCCCGCGATGACGCCGTAGCCGCTGCTCGGAAAGCCTGGCAGCCGCACCCAGCCCTCCAGCGTCCAGCCGGTAGCGTCATAGGTCAGGGTGTTCTTGCCGGTGGGCACCGTCCCCGTCTGCCAGCCGAGGCTGGTGCAGTCAGGCTCGCTGGTCTGGCCGCACGCCTTGTCGCATTTGCCGGGCCAGGGGCCATTGGCGCTGCCGTTGTCGCATGGCTCCCAGCGCGCCTGCTGGCCGTCGCCGCAGGTGGCCGAGCCCGCAGTGTCGCCATAGCAAGCGTCCGGCGGCGCCGTCACGTCGGCGTTCGAGGTCGACACAGCGCGGCCCGAGTCGTCGCTGCCGACGCCGCCGGGCGAGTCGAAATGCCAGAGCCCGCGCGTGGCGGCGTCCGGCAGCAGGCGGCGCCGCGGCGTGAAGGCGTCGCTGTAGCGCAGGCCGGCGCTCAAGCGGAACTCGTCAATGGCGCCTGGGAACGAGGCGCCCGGCGCTGGGGTCTTGCCGTCGGCGACGCAGCCGCCGCCAGTACCACCGACGCCAGCGCCGATGAAAAACAATTCCTTGTCGATAATATAACCAAACTAAATCACAACAACAATAACCATAACCTCACCCTCCAACTTGCCGTCGACCCAGAGACGCACCGGATCTCCAGCGTTCCAGCCGAGGGTGGCGGCCACGTGGTACCACTTGCCGGGCTTGATGACGGTGGTGCCGAAGACCGGCGGCAGCGGAAATCGCACGAAGCCGAAGTGGGTGCCCCCGCCCGGCGTCTGGGCCAGGATCAGCGAGCCGAAGCCGCACGACAGCGCGGCGACCTCAAAGACGCCGTTGGTGTTGTCTGGGCGCACCCAGGCCTCGACCGTCATGCGGCAGCCTGGGCAGAGGGCGTCGGGGGCCCAGGTCGGCAGCCCAGGCGTCACCAGCACGCCCTTGGCGCCCAGCTTGAGGGACTTCTCGCTACGGCAAGCCTCGCAGCCGTCGCAGGCCAACGCGTCACCGTTGTCGCACTCCTCATGCGGCGAGGTGATCCCGTCGCCGCAGACGGACGCCTTGGGATCACCGCCCTGGCAGTCGTCGGCGGCCACTGCGGCGTCTCCGGCGAGCGCGAGGTCATGGCCAAGGACGCTGCCGTCCGCGACCTTGGTAGCGCCCTTGACGGCGTCAAAGCGCCACACGCCCACGGTCGTCGGGTCGAGGCGCGGCTCGCGACCAGGGACGAATGGACCGCCGCGCAGCGCGCCCGCCGCCATCTGCAGGCCGTCGATGCGGCCGACAAAGCCCGCCGCGAAGTCGTTCGGCATACGCGCGCCCACGGTGAGCGTCGCTGACGGCGCCTCGACCCGGGCCAACTGCAGCGGGCCGCCACCGGCTGGGGCGCCGTCGACAAAGAGGCGCACCTCGGTGCCGGCGACCGTGACCGCCAGGTGCGCCCACTTGCCTTGCGTCAGGACCCACGGCGCCTTCTGCTTTTGGGCTTGCACCAACTCGCTGCCGGCGGTGGTGGTGTGGCGGAAGAAGGGCACGCCCGCCGCCGTCAGCCCGACCTGATACGGCGACACCACGCTCTGGCCGTGGGCGCGCGACACCAGCAGCTGCTCCTTGTTGCCGCCTGCCGCGCCGAGGGCGTCCGGACGCAGCCACAGCTCGATCGTCAGGTCGCCCAGCAGCGCAGCGATGCTGGTGGTGCCGTCGGCGTTGGGAGTCGGTGCCGCGAAGCTGGCGGCGCCCTTGCCGGCGAGCGCGAGCTGCCCGCGCAGCTGGCACGACTCGCAGCCGTCGCAGGCCAGCGCGTTGCCGTCGTCGCACTGCTCGCCCGCCGCGGTGTAGCCATCGCCGCACTTGGGCGTCACGCACTTGCCCTGGACGCAGTGCTGCGCGCTGCCGCATGGCTTGCCGTTGGCGATCGCTGGATATTTGCAGCCGTCGTCGGCGGCGCAGACGTCGTCGGTGCAGGCGTTGTTGTCGTTGCAATTCAATTTGAGACCTGCGCACTTGCTCGCGACGCAGGTGTCCGACTTGGTGCAGGCGTCGCCGTCGTCGCAGCCCTTGCCGTCGCTCGAGACGTTCTGGCAGCCGCCCTTGACGTGGCAGCTGTCGACAGTGCACAAGTTGCTGTCGTTGCAATCTTTTGTCTTTCCGATTAAGCACTTGCCGGCCTGACAGGCGTCGCCCACGGTGCAGACTGAGCCGTCGGCGTCGCAGGGCACGAGGTCTTGCGCCTTGCCGTCGTGGGTGCAGGTCCCGCTCGCCTTGTCGCAGCCGTCGAGGGTGCACGGGTTGAGGTCGTCGCAGTCTTTGGGCGGGCCCTTCTGGCAGGCGCCGTTCTTGCAGGCGTCGCCGACGCTACAGGGGTTGCCGTCGGCGTCGCAGGGGTTGGTGTTGTCGAGGTACTTGCAGCCGGTCTGGGCGTCGCAGCTGTCGCTCGTGCAGCCGTCGTCGTCGTTGCAGACCAACGGCTTGCCGGTGACGCACGCGCCCGCTTGGCAAGTATCGCCCTTGGTACAGACCGACTTGTCGGCGTCGCAGGGATCGCCCTCCGCCGGCTTGCCGTCGTAGACGCACTTGCCCGTGAGCTTGTCGCAGACGTCGACGGTGCAGTCCTTGTCGTCGTTGCAGACCAGCTTGACGCCCGGGACGCACTTGCCTGAGGCGCAGGTGTCGCCCTTGGTGCAGGGCTCGCCGTCGTCGCAGCCGCCGATGGTGTTGACCGCGTCGCAGCCAGACTTGGCGTCGCAGGTGTCGTTCGTGCACGGGTTGCCGTCGTCGCAGTTGACCGCGCCACCGGCCTTGCAGGCGCCGCCCTGGCAGGTGTCGCCGGCGCTGCACACCGAGCCGTCGGCGTCGCAGGGCTTGGCGTCGGCCGCCGCAACCTTGTCGCAGGCGCCGGTCTTCGTGGTGCAGCTCGTCGTCAGGCAGGTGGTGTCGCCGCTGTTGTCGCAGGTGACCACGGTCTTTGGGTCCACCTTGCAGACGAAGGGCGCGACGGCCTTGTCGCAGAAGAGCGTGCCGTTGCAGAGGTTGTCGTCGTCAGAGGCTTGGCAGTCGGCGTCGGTCTGGCAGGCGCAGACGTTCTGGCCCGAGGCGCAGGCGCCGGCAGCGCAGGTGTCGCCGTTGGTGCACGGGTTGCCGTCCTCGCAGACGCCCGACGCGGGCTTCTTGTTGCAGCCCGTGGCCTTGTCGCAGCCGTCGGCTGTGCAGGGGTTGTCGTCGTTGCACGCCTTTGAGACGTCGAGCGCGAGGCCGACGCAGGCGCCCTTGCCATCGCAGAGATCGTTGTCAGTGCAAGCGCTGCCGTCGTTGCAGGGCTTGCCGTGCGGCTTCTGGACGCAGCCGGCGGTGACATCGCAGCTGTCGGTCGTGCAGGGGTTGCCGTCGTCGCAGTCGAGGAGCACGCCCGCGCAGGCCGCTTCGCCGCAGAGGTCGGGGCCTGTGCAGGCGTTGCCGTCGTCGCAGGGCCCCAGGGTCTTGATGTGGCTGCACTGTTGCATCTTGGCCTCGCAGAGGTCGCTCGTGCAAGGGTCCTTGTCGTCGCAGAGGCCCTCGTCGGTGGTGCCATCGCAGTCGTTGTCCACGCCGTCGCACGTCTCATTGCCCGCTGGCTTCGCCGAGCAGAGGCCGACCTCACCGACCACCGCGCAGGTGCGGGTTCCGGCGCAGACGTTGCCCTGCGCCTTGGCCTCGCAGGCCGAGCTCAGCGACTTCTTGACCGCCCGCGGGCTGCACGGGCAGAGCGTCGGTTCGCCGTCCTTGAGCGGCAGGCAGGCCTTGCGCGCGTCGCCCTCGGCCGTCACGGCGTCGCGGCAGCCGTGACCGGTGGGGCAGTCCTTGTCTTCTTGGCAGACCACGCTGCAGGCCATCGCCAACAGCTCGCCGCTGGCGCCGGTCTGGCGAAAGCAGCCGGCCTCGACGCTGACGGCGCCGAGCAAGGGGCAGTCGGCCTTGGAGACGCACGGCTCACACAAGAGGCCGTAGCGCAGCGTGCACATCGAGACGATGTCGCCGCCGGGCTGCTGCACCGCCGCACACGACTGCAGCTCGGGCTTGGGGCACTTGTCGACGCAGATCTGGGTGCAGACGCCACCCGCCGGGGTGTCAATGCACAGGCCGTTGTCGCAGTCCTGCGGGCCGTCGCAGGCACAGCCGGCGCCTCCTGGGCACTGCCCGCCGGTGTCCTCACCGCCCACGGCTCCGTCCGGGGCTCCGCTGTCGATCGGCTCCAAGTCGGCGGGGCTGCCGGTGTCGTCGCGGCCGACCACCTCCTCCGGCGCGCTGTCTTCCTCGCTGGCAGCCGGATCAGCGCTGCAGGCCAGCGCAGCGGCGGCCAAGGCGGGCAAGCACGCCCAAGCGATGCCAGCGCGACCTGGCCGGCCAGACGCGGCGCTCAGTCCCACCGCCCACAGCGCGCTGACGGGCTCGCTACCGGTGCGGCGCCAAAGCTCTGCCCTTGACGCACGGCTCCAGGCCATCGGCTGCCCCCAGCGTGCGCAACGAGCGGCGCACCCCGCGAATGTTACGAGAGCCCGTGCGGTCTGTCCAAAGGCCGCCGCCCGCCGAGGCCAGACGTCACTCGCGCGTCAAGGCGTGGCGTCGGGGTCAGGCTCGAGCGAGGCAGCAGCGTCGCCTGGCTGCGCCTCCGCCAGCGGCGCCGCCGGGCGCGCATGCGCCGGCGCCTCGTCATTCGAGACCGCCTCCATACGTAGCGTCGGCATGTCCGACACAGCGGGCCCAGCACCCCAGTCGCCCGCGGCGCTGGAGTCGACGGCGGCGGAGTCGTCGGTAGCCTGCGCCAGCCCGGGTGCTTGCGCCGACAGCACGGGCCGGCCGATGCGCAGGGTCTCCTGCGCGACGTGACCAGAGGGGCGCAGCTCGCCTGGGCCGACCGACGCCGCTGGATCGAAGCGCCAGCCCGCGGCGAGGTCGCCCGAGGGAGCGCCGGGCAACACGTTCAGCTCGGCGCTGGCGCGACGCGCGAACGGCGACTCGACGACGTGAGAAGGGCCGCTGCCGCGCGACGTCAGCGTACGGCGGGTGCCGGCACGGCGAAACGCGGCGTCGACCGCCGGATCGAGGGCCGCGCGCTCGATGACCGCCGCTGCACCTGCGACCGCGTCCGGAATGGGGCTGGCGGCTGGTTCGGTGGCCGCTTGCGCTGCAGGTGGCGGCGGATTCGGCGTCGCGAGCGGGATCGCAATTGGGACACGCAACACTGGGGCGACGGCGACGGCGGCCGGCGACGCGGCAATTCCTTGGCTGGCGGCAGACCCCAAGTCATCGACGCGGACGGCTGGGAGCGCCTGCGGGGTGCTGCTATGCGGATCGACGTCGTCTGCGTCGAGGTCGCCGGCGACCAGCGTCGGAGTACCTGGCAGGCCCGGCGGTCCCTCGCTTGGCGCGGCGGCCACCTGAGCGCGATGGCGGGCGATATCCTCGTCGGTCAGCGCCAGAAGTTCATTTGGCGTCACCGCGTCGAGTGGGAACCCTGGGGAGCTTGCGACTACAGCGTCGGTGTCCTCGCCGCCGAGGGTCGGCAACTCGCCGCCTGGCATCGTCTCGACGTCCCACGAGCCGTCATCGCCGACGGCTCGGAAGCCGGGGCTGGTGTCGTCACTCGCCCGCGCCGTCGCACCCCGCACCGCGTGGTCGCCGCGTAGCCTCGCCAGCAGCACCGTCACATTGTCTTTGCCGCCGGCGGCCAGCGCAGCGTCGATCATCGCCGAGTTCGCTAGGTCGAGATCCTTTTCGTGCGTCGCCAGCAAGCGCGCGAGAGACTCATCGTCAACGAGGTCGGACAGGCCGTCAGTGCAGAGCAGCAAGATGTCGCCGGGCAGCAGGTCGATCTCGGCCACCTCAGGCTGAACCGTGTCGCGCAGGCCCACGGCACGCACAATGACGTTCTTGCCGCGGAAATCTCGTATCTCTTCAGCGGTCATCGGCCGCGTGCGGCGGTAGTGATTCAGCAGGCTGTGGTCTTCGGTCACCTGCTCCAGGCTGCCATCGCGGTAGCGATACAGGCGACTGTCGCCGACGTGGACCACCCCGACCCCGTCGGTTTCGGCCAGCACCGCGACGAGTGTGGTGCCCATGCCTTTGTTGTCGATGTCGTTCTGCGCCTCGGCGAACACCGAGCGGTTGGCGAGACGCACCGCCGAATCGAGGATGCGCGTCTGCAGCGACAGGGCGTCGGGCGAGTTGAACGGGAAGCGAAACCCCGCCTCCTGCACTGTCCGCGTCACGAAGCGGACCATGGTGTCGACGGCGATTCGGCTGGCGATCTCGCCGCTGGCGTGGCCGCCCATCCCGTCGCAGACGACGAAGAAGCCTGCGCCGCTGTCGACGTGGAACGCGTCTTCGTTGTTGCGGCGCTCGAGACCGACGTGCGTGCGACCGCTCGCCTCAAGCAGCAATGCAGCCGAGTCACCCGCGCGCGTTTGGGGCTGATTGCTCAAGGCTGATCCGTCTCACTCGTGCGCGGCGGGCGGGCGCCGCGTCGTGGTAGCAGTCTGGGTTCTCAGACGTCAAGCCGCAATGGGCCTCCGAGCCCACATCTCCGCAATGCGCGCGACGGCAGTCTCAGCGAGTGCCGGTCGCCTCAGCGCCCCTCAGTCATCAGGCCAAGCCGAACCATCGCGGTCTGAACCGCAGCCGTCGCCGCCGGGCTGGCGGTGAGCAGCGGCAGTCGCGTACAGGGGCTCATCAAGCCCAGCAGGTGCATCGCCATCTTGACCGGCTGCGGGTTGGACTCGCAGAACAGCGCAGCGATCAGCTCTCGCAGGGCGATCTGGCCTTGGGCAGCGGCGTCGACGCGGCCAGCGCGGGCATCCCGAAAGAGCGCCGCCGTCCGCGCGGGCGCCGGGTTGCTGACCACGGAGATGATGCCGTGCCCGCCGATGCTGTAGATGGGCACCGCCAGCGCGTCGTCGCCCGAGAGCACAGGGAAGCTGCCGCCCGTACGCTCCAAGATGGTCTGCACCTGCTCCAGTGAGCCGCTCGCCTCTTTGACGGCGACGACTTGCGGGTCAGCGGCGAGCGCAGCGACGGTGGCAGGGAGCAGGTTGCACGCTGTGCGGCCAGGCACATTGTAGAGCACGATCGGCAGCGGAACCGCGGCGAGCACCGCCCGGTAGTGAGCGAGCAGGCCATCTTGGGTCGGCTTGTTGTAGTAGGGCGTGACGATGAGCGCGCCGTCGAGGCCGAGGTCGCGCGCTGCCCGCGTGGCCTCGATCGTCCGCGCCGTGCTGTTGCTGCCGGTGCCAGCGATCACGGGCACTCTTCCGCGCGCCGCCTGCTTGACGGTCGACACCACCGCTCGCCACTCATCGTCGGTGAGCGTCGACGCCTCGCCCGTCGTGCCGCAGGCGACAAGTCCATCGACTCCGCCGGCGATCTGCTGCTCGACGACGCGCTCAAGGCCGGCGAGGTCGAGGCTCCGGGCCTCGTCGTCGCAAAACGGCGTCACCAGCGCGGTCCAAGTGCCTGTCCACATACCGTTGTGCCCCTGGATCGTCATCCCTACGCTCCTGCCACAGTCTCAGCTGGCGGCGCTCCCCGCAGCCTACCTCGCTCTCCATGCAACGCGACGACGGCGAAGGCAAGGTCAGCGCTGCTAACCTCCCGTGTGCAATGGAGGTCGGCCCCTAGCCGCCGCTCCCTGCGCCGGCGCTGGCGCCCGCTGCCGGCGGCTTGGCGGCAGGGGGCTGGGCAGGGGCGGACTTGGGCTCGCTCCGCTCGACCGCGGCCTCCAGCGCGCTGCCGGTCAGGGTCAAGAAGGACAGCGTGGTCTTGCGGCGCCGTGCAAAAACCGACGGGTCCATGCGACCGGCCCGTGCCTCCTCATCCCATCGCCGGATCAAGCGGTTGGCGTCGACCGCGGCCTTGGCGAGATCGGTGACGCTCGTGGGCCGATCGAGGCCGAGGACGCTTGCGACGTCTGCCGGATCTTGGTGCGTGCGGAGCGCGGTGATCGAGTCGTCGTCGCCCCAGATGCGGATCGTCGCCACCGACAGCACCTTCGCGATCCGCGTGCCACCCGCCAGAGCGGCGAAGAGCTGCGGGCGCACCACCGCGGCGCCGAGCGGCGCGATCTCCGCCTCACACAGGCCGAGGATCTGTTGCTGGACCGGGACGGTGTGCCAGGCCGGATCGACGTAGCGCTGATCGTCGCTGAGGCCCGTCAGAACGATGCGTAGCCCCTCTCCGCCCTTGTGCCGCACCAGCAGCGTCGCCGCCCACCAGCGATCGTCGGCGTCGCGGAACTCAAGCAGCGCCTCCAAGTGGGCCTGCAGGTGGCGAATGTCGCGGTCAAGTACGCTGCCCCGACTGCCGCCGGCCTCTTGCGTCGTCGCGGTCGACATCGCGTCGATGACGCCGCGCAGCGTAGCCATCGTCGCCTTGCGCGCCTGCGCCCTCGTCGCCGTGGCCTCCGAGTCCGCAGTGCCCTCCTGTTCGCGATCGGCCAACTCTAGCAAGGCGTGGCAGTCGAGCAGGACGAGCGCGGTCTGGGCATCTGGCACCCGCGCCAGCAGCTCGAGGTCCCGCTTGCTCGGCAGCACGCGGCGCACCACCAGCACGCGGCGGTAGGCGCGCACCAGGGCCCGCACTGACGCACCATCGCCGAGTCCGATGAGGGCGAGCGCCGCGGCCTCGCGAAACACGTCCGCCGAGACCAGGGCCTCCAGGCCCGTAATCGCGCTTGGGCCGAGGCGCGGCAGATCGCCCTCTTCTAGGCGCGGCGTCACGAGCTCCTGCACCGCCGCCGTGCCGCTGTCGACGCCGACACCAGCGAAGGCCCACGTGACCAACTGCGCCGCCGCGCGCTGACGGACTGGCTCCTCCAGCGGCGACGTGCCGGTGGTTGGCGCCAGCAGGTCGAGCAGCATGGCCTTGGCACTGCGCGCCTCGTCGAGGGCCTCGTCGCGCAAGAGCGGCAGCAGGCGCTCGACCAGGACGGTCGCCACCGCGCGCCAATCGCTAGCCTTCGCGCCCAGGGCAAGCGTCTTCGCCCGATGTGGCCCCTGGCGCAGCCGATCGAGCAGGGCCGCCCGCACCGCTGGCGCGTGGCTGGTGTCGGCGGCGAAGCGCGCGATCGCCTTCTCGCCGCCCTCGCCCTTGCCCCAGAACTGGAAGAGCGCCTCGCGATCGGCGTCGGTCATCGCCGCATCAGGGCCGACGAGCGTTCGTAGCCGCTCGCCGTCGACGTCGCGCAGGTCGATGCGGGGGCAGCGATCGTCGAGCGCGGGCCGCAGCGCCGCTAGGTCGCCGGCGACGACGATCTGCCTACCGCTGGCGAAGAAGGTCTTCTCGGAGAGGGCGCGGACGGTGTCGGCGTCGGTCCGCTGCAGCTCCTCGGCGTAGCGATCCCAGGTCGACTCCGGAAGTCCGTAGAGGCGGACAGCGGCCAGCCGGCTGGCGACCTGGCTGGCGTCGGCGGCCCCGAGCACGAACTGGCCGACCAAGAACCGCCGCGCCGCCGCCAGCTCTGCCTCCGACGGTGCGCTGCTGCGCATGACGCTGAGCTCGACCTCGATGGCGTCCAACGCCTCGGCGGTCTTGGGAGTTCGGACGGAGCCAGAGAGCGACCAGTCACCGGCCCGCAGTCGACCATCTAAGCTCGAATAGATACCATAAGTCAGGCCCTTGCGCTCGCGAAGCACCGTAAAGAGCCGTGAGCTTGCCGAGCCACCGAGGATCTGGTTGGCGACGACGAGCTGGGGCCAGGCGGTGGCTTTGCGCTCCGGACCTGGGTTGCCATAGACGACCACGCTCTGCGCCGCGTCTTTGACATCGTAGACGTGGCAGGCCTCCGCCTCGCTGACGACCGCGGGCACCGCGCCCGTGCCCTCGGCGCGTCGGCCGGCGGCAACGCCGAGCGCCTTCTGCACCGACAACGCGGCGTCCTCGGCGCTGACGTCGCCGACCAGCACCAAGCTCGAACCGCCCGCGGCGAAAGCGGCCCGATGTGCCTCGACCAGGTGCGCCCTGGTGATGCGAGACAGACTCTGCGCGTTGAGCCCGGGCGAGCCATAGGGGTGATCGGGGCCATAGACGACCCGATTGAAGATGCGCCCGGCTACCGCCTGTGGCCGGCTCGCCAGGTCGGCGAGGCTCGCCGCGTGCTGAGCCTTGCGCGTCGTCAGCAGCTTGGCGTCGAACTCCGGGGCGGTGAACAACTCGCCGACCAGCTGCAGCGTCGGCGCCAGTTGGTGCGAGAGCACGCGGCCCGAGACGATGACGGCGTCGGCCGCCGCGCTGACGTCGACGTCGGCGCCGTGACGCTCCAGCGCAGCGGCGAACCGCTCGCCGCGGTGGGCCATGGTACCCTCGGTGAGCAGCTCAGCCATCAGCTCTATGGTCCCCGGCGGAAAGCGCAGCCGGTTGCGGCCCTCGTTGCCGTGCTCGAGCGCCTTGCCGCCTGGGATGAGCCAGCGGAAGTACACCGACGGCGAGGTGCGGCGGGCGGCGACGATGAGCTCGACGCCGGCGCCAGACGCGCCGCTCTCTGCTGCGACGACCGCCCCACCCACACCGCCGCCGACCACAGAGACCGTCGGAGTCGGGAACCGCACAGCGCCGATGTCTGCAGCGCGCGGCCGCACGCTCGCGGGATCGATGGCGGGCGCTGCGACCGGGGCCGCAGCCTTGGGCGTCGGCGCGCCACCACAGGCGACGGCGAGGGCGAGGCAGAGCGGCGCCAGGGCGCGGGCCGCCAGGGCGCTGGGCTGGCCAGGGATCGCTGCAGGCGGGGCAAGAGATGGGTTACGGGGGCCACTCATTGGGCACCTCCAGCGTCACGCGGCGCCCCAGAGGAAGCCAGCCTTGGCGGGGCGGCGGGCCCCGGCGGAGACGGCGGCGGCGGCGGAGACGGCGGCGGCGGCGTTGGCGTTGGCGCGGCGTCTGGGCCTGGCGACGCGGAGGCCGGCGTCGTGGGCGCAGCGCTCGCCTTATTGGCGGCGTCCGCTTCGGCCTTGGCCTGC
>SXNM01000065.1 GCA_005777155.1 Pseudomonadota bacterium | reverse complement strand
CTTCCTCGGCGTACCCTTCAACGTCGCGTCGTACGCGCTGCTGACGGCGATGGTCGCGCAGGTGTGTGGCCTGCAACTCGGCGACTTTATTCATACGCTCGGCGACGTGCACCTCTACGTCAACCACCTCGACCAGGCTCGCGAACAGCTCGAGCGCGCGCCGCGACCGCCACCGCAGCTCTGGCTCGATCCGGCGGTGACCGACTTGTTTTCCTTTGGACCCGAGCATATCCGGATCGACAGCTACGACCCGCACCCGGCGATCCGTGCCGAGGTGGCGGTCTGAGGGGATGGTGAAGCGATGATCGCGGGATCGCCGATCAATCTGGCGCTAATCGTCGCTGTGGGTCGCAACGGCGCCATCGGCAACGACGGTCGCTTGCCGTGGAACCTGCCAGCCGACCTGCGCCATTTTCGCCAGACCACGCGGGGCCACGTCGTCGTCATGGGTCGACGCACCTGGGAGGAGGTCGGCAAGCCTCTCCCCGGCAGAATCAACGTCGTCGTCAGCGCGTCGCTGGCGAAGAGCGTCGCCGGCCGTGGTGGCGCGCTCGCCGAAGGCGCCACGGTCTTTGCCAGCCTCGACGAGGCCTTGCAACGGGCGGCGCGCGCCGAAGCGGCCCGGCTCGTCGAGGGTTGGGTCAACCGCGGCTGCGTCTTTCTGCTGGGCGGTCCAAAGTTGTGGCAGGCGGCGTGGCCGCAGGTCGACGAGGCCTACATCACCGATGTCGACTTGGCACCGGAGGCCGACACCTACATGCCCGACCTGGACTTCGGCGGCTGGCGGTGGCAGGCGCTCAGCGACGTTCCGGGCCCGCCGGTGCTGCATTTTCGCCACGCGACGCGCCCACCGCGCTGACGCCGATCCCCTTCAGCGACGTGTCGCAGCCGCTGGGGCCAAGGTGCCGCCGGGCTGCTTCGCGAGAGGCGCGTCCCCGGCTGACGGGCGGCGTTTCCTGCGGTCCGTCTTGACGGGTTCGGGGTAGAATCCCTGGAGGTGGTGTCACAGCACGACCGGCCGATCCGTGGCACGGTGGGGCTGCCAAGTTCGATTGACCTTGCGCGGCGTGTCCGAGAATCTGATGACGAGGGCTGGCTCTGTGGGTTCGAATGGTAGCACAAGGCCTTGCGAGTACCCATTAACATCATGCAGCTTCTGCTGGCAAGCGTGGTGTCGCGAGGCGAGTTTGGGTGGCGACACTGTCGGCGATGGTGGCGTGCTGTGTCACCTTGGGACCAGCCTCGACCCGCGCCGACATGGTCATCGGGCCATTCGGCGGATCGGACGAACCATGTTGTCAAGACATGGAGTTTTTGTGCGCCAGGACGATCGTCCCTGACCTAGCCGTTCTTACGGAGACGCGGTACCGAGAGACCGGCAGAGCTGTGACAGACTGGCGGTGTAGCGATTTCGACACGAAGACCTTTGAAGCCGGGAGTCCAAGCAACTGTTGCCAGAGGGATGGTGGCAGCGATTCCGTCCTTGACCGAATCGTGATCGAAGCCTGGCGCAGTTGTCCAACATGTCCTGGTGGTGTCGAGCACGTGCCACTGCCCTTCGCTCCGAAAGAGGTACGGTTCGGGCACCCGGGATTTGGATGGGGGCTTAGCGGCCCCGGTGCCTGCCGGACTCTCTTCTCGGTGGGTCCACGTCCTGTCACGAGCGATCGGGAGCGCTTGGCCGTGGACTGTGGTGATCAGCGCTGGGTGTCCGTGGGCACTGTTTTGCCGGACGATCGCGTCGGCCACTATGCGGGCGAGGTCGCGTTTTCGAGCGATGAATGGAGGCGGAACTGCTCTGTCGCGAGCGATCCCCGTCTCTCAGCACTCTTACCCGCCCTGTTCTTGCCCCGTGCGGAGTGTAGCGCCCGCGTCAACAAGCCACCGCTCATGACCTGCACAATCGACGACGGCCGCACCGCGACGCCCAGCCGGTCGCGCGGCGAGCGCCCTGCCGTCGTCCTCGTCTCGATCGCGGGCGCTGCGCTGCTCGTCATCGCCCACCGGCGTCGCCACCGCCTGCTCAACGCGCGCTGAAACGGATCGAGCGGCAGGAGCTAGTGTCACGGCACGACAGGCAGATCCGTGGCACGGTGGCGCTTCCGGCGCACTTGATCATCCGTCGGGGCAAGTGTCACCGTATTTGGGCTCGACGCAGCGGTACAGGCGAGCAAGGAGGTCTAGCCCATGACGGTCGAGATCGGCGCCAAGGCGCTGCCGACGCTCGACAGCGGCCGCGTTCAGCCTCGGGTCGCGATGGCGCGCCGGCTCGCCCCCGCCCTCCTCGCGTTGCCGCTCTGGCTCAGCGGCTGCAGCAGCCCAGCCGCACCGAACGCTGACGCGGCGGCGAGCGGCGATGCGGCGCCGGACACCAGCGGCCCCGACCAAGACGCGGCGTCGGATGGCGCCCAGACGGACGCCTCGGCCGTCGACGCCGGTGGCGGCCTCGATCCCCAGTGCGCTCAGCCAGGCGGCGCCACCGCCAGGCCCGACGGCGCTCCCTGCGACGACGGCCGCGCCTGCACAGTGGGCGACGCCTGCGCCCTCGGCGTCTGCAAGCCGGGTGCCCAGGCCTGCCCGTGCGAGCCCGGCCACAAGCCGTGCGCTCAGGCCGGCGCCGGCGACGCCAAAAACCTCTGCCGCGGCGCGGAGAGCTGCGTCCCGCAGGCGGCCGGGGCGGCGCTGCCCTACGCTTGCGCTGCCGACCCGCTGGCGGCCAAGGTCTGCGACGCCAGCCTCGATGCGGCGTGCACCAAGAACGCCTGCGCGCCATTGACCGGCGCCTGCAGCGTCACCCCGGTCGAGTTGGATAAGGAGATCTGAGACTTGGCGCCTGGGGCCGACGGCAAGCCCGGGTGTCGGCGCGAGTCGTTGTCCAGCGCTGACCCCGCCAAGCTCGGCGTTGCCTGCGACGACGGCCTCGGCTGCAGCGTCGGTGACACCTGCGCCGCCGGCGCCTGCATCGCCAAGGACGCCTCGGGTTGCGGCTGCAAGTCCAACGCCGACTGCGCCGACAACAATGACCTCTGCGACGGCACCCCCTTCTGCGACCAGTCCGGGTCGGTGTGGAGCTGCAAGGTCAACCCAAGCTCCATCGTCGTCTGCGACCAGAGCGGCGACACCGCCTGCCAGGTCACCGCCTGCGAGATCAGCACCGGCGCCTGCAAGAAGGGGCCAGCGCCGACGGGCAAGGCCTGCGACGATGGCGCCAAGTGCACCACCGGCGACGCCTGCGCCAGCGACGGCAAGTGCGCCCCAGGTGCCTGGACCTGTTGCAAACGCGCCGCCGACTGCGCCGGCATGGAGGACGGCGACCTCTGCAACGGCACGCTTTTCTGCAACCTCGCCGAAGGCGCCTGCCAGCTCAACCCAGCGACGCTCATCGTGTGTCCGACCGCCGACGACACCGCCTGCGCCAAGTCGACATGCAGCGCCGCCACGGGCAAGTGCCAGAAGCAACCGGTGCTAGACAAGAGCGCCTGCAGCGATGGCGACGCCTGCACCGACGGCGATTTCTGTCAAAAAGGCGCCTGCAAGGCCGGCACCGACACCTGCAAGCGCCAGTCCGACTCCGACTGAAAGGCGAAGGATGACGGAGACTTGTGCAGCGTGGCGCTCTACTGCAACACCGTCAGCGGCGCCTGCAAGCCGAACCCCGCCACCGTCGTCACCTGCCAGACCGTCGACGACACGCCCTGTCGCCGCGCCCTGTGCCAGCCGAAGCTCGGCAGCTGCGCGATGGTCGATCTCGCGGCGACCACCGCCTGCGACGCCGACGGCACCGCCTGCACGGCCAACGACGCCTGCGTCGGCAAGGGCGTCTGCAAACCGGGCACCAAGGTCTGTGTCTGCCTCAGCGACGCCGACTGCGCGGCGCAGGACGACGGCGATCTCTGCAATGGCACGTTGTTCTGCGACAAGTCCGGCGCCAAGCCGGCCTGCACGCTGAACCCGGCCAGCGTCGTCTCGTGCCCGAGCGTCGATGACACGGCCTGTAGCAAGAACCTCTGCCAGCCGAAGACCGGCAAGTGCGTCCTCTCCGCCCTGCCGAGCGGCACCGCCTGCAACGACGGCGAGCCCTGCACGGGCGACGACGCCTGTGACGGCGGCGCAGTCAGCGGCGGCAAGGGCGCATGCAAGGGCGGCGCCTCGTTGTGCGCCTGCAAGGTGAACGCCGACTGCAAGGTCTTCGACGACGGCAACGCCTGCAACGGTTCGCCAGTCTGCGCCGGCGGCGGCTGCGTCAACAGCACGACGCCGCTGAGCTGCGAGGATGGCAACGGCTGCACCCTCGACAGCTGCGACAAGCAGAAGGGCTGCCAGCACCCGCCCACCACCGCTCCCTGCGACGCCGACGACTCGGTCTGTACCGAGAACGACAGCTGCAACGGCCAAGGCGCCTGCAAGGCCGGCCCGCCCAAGGCATGCGACGACAAGAACGACTGCACCAAGGACAGCTGCGACGCCAAAGCCGGCCGCGCCAAGCTGCCGCTGGCCAACGGGCTGACCTGCATCCAGGCCAAGTGGGGCGTCTGCCAATCTGGGGCATGCTAGCCCGGCCTCTGCGCCTATGGCTACGACCCGGTCCAGGTCTCTACGACGGGCGGCAGCGATCGCTTGCGCTGCCAACGCCGCGGTCTGGGGCGTGCGGCCCCTCACGCCCAAGCTCGTCTACACCGTGCAGGAGCCCAAGGCGGGAGACAAGGTCGTCGTCGACAGCCAGACCAAGCTGAGGTGGCAGCAGCAGGTCAGCGCCACCAAGGTTTCCCACAGCGCCGCAGCGGCCGCCTGCCAAGACTCGGCCTACGGCGGCCACGACGACTGGCGCCTGCCGTCGCGGGCGGAGCTGTCGAGCTTCATCGACTTTGCGGCCGCCAGCCCGCCGCTCATCGACACCGTCGCCTTCCCCGCCACACCGAAGGACTGGCACTGGGCGGCGACCCCGATCGCCGGCAGCGCGAACCAGTTCTGGGACGTGCACTTCGGCGCCGGCCATATCAACTACTACCTCGGCAGCGGGACCAACTTCGCCCGCTGCGTGCGCGCAATGGGCAGCTACGATTTTCCCGAGTTGCGCTTTGTGGTCAGCGCCGGCGGCGGCATCGTCACCGATGTGTGGCTGCAGCGCGAGTGGCAGCGCGACGTCGCACCGACGATCCTCCACGTCGGTGGCGCCATTCCGTACTGCAAGGGCCTTACGCTGGAGGGCAAGGTGGGCTGGCGCTTGCCGACGGTCCGCGAGCTGGAGGGGCTCGTCGACGTCAAGCTCACCGGCGTCACCCTCTCCGCCGCGGCGTTTCCCAACGCGCCGGCCAAGCACGTGTGGACCGGAACGATCCAGTCGGTCGACAACTCGATGGATTGGTGGGTCAACTTTCAGATCGGTACCGTCGGCTTCACCGGCAACGCGACGGCCAACCACGTGCGCTGCACCCGCGAGCCGTGACCGGGCGATCGCGGCCCTAGCGTCTGCGTGCCCAGGCGCCCGCTCCCCAGCCCGTCGACTCCGACCACCCCCCTATCGCGCAACCGCTGCGCTGAGGGGCCGCCGCCCTCGCGCCAGGGGTTCGCCGCGCGCCGTATGCTGCGCTCGCTTGCGGCGGCGTGCGCCGGCGAGCGCGAATTTTCTTGACAGGGCTGTCAGGGCTGACGTAAATGTCGTTCACATGGTGAATGTCGATCGCGTTTCGCCGTCAACGAGGCGACACCTAAAGAAAGAGGCGGAGATCGCCCGGGCGGCTGGAGGCATCGTCGCCCGCCATGGCGTCGACGCGCTGACCACCGCGGCGCTGGCCGACGCCGTCGATCTCTCGCCTGCTGCGCTCTATCGCTACTTCCCCGCCAAGGAGGCGATCGTCGCCGCGCTCGTCGTCGAGCTGCTGATGGGCCTCGAAGACCGCTACCAGCGGCTGCAGGCAGCCCTCGGTCTCGGACCGGCCCAGCCGCGCGCGCTGGCGTCGCTGCTGCTGGCGGCGCGCTGCGTGGGCGAGTTGGCGGCGCGGCGTCCCCGGCGATTCGAGCTCCTGCGCTGGGTGGCGACCGCGCACGTCGCCCTCGCCGGGGACGCCTCGCGTGAACCGGTGCGCCTGCACCTGACGTCACTGCTCGGGCTCTGCGCGCAGGGCCTGGAGGCAGCCCGCCGGTGTGGCGCCTTGGCGCCGGAAGACGGCGTCGGTGTCGCCGAAGAGCCCGCCCCGGCCGAGGAGGAGGACGTCGACCTCGCGCGAGCTTGGCAGTGGGTGTTCGCGCTGCACGGACTGCTCAGCAGCGCCGACGTCGCCGCCCGCCTCGGCCGCCTCTTTGCCCCCGAGTCAGAGGCGCTGGCCCTCGCCCGCGCCCTGCTGCTCGGTCACGGCGCGCCGACGAGCGCGCTGGCGAGCGCCGAGCGTCTGGCCGCCGCCGCCCACCGCAGCCTGCGCCCCATCGACGCCGACGTG
>SXNM01000064.1 GCA_005777155.1 Pseudomonadota bacterium | reverse complement strand
TGCCCAGGCGCCAATTCGTTCGACTCCTCGGCCTCGGCGCCCCAGCGGCCTGGCTCGGCGCTTGCGCTGCGACGCCCTCGACGTCGCGCGCTCCTGAGTCGAACGAGCGAAGCGCCGATGTCCTCGTCATCGGTGCCGGCATCGCCGGTCTGCGAGCCGCAGAGGCCCTGGTCGCCGGCGGGCGCCGCGTCATCGTCATGGAGGCGCGTCCGCGCGCCGGGGGCCGGATCTTGACCGATCGCTCGTGGGGCGTGCCGGTCGACCTCGGCGCCTCCTGGATTCACGGCGTCACCGACAACCCGATCGCCGAGCGAGCGGCGGCGGCGGGAATCGAGACGAAGGCCTTCGAGTACGCGTCGACGATGTACGGGATCGACGGCAAGCTCCGCCCGAGCGGAACCTACGGTACGCTCCAGGGCCAGGTGAGCGCGCTCATTGAGGCGGGTCGCGAGGCGTCGCCCGATGAGGATGAGCCGCTGCGGACCGCGATCGAGCGCGCCATGGGCGCCGCCGGGCTCGACGCCGCCAAGCGCCTCGACGTCGAGATGGCCATCGCGGCATCCGTCGAGCATGAGTACGCCGCCGACGCCAGCGCGCTTTCCGCCAACCACTACGACGACGGCGCCGGTCAGGAGGGCGACGATGCGCTCTTTCCAGGAGGTTATGACCAGCTCGTGAGCTTGATCGCGCCCAGTCTGGACATCCGCCTCGGCACCGTCGTGTCGGTCATCGACACCGCCGGAGATCGCGCGTTCGTCGAGACCTCGCAGGGCCGCTTCGAAGCGAGCGCGGTGGTGGTCACCGTTCCGCTCGGCGTCCTCAAGTCGGGCGCCATCACCTTTAAGCCAGGGCTGTCGGCCGCCAAATCAGCGGCCATTGCGCGCCTGGGCATGGGCGCGTTGTCAAAGAGCTGCCTGCGTTTTCCTTCCGCGTTTTGGCCGAATGGCGCTGCAATGGTCAACTTCGTCCCTCCGGACGCTCGCCGCGGCCAATGGGTCGAGTCGCTCAGCTTGGCGGACATGGTGAAGCAGCCCGTGCTCATGATGTTCAACGCCGGCGACTTCGCGCGCACCGTGGAGGCCATGACCGACGCGGCGATGATCGCCAGCGCATCGGCCGCGCTTGCGCCGGCTTTTCCAGCACACCCCGCGCCAGCGGCCGTCTTGCGGTCCTCGTGGACGCTCGATCCGTACTCGCTCGGCAGCTACTCGTTTCTCGCGGTGGGCAGCACGCTGGCAGACCGCGACGCCCTCGCCGCACCGCAAGGGCGCCTCTTCTTCGCCGGAGAGGCGTGCTCGCGGGACCACGCGGCGTCGGTGCATGGGGCGTATGTGAGCGGCGAGGCCGCGGCGAAGGCGGTGCTCGACGGCTGACCCAGCTGGGCGGGCGTCGCCGTCGCTGGCGAGCGTTCGGCACGCAGCGAGGTCGCCGGCGGACCGCGAGGGCGGCGGTGGCGTCTGTCGCGCCGCTAGGGATCGGCCGCGCCGGCGCGTTTCGCCCTGGCCTCGAGCGCCACCAGCCGCAGCGGCAGCAACGCCGCGCCCTGGCCACGGACGAGGAGGGCGACCTCGCCGCTGCCCAGCCCGAGCGAGAGCCCCGTTGCCGCCCCGAGCGGCGCGCGGATGGTGGCGAACTCAGCGCCGTCGGGGCGCAGGGCGTGGAGGGCGCCATCGCCGCCGAGGCCGCAGATCAGGCCATCGGTCGAGTCGACGGCGAGGCCTGCCACGGCGCCCTCGCCCAAACTTGGGGTGCGCCAGCGCGCCTCGCCGCCTGGGCCGAAAGCGGCGATCTGACCGTCCTGCCCGGCGCTAATCAGCAGGGGCGCCCCCTCGCCCGCGACCTGCGCATAGGCCAACGCGATCACGCCGCCGGGGTGGCCGTCGAACTGCGCTGCCGCTGGGCCGCCGGCGTGGCTGCGGATGCCGCCCTGACCGTCGCCGACCGCGACGAAGGCGCCCCGACAGGCGACCGCCGTCGGCTTGCGCTCCGCCCACTTTGCCGGCGCCGGCCACTGCGAGAGGGCCGCGCTCGCGCTGTCGATCCGGTGCACGCTGCCGTCGGCGAACACGCGCACCAGCTCGCCGCCGCAGCCCGCCGCCATCAAGGCCTTGGCGCCGGGGACACCCGCGCGCTTCGCCACCGCAGCGCCGACGGGAGACAGACGCAGCGTGGCGCCATCGACCGCCACCGCGAACGCGCCGGCGGCGTCGGGGTGCAACGACAGCACCGCCGCGCCGAGCGGGTGGGTGGCGGCCTCCTTGCCGGCGCTGTCGACCACGCGCACGCGGCCTTGATCATCGCCGATGGCGGCGTGGCTCGATCCCAGCCAGGCGGCGGCGGTGATGACGCCGAGGCCCTGGCCGATGTCCTCGAATGGCCGGACATGCTCCGCGTCGCCGCTGAGCCGATAGAGCCGCGCCGCGCCGGCCGGGCACGCCTCGAAGAGGTCGCCCTCGCCGATGGCGATGAGGGCGCCGCTGTCGGCGCGCAGGGCGACCCGACCGACCTCGCATGCGGCGCCATCGACCCGGGCGCCGGCGCTCGACGAGCTCGCCCAGATGCGGGCCGTGGCGTCCTCGGACGCGGTCGCGATGTACTCGCCGTTGTGGCTGAAGTCGCCGTCGACCAGCGGCTGCGTGTGGCCGACCAGCCGCGCCAACAGCTTGCCGTCCGGCCCGAGCAAGGCCGCTGTGCCGTCCAGGGACACCGAGAGCAGCTTCGCCTCGCTCGGCGCGTAGCGGAGGGCCGCGATGCCGTAGTCGTGGACGCCGACGCGCGTCAGGAAGACGCCCTCGCCGCTGAAGAGCCGCACGCTCTCGTCGTTGCTCCCCGTCGCCACCTGTTGGCCATCGCCGCGCACCGCCACAACTGTCACCCAGCCGTCGTGGCCGCGAAGGCGCGCGCGCTCCTTGCCGTCGCGCCACAGGCTGGCGCTGCCGTCGAGGCTGCCGGCGACGACGAGGCTCCCCGTGGCGTCGCTGGCGATGGCCGTGATGGCGTCGCCATGGCGGCCCAAGGCGCGGTCGAAGCGGCCATCGGCGCGGTGGAGGAGAAGACGACCGTCGGCGCCGCCGCTGAAGAAGTGCTGGGGCCCGGGTAGCCAGCTGAGGCTGACCACGCCGCCGGGGTGGCCCTCGCCGCCCTGGACCGGCGCTGGCGCCGGCTCGCCCTCGGTGGGTCGTCGCAGGAAGGAGATCGCGCCGCCGCTGCTCAGCGCGCCGATGGCGAGGTCGCCGCCCTCTGTGGCGGCCAGGGCCATCACCTTGCCCTCGGCCGAGGCGATGCGCTCCAGGTGGCCCTGCGCCAGGCGGTAGACGCCGCCGTCTTCGGCGCCGAGGAAGGCGACGCTCTCGCCGGTGGTCGATGGTTCACCCTCGTGGGGTGCCGACCTGGGCTGCACCGAGAGCGCGGTCGGGGCGGCGCCGAGCGAGGCGGTGAGGGCCGGCAGCGCCTCGCCGTTGGCGCGGTGGAGGCGGACGACGCCTTGCTTGTCGAGGGTGAGGAGCGTCGCGTCGGGCAGCCAGCGCGCCATTACGACCGGCCGACCGTGGGCGAGCTGGTGGCGCTGCAGCGAGGCCAACAAGGCCTTGTGGACGGCGTCGACGGCCGGCGCCACGGCTTTGCGCTCGACGGCGCTGCGCCCTAGCCGCAAGGCCGCCATCGGATCGGACTCCAGCTTGCTCTCGGCCAGGGCGGCGAGGACGCGGGCCACACCGTCGGCGCGGGCGTCGCGTGCCTTCTGCGCCTCGTCCTTGGCGTGGGCCTCGGCCTCCTGGGCGCTGACGGCGGCCGCTTGGGCGTCGTGCTCGGCCTGGCGGGCCTCGTCGGCGGCCTTGCCGAGCGCGAGTATCGCCGTCCAGCTGCCGACGGTGACCACCACGGCGGTGGCGATGGCGACGCCGACCAGCACTTTGCGCCGCAGCTGTTGGCTCCGCTCGGCGGCGGCGCTGGCGTCGAGGAAGTCGCGCTCTTCGCTCCGCAGCCCGAGCTGGCCGGCGTCGAAGGAGCGGGCGCGGGCAAGCGGTTCGCCACCCCAGAGCATCTCGCGGGGGCGGCCCGCCTCCTGCCAGTGCTTGGTGGCCTCGCCCACGCGCTCGCGCAGCAGCCGGCGGTCGGCGTCGTCGCCGAGCCAGCTGTGCAGGCGATCCCAGCGCGCGATCAGCGACTCATGGGCGAGCTGGACGTGCACCTGGCGCTCGGAGCGGACCACCGCCAGCAGCCGGCCTTGCACCAGGCGGTCGATGACCTGCAGCGCCGCCGCCGCGTCGCCGCAGCGCTCGGCGAGCTCGCTTGGCGCCATCGCCCGGCGGGTGCCGGAGGGCGTCACGAGGCCACAGAGCACGACCCGCGCCCGGTGCACGTCGTCGGCATCCATGCCTGCCAAGATCGCCTCGCCATGGCTCGCCAGCAGGCCAGAGAGGCCGCCCATCGCCTCCAAGGCCCGCGCGGTGAGCAGCCGACGCTCGGTGTCGCGGGCCTCCCACAGGCGGCTGGCGGCGAACTGCAGCAGCGGCAGCGGCGCCGGCTCCTTGCGGAGCTCCTCGATCATCGCGGCGGAGAGGCCCTCTTCGAAGCTGAAGCCGAGCTCGCGCGCCGGCCCCTCCAGCGCGCCCTGCAGCGCCTTGGCGTCGGGCGTGCCGAGCGCCAGCAGGTTGCCGACGATGGCGTCGCGCAGCGCCGGGGTCGCAGACAGCGCCGAGAGGAAGTCGTCCCGCATGGTGACGACGACGCGCAAGGGCGCGGCTGGATCGTCGGCGGCCGAGAGCAGCGCCGCGGCGAAGGCGCTCCGCGCGGCCGGGGTCTGGTCGAGCGTGAAGAGCTCTTCGAGTTGGTCGACCAGCACCATCACCTTGTGGCCCGACTCCTTGGCCATGCGGCGCAAGACCTCGCCGATGAAGCCAGGGCGCGCCTGCAGGTCGACGTCGGCGCCGCCGAGCGCTGCCCACGCCTCAGGCGCCAGCTCGGCGACGCGGTTGCCGAGGGTCTGCAGCGGCGTTCGCCCCGGCACCAGCGACGTGATGGTCCAACGCTCGTCTTGGAGCCGCAGCTTGCCCAGGAGGCCGGCGCGCGCCAGCGACGACTTGCCGGCGCCGCTCGGCCCGACGATGGCGATGAGCGCGCGCGCGCTGGCCATGTGCGCCAGCTGCGCCGACTCGCGGTCGCGGCCGAAGAACCAGCCAGCGTCGGCCTCGCCGAAGGGCTCCAGGTAGCGGTAGGGCTCGCCGGCGCGGCCCTTGCGGGCGGCGGACTCGACGGCGATGAGCGCGTCCAACAGCTCGCGGGCGCTCTGGAATCTCGCCTCCGGGGCCCGCTCCAGGCACCGCAGGACGACGGCGTCGAGGCTGCGCGGCAGGCCGGGCACGCGCTCCGAGGGCAGGGGCGTCGCTGGGCTGGTGAGGATCGCGAGCGGCTTCGGAAAGGGCAAAGCGCCGGTCAGGAGCTGGAACAGGATGACGCCACAGGCCCAGATGTCGGTGCGGGCGTCTTGCGTCTGGCCCCGCCACTGCTCCGGCGCCATGTAGGCCGGACTGCCAGAGATGCTGCCTTCATCGGCGACGATCGCCGAATCACCGAGGGTCTTGCGGAGGCGGCGTCCCCCGTCGCCGTTGTCGGTGTCGATGCGGCGCGGGTCGAAGGTCGCGAGCCCGAAGTCCACCACCTTGAGCTGGCCGTCTTCGGTCAGAAAGACGTTGTGCGGCTTGAGGTCGCGGTGCACGAGCCCTTGTCCGTGGGCGTGGATCAGGGCGCGGCAGATCTCCATCTGCCACTGCAGCGCCTCGGCCAGCGAGGGCCGCTCCTTGGCGATGCGCTCAGACATCGCCTCGCCGTCGAGCAGCTCGAGGACGAGGTAAGGCTGCCCGCGGTGCTCGCCGACCTGGTGAATCGTCACCACGCTCGGGTGGTTGAGCCGCGCAGTGGAGCGCGCCTCGGCGGTGAACAGGCTCGCCAGCTTGGCACGCGCGGCGGTGTCGCGACCGCCCAGCTTCATCACCTTGATCGCCACGCGGCGGCCGAGGCGCAGATCGCGGCCGAGGTAGACCGTGCCCATCGCGCCGGCGCCAAGGGTGCGGATGATCTCGAAGTCTTCGCCGATGCGCTCGCCGGCCTGGGCCTCCAGCGCGCCGTCGTCGTGGCCGGGGTCGCCGCCCGGGGCGCCAGCTTGGCCCTCCGTCGCAGACGTCGCCCTGCGCCCTGGCGAGGCGTCCAGGCCGCTGTCCATGGTTACGTCGGTGGCGACATCGACCCCATCGCTTTGCGGCGATCGCTGCGTGATCGCGGTCGACGCACTGACCGGGCCCGACGCACTGACCGGGCCCGACGCACTGACCGGGCCCGACGCACTGACCGGGCCGAGGTCCGCAGACGACAGGTCCGACGGGGCGAGGGTGTCGTCGCTGCTGATGTCGCCCGAGGCGAGGGCCTGAGCGAGGTAGGCCGGCAGCGCGGCCACGCCTAGCGCCAAGGTGTCAGCGAGGGCGTCGTCGTCAGACTGGGCTGGTGTCAGTCCAGGCGTCACCACCGTCGTGCTCAGGTCGGCTGCGTCGGCACTTGTCGCGTCTTCGGGCCTCGCCGCCATGCTCGGTGCTCCGGGGCGGCGCGTCGTGACCGCAGGCTTCTGCGCTGCACGACGGGAAGGGGCTGGCAGGCATGGGCCCGAGCCGCTGTGCGTCGACTGGCACTCTGAACTGTGCGCTAGGCCTGCGCGCCTGGCGCCCGCAGTGTCGGCGCGAACGCCCTAGAAGTCGACGTCAGATCCCTTGAGTCCGAGTCGCCAACCAGTGTAGATGGCGAGGGTTGTCGCGACAAGATACAGCAGCACCGTCACTTGCAGCACCCGATCGCGCAGCACGAGGAGCGTCGGCGAGCCACCTTCGCCGCGGTGGACTTGGTAGAGGTAGCGCAGCACGCCGAACAACACCAGCGGAACCGTCAGCACCAGCGCGTCGGTGCCGAGCCGCGCAATGACGTCGCGATCGATGGTGTAGAGCGCGTAGCTCATGACGGTCATCGCCATCAGCGCGCCGAGCGCCTTGTCGAGGAATGCTAGATTGTAGGCGCCGAGCGCTTGGCGGTGGTCGAGCGCGCCCTCGCCCAGCTCCTCCAGCTCGGCGCGGCGCTTGCCAAAGGCCATGAAGAGGGCGACGAAGAAGGTGCAGATGAGCAGCCATGGGCTGATGCCGGCGCCAACAGACAGCGCGCCCGCGACGACGCGGAGCAGGAAGCCGAGCGCGATGATGAACACGTCGAGCAGCGCGATGTGCTTGAGTCGCAACGAGTAGGCGAGGTTGACCCCGGCGTAGACCAGGACCACCGTCGCCGTGCCGTCGCTGGCCAGTTTGGCGAGCCCGACGCCGAGCGGCAGCAGCGCCGCCGCGGCCAGCAGCGCGCCGCGCCGCGACAGGGCGCCGCTGGCGATGGGCCGCAAGCGCTTGCTCGGGTGTCGGCGGTCGCGCTCGATGTCAGCGATATCGTTGATCAGGTAGATGGCGCTGGCGACAGCGCAGAAGCCAGCAAAGGCGAGCGCGGCGGCGACCAAGCTCGTCGGATCGGTCAGCTGGCGGGCGAAGATGAGCGGCGCCAGCACGAAGCCGTTCTTGACCCACTGATGGGGCCGCATCGCGCGCAGCAGGGGCAGGGGCGAGGGCATGCTGGGCGGGCTCCGGGTGTACGGCGCCGGCGGGCGTCGGAGCCTGCCAGCCTACGTCAGATCCTGGGGGTTGTGGAGCCTCACCGTCGGCCCGGCGTCCGCCAGCTGCCTGGCACGGTCACGGCTGCGCCTCGCCGACTGCGCAAGGCCCCGCCGAAGCCGCCGCGCCTCGGCGACCCCGCCGCAGCCAGGCCGGCCAGCCCGCGCCGACTCAGTGCCGCACCACCGGCGGCGGCCACTTGACGTGATGCGCGTCCACCACCGCCTTCATCTTCGCGTCTTCCGGTAGGTCGGTCTTGACGGGCACCAGCTCTACCAAGAGCGCCGCTCCGCCGTCGGGCTGATCGATGGCGCCTTGGAGCTCCATGTTCACCCGCACCAGCTTGGCGCGCAGCGACACCATCCGCTCGTCGGCGAACTTGCGCTCCTGCGCCGTCATCGCCTGGACCGCCCCTGGCGCGTCCTCCTTCTGGAATTGCTCCACGTAGTAGGCGATCTGGCGCTGCAGGCTGCCCTGCTCGTAGCTGAGCTTGTCGCGCAGATCGGGCACGAACCAGCGGTCCGAGCCGTCGCGGGTGGCGCGGCGCAGCCGGACTTCGCCGATCCACTTGCCCTTGTTGTAGGGATCGAGGTGGTAGCCCCGACCGAGGAAGGTCGGACGCTGCGTCAGGTCCATCTCCCAGCTGCCCAGCACCAAGTCTACCTCTGGCGCCTTGTCGCCGATGCCGTCGATCTCGTCCTGGCGGAGTTGGCCGGCCACGACGATGATCTGGGCGCCCTTGCTTTTCAGCGCCTTGGCGATCGGGCCGGCGGTCGTCACCGGGTCGAGGACACGCAGCCCGGCGCCGTCGACCAGGCGCTCCTTGGCCGGAATCGTCGCCGTGACGAGCCCGATGACGCCGACCTTGAGGCCCGCGACCTCGACCAGGGTGCTCTCGGCGAACGCCGCGCTGCCGTCGGCGTTGCGGAGATTCGCGCTCAACAGCGGGATCTTGTGGCGATCTGCTATGGCCTGCAGGGTCGCACGCGGCAAGGCCAGCTCGTGCGCGCCGACGTTGACGGCCTGGGCGCCAGTCGCGGCAAGCGCCGCCATGTAGACGTCGAAGCGCGACTCGAGCTGCTCGCGCGACTCGGTGGCGGCGCCGACCTCTGCCACCAGCAGGCCGCCAGTATCGACCACCAACTTGCCGCTGTAGCGCGCGCCGCGGTCGTTGATCCACTTGACCCGCCGCGCCAAGCCGCCGAGCGGGTTCTGACGACAGCCGCAGTCGATCAGCTCGCCGAGCGTGTTGCTGGTGAAGAAAAGCCCCACCTCTTGCGGCAGCGCCGGCTCCCCGGCGTCGATCGGCTTGCTCGGCGTCGGCGTCGGCGGCTGTTGCGGCGCCACCTGCGCCTCGGGTGCAGTCGCTAGGGCCGCGGGCGCTGCCGGTGCTGGTGCGGCCGACGCGGCGGCTG
>SXNM01000063.1 GCA_005777155.1 Pseudomonadota bacterium | reverse complement strand
GTCCGCCGCCGTCGGCTTGGCTGGGGCCGGCGCCACCTGGGCTGCCGCGGGCGCCAACGCGGGCGTTGGCGGCTGGACAGGCGCCATGGGGGCGCTGGCCGCGAGGTGCGAAGGTGGCATGTCGCCCGACCGGGCGGAGTCGCGGGCGCCGTTCGGGGCGCTCCCCCACCACCAGCCGAGCCACAGCGCGAGGGCCAGCGCCGCGACGCCAAACCCTAAGCGCAGCGCCAACCGCCGGCGCGCCAGGCTGGCTCTGGCAGCAGGCGCCTCTAAGGCGTCGGCATCGACCGCTGCAGCGTCGCTAGCCGCCAACCAGACGTTGGTGCGCGAGCCGATGCCCGATGAGGCCTGGCCTCTGGAGGCAGGGGCTTCGATTGCAGCGCCTGCCGCGGCCGCGACCTCCCTCGACGGGGGCATGGCGTTACCCGCCGGCCGCTCGGGGCCCGTCGAGGCCCGCAGCAACTGGGCGAGCGGCCCGGTCTGCTCCGGTGGACCCGGCGCGATGCGTGTCTCACCCGTGGCGTGTCGCGCCAAAGGGGACAAGGTCGTCCGCACCAGCTCTAGCGCGGCGCGCATCTCGCGGGCGCTGCTAAACCGGTGCGCCGGGTCCTTGGCGAGCGACCGCTCCAGCACCGCCGCTAGCGCTGGCGCCAGCCGCCCATCGGTCAGGTGGCGGGGATCGGGCAGCGGCGCGTGAGCATGCTGGTACATCAGGGTCAGCGGATCGTTGGCTTGAAACGGCAGACGCCCGCACAGCGCGCGAAACAAGATGACGCCGAGGCTATACAGGTCGGCGCGGGCGTCGACGTCGTCGCCGTGGCCTTGTTCTGGTGACATGTAGCCGGGCGTTCCGACGATGGTGCCCTCGCTCGTCAACTCCGAATCGGCTGTACGCGAGCAGCCAAAGTCCAGGACCTTGACCATCGGCTCGTTGCCGCTGATATCGGCCAGCATCACATTGGCGGGCTTCAGGTCACGATGCACGAGGCCCCGATCATGGGCCTCCGACAGGCTGCCAAGGATCGGTAGCGCCAGAGAGACGGCGGCGGCCTCGCTCATGGTGATGCCGCGCTCCTCGAGCTTCGCCAGCACCGCCTCGAGTGACGAGCCGCGCAGGAACTCCATCACGAGGTAGAGCGGGCCGCCCTCCTCCGCCTGGCCGACGTCGAAGACGCGCACTGTATTGGGATGTTGCAGGCTCGCGGTCGTCCGCGCCTCGCGGAGGAAGCGCTCCTGACGCTGTCCCAGGGCGTCCGAGTCGCCCGATCCTGTTACCAGCATCTTGATCGCCACCGGCTGCCCTGTGCCGACGTGGACGCCGGAATAGACGGCGCCGAAGCCGCCACGCCCGATCATCTCGCGGATCTGGTAGCGACCATCGATGCGATCGCCGTTGCGGTAGCTGAACGCGTCGCGGCGAAAGAGTGCGCCCTTGGACGTCATGGTCGCGGCGCTCCGGCTGTCGTCGCGCCGCGCTTGGCGAGTGTGTCGCTCATGGGCCCTTGATGCAGGCGCCGGCTTGGCAGAGGCCCGGGTCTACGCCCACAAAACACGGCTGTCCTGAGGTCGGCGCAGCCTGGCAGCCCTGGACGCTGTCGCAGCCGTCGAGCGTGCACGCGTTGCCGTCATTGCAGGTCAGCGGCAGGCCCTTGCACAGCGTCCCGCTGCACTTCGTCGCCACGGTGCAGGCGTCGCCGTCGTCGCAGACGGCCCCGATCTTGGCCGGCGTCGGTAGGATGAGGCAGTTGCCGGTGCTCGGCTGGCAGATCGCGCTGGCGCAGGGGGCCGAGAGCGACGGGCACTGGGCCACGCTCTTGGGCGCCACCTTGCAGAGATGCGGGACGGACTTCTTGTCGCAGAAGAGTGTTCCGTTACAAGCATTTCCGTCATCTAGTGCGCTGCAGTCGGCGTCGCTCGCGCAGGCGCAAATCGACTGACCACCGCCGCAGCCGAGGCCGACGCAGGTGGTACCGACCGTGCACGGGTCGCCGTCGTCGCACGGGCTGTTGGCGTCGTTGGCCTGCAGGGCGCAGGCGCCGGTGCTCGCCTGACAGGTGTTGGTCTTGCACGGCAGGTCGTTGGCGGTGTTGCACACGACGGCGGATCCCGGCTTTGGCGTACACTTGTAGGGCAGGGCGGCCTTGTCGCAATAGGAGACGCCGTTGCAGAGGTCGCCGTCGTCGAAGACCGCGCAGTCACTGTCGGCCTTGCAAGCGCAGGCCTTGACCCCAGCGACGCAAGCTCCTGCGAGGCAGGTGTCGCCGACCGTGCAGAGATCACCATCGGCATCGCAGGGCGTGGCATCGGCGAGGGGAATGGCCGCGCAGGCGCCGGTCGCAGCGAGGCAGGCCATCGCCTTGCAGGGCCCGACGTTGATCGCCGGGCAGGTGACGACGGTCGCCGGCTGCGGCGCGCAGACCTTCAACGCGCCGGCGTCGCCTTCGCTCTGCTTGGTAGCGCAGTAGAGCGTGCCGTTGCAGAGATCTTTGTCTTGAAAGGGATCACAATCGACATTGGCTTGGCACGGGCAGGTGTTGGGACCGGCCACGCAGGCTCCGGCGGCGCAGCGGTCGCCGGTGGTGCAGGGGTTTCCATCGGCGTTGCAGGGCGAGTCGTCGGGCTCCGCCGTCTGGGCGCAGGTCCCCGACTGAGGCTGGCAGGTGTTCCGGCTGCAGGCGGTGTCTTGGGCGGTTTTGCAGAAGACCAGCGTCGCCGGGTTTGGTTTGCACTGGAACGCGCCCTCTGTGGACTTGTCGCAGTAGAGCTTGCCGAGGCAGAGGTTCTTGGGCTGCTGGGCCTCGCAATCCGCGTCCTTGGTGCAGGCGCAGATCGCGGTCGGGCCGAGGCAGGAGCCCTGCTGGCAGGCGTCGCCAGCGGTGCATGCGTTGCCGTCATCGCAGGTGGCGGTGACCGTGACCGGGAGGTGGGAGCAGCCGCCGGTCGTCTTGTCGCAGGCAAAGGTGCGGCAGGGCTTGGCCGCAGCGGGGTTGCACTTCGGGATCGAGGCGGGGTGGACCTTGCAGGTCGGCGTGGTGGCGAAGACATCGCAATAAAGCATCCCATTACAAGGATTTTTGTCATCTAACGCCTTGCAGTCCAGCACGGTCTTGCAGGGGCAAATACCGACACCGGCCTGGCACGCGCCGCCCTTGCAGAAGTCCGCCCCGCTGCAAGGATCTCCGTCGCTGCACGCCATGCCGTCCGGCTGGGCCGAGACCTTGCAGGTGCCGACCTTGGGATCGCAGGCGTGGAGGAGGCAGGCCCCATTGGCCAGCGGCGGACACTGGACGGCGCCGACCACTTTGCAGGCGCGGTGGCTGCCTGAGTCGACGCATGCTGGCTTGCCGTTGCAGGGGTCACCGTCGTCGAGGGCAGCGCAGTCGGCGTCGACTTTGCAAGGGCAGACGTCGCTGCCGCCAGCGCAGGCGCCGGCCTTGCATTTGGAGTCGATGGTGCAGGGCTGACCGTCATCGCAAGCTTGGCCGTCGGCTGTGGGCATGCTTTTGCAGGCGCCGGTGGCGGGGTCGCAAGCTGCCCATTGGCAGGGAGGGCCGGCAGGGCAGACCACGAGCGGCGCTGCGGGGACTCGGCAGATCGCGGGCGTCACCGTCGTGTCGCAGGTGGGCGGGCCGTGGCAGAGATCGATCAGGCCGAGCTTGGCGCAGTCGCTGTCGCTCTGGCAGCCAGGGGGCGTCGCGCCGTCGCCATCGGCGCTGGGCTCGCCGTCGCTGAAGGTGGCGTCCAAGGTGCCGTTGTCAGCGGTCTCGCCGCCAGCTCCGCTGTCATCGGCCGCGCGGGTGTCCCCAGCGCGGACGTCCCCGCCGCTGGTGTCCCCGGCGCCGTCGGTCGCGGCGTCTGCGGCGAGCTGGGCGTCTTCGGCCCCGGCGTTCGCCTCGACCCCGTCGTCGCAAGCGGGACCGGCGCAAGGCGCCACTAGGGCGACGTACACGGCGAAGGCAAGGCGCGACGGTCGCTTGCGGGGTCGAGCGCAGCGTGAACGTCTAGCCATCATGATCCCATGCTCGCAGTCGGCCTCGTCACGTCACGCGGTCTGGCCGTCTCCGCGGCCGTCAGCATCGTGCAAGCGCCCAAGACCGGCAAGGCTCGGCTGGATCACATGAAGCGCTCGACACCATCTTGGCCGGGGCTCGCGCCCGATGCGGGCAAGTATTTAGGGTCGAGCAGCGCGGCGATACGCGACATGACGACCGCGGTAGCGGCGCGGTAACGCTCAGCAAAGGGATCGGCGTCGCGCGTCAAGGGCGTCACGTCACGCGGCACCGTGAACGGCGCGAGCTCTGGCCCTTGTAGACGCAGCGGTGGCCCGACGCGGTAGACGATGCGACCGCCGCGTGAAAAGGGCGAGTTTCCTGGGTAGCAGGCGTCGCTGCCGTTGCAGCCTACGGGCACGATGTCACGGCCGAGGTGCCAGGCCATGGCGACCGTCCCTACTTGGCCCGTGCCGAGCGTCTTGCCGCGTGTGCCCTCTGGAAAGACCAGGAGATTGTTGCCGGCCTCGCCCATCGCCAAGTTGGTCAGTCGAACGATTGCATGGACATAGAGTAACCAGGTACGGTCGAAGGCGACCAGAAAGGTCGCGGCGTCAGCGGCTCGCGTCGGGTCGCCGTCCTCACGGGCGCAGTAGCGCGCCACAAACGCGGCCACCTCGCCAGGCGTCGCGCTCAGATCGGCGTCTGGGGCGCGCTTGCCATCGATCCAATCGCGCAGGCAGCGGTACTCATCCTTCGAGGGCTTGCGGCCCATACAGGCCCGAAAATCCGCGCTGAGCACGAATCCGCGTGACGGCAGAGGGATGTTGTTGCAAGCGTCCATGAAGGCGGCCATCGCAGCGCTCTCGTAGTACTTGCCCTTGACCCATGTGGCGGTAAATGGGAGGCCCTTGCGATAGAGCTGGTACTGAAACGGCCAGTAATTATAGCGATCGGTGTGGTTCATCGCCAGGATGACCGTGCGATCTCGCGGCAGGTGTTCGAGCCCCTCGATCTCGATGTGCGTCGGCCTCGGGAAGCGATAGTCGATCGCCAACATCGCGTTGGCGAACACGATCTGTCCGACAGGGCGGCGGTGGAGTCGGATGGCGCGCATCCGTTCGAGGGTCAGCATCGAAGCGCTCTCCCCGGTGGCGCGCAGGGGTCCGCGACTTCGGACCTGTGGCGCCGACGCGCACGGGATGTTGCCACGATCGACGTCAGGTCCGCAAAGGGCCTGCCCACGCCCGCTCCCCACGGGCCTCCAGGCGCCGCGCGACGCATCGACGCTGCGCCCACGCGCACCGCTGCGCCGCTCGGATCGCGCTGGAGCCGATGGCCCAGGCGCCGGCCACCTGATGTCACTACCGACAGGCGGAGCTCGGCCATGGCGCCGCCGCGACTGCGCGGGATCGCGGCCTCGGAGCCTCGCCCGTGCGGTCTACCCAGCCTCGCAGCGGGCCGCCAACGGGCTGCGGCCTGCGATGGCTGCGCCCCATCGTCGGCCACGCTAAGGGCAGCCCGGCAGGGGACACAAGCCGCTGACGTAGGTCGGCGTGATGGCGACCTCGGCCCAACCGAGCAGCGTTGGGTTCGTCGGCATCACCTTCGGCGCCTTGGGGTCGATCATCGCGACGGCGACGCGCAGCGACGCTGGCGCCCCGGCGAGGTGACAGCCGCAGTGGACGAAGATCGGGATCGCTGAGCGGCAGCGCAAGCCTGGGACCGAAACGGTGTCGTTGGCCGGCGTCTTGAGCGAGGCCGGGGTTGGCTTTACCGGGGTTCCGCTGGCGAGGTCGCGCAGCGTGATGGTCAGCGCGAAGGCCCCCTCCACCGCAGCAGGCACGCAGACGCTGGCCCAGAGGTGGTAGCTGCCCTGTTGACCGAAGATGAGGGGCAGGGCGCAGCCCTCCGTCAGCGGCTCCGAGCCGGTGGCGTCGGCGCGTGTGGTCGCTAGCAGCACCTTCAGGCCGCCGCCGCTGCTCGGGCCTTTGGCTGTGTCCGAGGTCGGCGTGCAGGCGCTGGCGAGGCCCACCCCGCCGAGATCGCCGCTGGCATCTACGGCGGCGCTGCCAGCGCCGTCCGCGGTCACGGCGTCGGGCAGGGCTGGTATGGCGTCGGCTGTCCCGCCGCGGCTGCCGGCCCCGGCGTCGTCGACGGCGTCGCCGCCTTCCCCGCCGGGCGAGTCGCTGGCACCTCGGGCGTCTGCTGCGGCAGCGACGTCGTCTGGGCCGGCGACGTCAGCGCTATCGGCCAAATCGGCCTGGGAGGGATCTTGGCAGGCCGTCGCGCCGGCGAGGGTGAGGACGGCGAGCCAGGCGCTGCGCCTCATGTGGCTACAGACGCCGCGCGAGGTCACAGGTCGATCCGCGGCCGAATCGCCAGGGGCTTGCCGCCGCAGCCGAGGATGAGCGTCGCTTGCTGGCCGGCCTTGTCGCCAGGCAGGCCCTGCCAGACGCGGCTGCAGGTGGCGCCGGCGCACACGGTCGGGCCAGCGAAGGCGCCAGCGCTACCCGGCGCCAGCTCGACGCTGCAGGGGGTGCCGTCCGAGAGCGGCGCGCCATCGCCACCGATGTGGCTGACCTGGATGGTGACCGGCGTCGCGCCCGCTGGGGAGTAGCGCGTCGACAGCGAGAAAAGCGGCGGCTCCTGGACCTGCATGACGAAGCCCGTGGCAGGCGGCGCCACGACCTGCGCGTAACCGCTTGGCCACTGCACCGACAGCGACTGCGCCGTCTCTCCTTTGCGCAGGGCGAACGCGACCTCCGGGGCCGCCATCGTCTGCTGCAAGCCTTGGACCGACATCAACGCGTGCAAGGTGCGGCTCGAGGTCTTGAGCGCAAGGCGAGCGCCCAGGCCCCAACGGTTGCTGGCCTTGCCGCGCAGCCGCACCGTCAGCGTCTTGCCGCCATGCTGGAGGTCATTGCGCAGCAGCCGCGGCGGGCTGGCTTGGCCGCCAAACGCGAGGTCGAGGTCGCCGTCCTCGTCCAGGTCACCGAGGGCCAAGCTGCGCGAGGCGTGCTCGGCCGGCAACCCGACCTTGGCGCTGACATCGACGAAGTGCTGCGTGCCGTCGTTGCGCCACAGCACGGGCCGCGGCGCCGTCAAGGCCTGCAGCATCCACTCGCCGGCCTCGTAGCCGTGGGCGAGCAGGATGTCGGCGTGGCCGTCGTGGTCGAAGTCGTGAATGGCTGGCGACCAGCCCGTCATCCAATCGCCGGCGGCGTTGAGCGGCGCCCAGAGCCCGGCCTGGAGCCCGACGTTGGCGTGGCCACCGCCAGGCTGCGAGAGCAGCAAGATCGTGCTCACGGAGTACGCCAGCAGCGGATCGTCGAGCTTGAGTGGGGGCTTGGCGCACGAGGGCGCTACGCAGTCGCGGAGCTCGATCTCGCCGAGCACCAGGTCGTCGACGCCGTCGCCGTTGACATCGCCAAGCGCTGCGCCCATGGGCGATCCGACCTGTGGACCCTTGGCGAGGAAGGGGATCTTCCAGGGCATGAGCTCAAAAAGCGGCTTGGTGCCAAAGGGGCGACGACGAAAGGCCTGCGAGCCAGCCTGCGGGGCACAGCTCTCAGTCGGCACCAGCAGGTCGAGATCGCCGTCGCCGTCGGTGTCGAACTCGATGGCCACCCAGGCGATGCCTGGCGACACGAGGCCGAGCGTCCCCGAGATATCGACGAAGTTGCCGTCGCCGCGCTGCTGCCAGACGTCGAGCGAAGACTGCGCCTGGCTCGACGTGTTGCACTGAAAACGCGACACCACCAGGTCCAGCAGGCCGTCATGATCGATGTCGGCGGCGATGGCGGATTGATTGATCGCCGGCGTCGTCTTTGCCGGCATGCCCAGCCACTTGCTGATATCACTCCAGCTGCCGTTCGCCTTGCGGTCGAAGACGTGGACGGCGTCGGTGCTCAGCACCACCAGCTCGGGCGCGTCGTCGTTGTCGATCTCGATCGCGGCGAGGCCGTGGGCGCCGCTGTTCAACTTGGTGATGGGCTGCGCCGTGAACTCAAAGGGCCCCTTCCGCAGCATCAGGGTCAGCTGGTTGACGCCGTCGACCCACGCGATGTCGAGGTCACCGTCGGCGTCGAGGTCGAAGAAGAGCGGACTGGAGCCGTAGGGGACCTTGATCGGCCCGCCCGGATCGATGGCCAGCATGGCGCTGGCGAGTAGACCGCTCACGTCGACGAAACCGCCGGAAAATACGGGCTGCGACTTTGCGGCGTCGGCGGGCGCCAAGACAGCGTCGAGGTCTACCGTCGGCGGGTGCGGGGGCACGTAGCCCTCAGCGTCGAGCATCGCCAGGACGGTGTCGGGATCGTCCGGAATGCCGAGGTCCTTGCCGGCGTCTTGGCTGCCGTCTGCGGGTTGCGGGGCGTCGCTCCAGGTGTCGGTCGGGCCGCCGTCGCTGAGGGCGTCAGCGTCGGGGATGGCGTTGGCGTCGAGCAGCGCGTCGCCGTCCGCGTAGGGTGCCGTGTCGGCGTCGGGTGCGGCGTCGGCGTCGGGTGCGGCGTCGGCGTCGGGTGCGGCGTCGGCGTCGGGCTGGGCATCGGGCTGTGCGGCGGTGTCGAGGAGCGCGTCCGATCCGGGGTCCGGCTCGGCGTCGGCCCCTCCAGCGGCGTCGAATGCGGCGTCAAGGTCTGCCGCGATCTCTGCGCCATCGGCGTCATCGGACCCAGCGCCAGCGTCTGGGCTGCCCTCTTTGGTCTCCCCGGCGTCGGTGTCGTCGGGGGTTGCGAGGTCGGCCTCTGCGTCCGCGACGCTAGCGTCCTCGGCGGCGATCTCGGCATTGGCGATCTCGGTCGGGGCTTTGCCTTCGAGGCCGCCTGCGATGTCGCCGCCTCCGCAGCCGCCGCTGACGCCGACGCTCGCGGCGAAGAGGCCGAGGCAGACGACTTGGGCACTGATTTTTAGCTTGAGGGCCAACATTTCGACCCAGAGTCGCTGACGCCGCACCGTTGGGCAAGGGTGTTGGCAGTCAGAGCCCCATCGTCTCGCGCCACGGGGCGGCGCGCTGCCGTCGGCGAGGGCGGATCCCTTGCAGCGATGCACGTCGCGCCGGCGTTCGGCCCTCCCGCCCTGGCGCCACGGCGTGCTAGATTAGGAGCCCGCTGTGGTCGCAGCTGGCCCGACCTGAGGGAATTGCAACGTGCACTGGACCCAACCACCGCTGCGCCCACGCTGGCCGCTGCGCCGCCTGACGACGCTGTCGCCTGAGAACCCGCTCGCGCTCGCATTCGCCCTCGCGGCGCTGGCGGCGGCTTGCACCGAGCCCTCCGAGGTCTTTGCGCCTTCGCAGACTGTCGATGGCTTGGTGCTCAGCGATGGCGCCCTCGACACCGCGGACCCGCCCGACGCCGTCACGCCCGAGACCGCCGTCATCCCCGAAGGCTGCCTCCACGACAACCAGTGCAGCGCGCTCGGCATGGTCTGCGAGCAAGCGACCAACACATGCGTCGGCTGTCTGACCGATCAGCACTGCCCGCTGTCTCAGTTTTGCCTCGAGAAGGAGTGCATCGACGACGTCTGCAAGCCGGGCGAGACGCGCTGCTATGGCACCGGCCAAGTGACGATGTGTGCTGCCAACGGCGGTGCGTGGCTACCGAGTCCGTGCCCGGCGGCCACCAGCTGCCAAGACGGGGCGTGTCGGCCGCTGCCCTGCAAGCCCGGCGCTGCCCGCTGCGAGGGCACCGTCATCCTGCGCTGCCGCGATGATGGCTCGGGCGAGGACGAAGAGGAGGACTGCGCCAAGACCGACCGCATCTGCTCCGGCGGCGTCTGCAAGCCCAAGGTCTGCAAGAAGGGCGATGTCAACTGCGCCGATGCCGACACCGCGTTGCTCTGCGACGATCCCAACAAGGGCTGGACGGCCCAAGAGTGCGACGATGGCGATCCCTGCACCTTCGACCTCTGCGAGGCGGGCAAGGGCTGCAAGTTCCCGCCCAAGGCCGACGGCATGGCCTGCGGGCACAGCGAGTGGTGCCTGAAGGGCAAGTGCGCCAGCGTCACCAACAACTTGATCGTGATGTTCGACACTTCCGGCTCGATGAATTTTAAGGTGCCCGGCAAATACTGCTACGACCAGTCGTGGCCGGTCTGCGCGCAACCCAACAAGGCGTGCGACCGCATGGGGGTGTCGAAAAACACCTTCATCAAGGCGTTTGCGCTGGTCGACCCCACGCGGACGCGCCTGTCGCTGTTCCGCTTTCCGCAGATCTGGCTCTCGCCTGCAGAGTCGGTGCCGCCGAAGCCGCCCTACTGGAAGCCGCCGATCGCCTGCGCCAACGGCAACTACGTCGGCTACGGCACCATGACCGGCCACACCGTCGAGGAGTCCGTCAGCCCGTCGACGGGCTGGTACTGGGACCACCTCGACGAGGTGCTGTGCGTGCCCTTCCCGAGCAGCGCGAACGAGAACCCGAGCGCGCAGATCCTGTCGTGGATGGACGCCAAAGAGGAGTGGGGCGTCGAACCGGAGCTGCGGTCCATCGGTGGGACGCCGATCGGCCGCACGATCTTTTATATCGGCGAGTACATCCGCAACAAGGTAGTGATCGACGGCGCGGCCTGTGTGAGCGACGCCGACTGCCAGAATCCCAATTACCGCTGCGACGCCGGCGCTTGCCGCGATCCTGCGCGCGCCTGCCGGCAGACGACCGTGGTCGTCTTCACCGACGGCGGCGAGATCAACCACCCGGACAAGTTCTTCTCGCCCTGGGTCCAGGCCAAGCGCCTCGCCTACGGCCTGCGCTGCGCCAGCAACGCTGACTGCGTAGGCGGCGCCGTCTGCGTCTGCCCGCCCTCGCAGCCCGGCTGCGCGGCCTCGGTCCGCGAGTGCCTGCCGCCCTCGCTCGACACCGGCTACTACTGCCGGACGACGATGGCGGCCTGCATCCCGGCGGCGACCGTGGGCTCGCCGGGCTATTGCGCCAAGGTCAACGGCCAGAGCCAGTGCGTCGAGGATCCGATCGTCGGCATCGCCGCCAAGTCGACCGAGCCCCAGAACAACGTCCTGCGCTCTCAGGACGGTAAGCCCCTCGGCGTCACGGTGCATGTCGTCGATATCTCTGATGATCCGGTGGGCATCGAGAATTCCGGCAACCTCGCCCGGGCAGGTGGCGGCCTGCTGCTGGCACCCAAAGGCGCTGACGAGGACGCTTTCCTCGCCAGCTTGGTCAAGGCCTTCTCGGTACAGCCGAAGCCGGCGTGCGGCGTCTCGGTGTTGCCGTGCGGTGCCGGCGGGGTCTCCGCGTCGTGCGACGACGGCACGCCGTGCACCGATGACGCCTGCAACCAGACCACCGGCACTTGCTCACACTCGGTCAACATCGCCCCCTGCGATGACGGCAGCGCCTGCACCCTCTCTGACCGCTGCCTCGACGGCGAGTGCCGGCCTGGCATCCCGTGGACAGAGACGGCGGCGGGCAACGGCCTGTCGAAGGCAACGCTCGGTCCGGCGCTAACCGCTGGCTTGCCGCAGCCCCGCGCCGCGCGTGAGCTGGACGATGGCAGCGTGGTCGTCAGCGACGGCAATCGCCTCGTCCAGCTGCGCCCTTTGCCGACGCCTGGTGCCCCGGCAGGCCAGTTCGTCGCCTTCGCCGGCAGCAGCGAACCGGGCGTCGGTGACGGCGCGCCAGCGTCGGCCCGCTTCTTGCTTCCCGCCGGCCTCGCGCTGCGGCGGGCGCCCCCCGCGGGCAGCGCCGCGATTGGAGAGGCGATCGCCGTCTTGGTCGCCGACACCGGCAATCGTCGGGTGCGGAGCGTCGCGCTGCAGGCGTCGCCGGCGGGCCTCGTGGCTGGCGCGGTCAAGACGCTGGCCGGCACGGTGACGGGCTTCGCCGATGGCGCCGCCGCCAACGCGCGCTTCGCCGAGCCGGTCGATCTTGTCGTCGACTATGATGACACCGTGCTGGTCGTCGACCGCGCCAATCAGCGCTTGCGGCGCATCGTCGGCGACGAGGTGGCGACCTTGTGCGGCGACGGGGTCGTCGGCGACGCCGATGGACCCATGGCGACCGCTCGCCTCTCGTACCCGAGCGCGGTAGACGTCGGGGCGCCGGGCACCATCTTTGTCGCCGAGCGGTACCGAGTTCGTCGCATCAAGGGAGGCGCGCTCTTGACCGTCGCCGGTGGTGCGCCGGGCTTCGCCGATGGCGTCGGCGCCAAGGCGCGCTTCGACGAGATCAGCGGCATGGCGGTGCGCGGCGACGGGGGGCTCGTCGTCAGCGATCGCAACAACCAGCGCTTGCGCTTGGTGAGCCCGGATTTTGCGGTCACCACGCTCTCGGGCAGCAAGTCAGGCCACGCCGATGGCTTCGCCGGGAGCGCGCTGTTCTGGGGGCCGATGGACATCGACATCGGCGGCGGTGGCAGGCTCTGGGTCGCCGACCACGACAACCACCGGCTGCGCAAGGTCCAGCTACCGCAGGTGTTCTGCCCCGACGGCGGCCCCTGCAACACCGGCACTTGCAGCGCAGCCACCGGCCAGTGTCAGGCCGCGCCCAAGCCAGACGGCAGCCCCTGCGACCTCAGCCCCTGCCTGCAAGACGAGACCTGCCAGGGCTTGGTCTGTCAGAGCGGGACGCCGGTCGATTGCGACGATGGCGAGTCATGCACCGCCGACAGCTGCGTCCCAAGCTCGGGCGCCTGCCTTCATGCCCAGGTCGGCGGGGCATGCGATGACGGCAGCGTCTGCACCGAGGGCGACGCCTGCGCCGGCGGCGTCTGCCTGGGCAAGGCGCTGAACTGCGACGACGGTGACGGCACCACCTACGATATCTGCGAGGCCGGCGTCTGCCTGCATCGCCTCGACAAGTGCAAGAAAGACGCCGAGTGCTACGACGGCGAGTCGGCATGCACCCTGGACCGCTGCATCGAGAGCCAATGCCAGTTTCAGGCGACCGCCAAGGCCGGCTGCTGCCAACCCGATGTGCTAGTGGCGACGTTCGAAGGCGGCGGACTCAATGGGTTGCAGCTGACCTCCAGCCTGGGCCCGGGCAAGGGCTTCCGCCCCGCCACCCGCGATGTCGGCGCCGAACTCGGCGCGCAGGTTCTATGGTATGGCGATGAGGTGAAAGGCAATTTTGACCTGCTCCCAGGAAAGGGCCATAAGGGCAGCGTCCTCAAGGCCAAGCTGGCCCTGCCACCCGGCCGGCCTGCGCGGGCGAGGATCCGCATGTGGTTGGACATCGAGCGGGCGACCCTCTACGACTCGCTCAAATGGACGGCGACGGCCAGCGGCGTGGAGACTCTGCTCTGGCACAAGTATCCGAAGACCAAGATGAAGCAGTGGATCGAGGTCGAGGTCGGCCTCGACGCCTTCGCTGGCCGCGTGTTGGACCTGGAGCTGAGCTTCGACACGGTAGATGGGCTCGGCAACGTAGGGCAGGGCGTCATCGTCGACTGGCTGCGTGTCGAGGCTGACTGCGGCAAGTAGCGACGGCGGCAGGTAGCGACGGCGACAGGTAGCGACGGCGGCAGGTAGCGAAAGCGGCACGCGACAACCACGGCGTCACGTCTCTATGTCCAGCAGCCGGCTGCACGCCGACGCCGGGCTCGCCACCGCCGAAGTGGTCGCTTCCCGCCGAACCCGCGCCCGAGCACCCCGAGCCGCTGCGCGGGGGTATCGATACCGCCGCCGACGCGCCGCAACCGCCGGTCAGCGACCCTTGGGCGCCGTCTGCCTCGGCCAAGTCGCGGGCGGCGCTTCGCTCGGCTTGGCCGGGCCAGCGGCGCGCTTCGGCGCTGCAGGGGTAGCTGCTGCCGGCTTGCCGCTGTCGGGCGCTGGCACGGGTCGCTGGGCCGTCGCCTGGACGGGAGACGTGGCGCCATCGACAGACGGTAAAGGCGGCGGCGGCTCCGCGGACGCCTTCGCAGCCGCCGTGACTTCGGCCGCGGCCGCGGCGGCCTTAGCGCGCAGCCGCGCCACCATCCAGGCGTGGTGGGCTCGCTGCAGCTGCTGCCAGGGGTTGGTCGACTTGGTGGCTGACGCCGGCGTCAAGGACTCGACAGCGAGCGCCGTGCGGCCATAGGACCAGTGGCTCCATGCGGCGCGTAGACGTGCGTAGATCGTCGCGAACTCTGCGCTCCGCGCTGCCGCCAGACGTTCCCAATGCTCCAACGCGATGTCGTCGCGGCCGCTCTGCGCGTCGTCTTCTGCGAGCCAGAGCTCAGCGTGGTCGCGCAGGACGCCGGGCGCCAGCGACCGTTTGAGCGCCGACAGCGCGGCCCGCGCCTGCAGCGCTCGATCCGGATCGTTGTCCTCCCGCGCCTGCCGCAGCGAGAGCTGGGCGAGCTGAAAGCGCACGTCGTCGGCGCGGCGGTACTGCGGGTCCTGCGCCAGCACGCGCTGGTAGGCCGCG
>SXNM01000062.1 GCA_005777155.1 Pseudomonadota bacterium | reverse complement strand
CGACAGCGGCGACAGCGGCGACAGCGGCGACAGCGGCGACAGCGGCGACAGCGGCGACAGCGGCGACAGCGGCGACAGCGGCGACAGCGGCGACAGCGGCGACAGCGGCGACAGCGGCCCCTGTCCAACCGCCGGTGGCGGGACGCTCTGTGGCGGCGTCGGCAGCTGCGCCTATGGCCCGGAGTGCCTCTGCCCCGCAGGGATGGTCCTTGACGCCAACGGCCAGTGCGAGGCCTGCAGCTGCGATATCGACGGCGTCGCCGTCTCCTTGCCGGTCGCGGTGTCGGCGGTCCACCCGCTGGTACCCGAGCTCGGGAGCTACACTGCGTTCGGTTCCCGCTTCGACCTGCGGGCGGGCCGCCTCGCCGCCGCGTCGCCATTCGACGTGACGGCCAGCGGTTACGGCAAGATCGCCATCCACGAGCGCAGCGCAGCCGGTGCCTGGCAGCGCAACGCCACGCTCATCGCACCTGCAGGCGCCACCGCCGCGGAGTCCGCGTTTGGCCGCGCGCTGGCGCTCTCCGACGACGGCAATCGGCTGGTCGTGCTGTCTCTGGCGGCGGTAAATGCTGCGACCGAGGCGCATGGCTTGCGCGTCTTTACCCGCGGCGCCCCTGGACAGTGGTCGGCGAGCCCGGTGATCACCGCGCCTACCGCGCCACCTGGCACCACTGGCTCGGTCGTGGGCGCTGCCGGGTCGCTCGCCATCAGCGGGAGCTGGCTCATGGTCGGCATGCCCGACCGCCACCAGGCGGCGAACGACGCCTATCGCGGCCAGTTGGTCATGTACCGCGAACAGACCCCGGGGGTTTGGACCCAAGCGCAGGTCAGCTGGGGCGCCACCGCGGGGCAGCGCTAAGGCTACGCGCTCGACCTGCAGGGCGGCGAGCTGGTCGTAGGCGCGCCGGGTGCGACGCCCTCGTTCGCCTCGATCTGGGACCAGCAGGGTCAGGTCCAGGTCTGGACGCTGAGCGGGCAGACGTGGACCCTCGGCCAGACGATCGCCAACGCCGCCCCGCCTGCCAACGCCTTTGACGGCTTCGGCGGCCATGTGGAGCGCGTCGGCGACCGCCTCTATGTCGGTGCGCCGCGCGCCGGCGGTTGCAGCCTCTGGAACGGCGCTATCTACGTCCTCCAGCGCCAGGCTGGCGGGCCATTCCTGCTCTTGGCGAAGGTCGTCGGCGACAGCGCCGGCTGCGTGGAGGAGCACCAGCTCGGCGCCACGCTCGCCGTACTGGACGGCCAGCTGATCGGTCACTCGGTGGGCGGCAACGTCCATGTGCTGCGTGCCTTCGACGCCAGCGCTGCGGCGGTTACGCGCCAATGGCGCTTGCCGGTTCCAAGGGTCCCAACCGTCGGCGCGGCCCTGGCCCCGTGGGCGGCGGGAGACCCTGGCGCGACAGTTCGGATCCGCAGCGACGGCACGACCCTCGCGGTCGGCGTGATGCGCACGAGCCAGACCAACCAGCCCGGCATCCTCCTCTACGAGCTTGGCGCCGGCGCCTGCGATGCCGCCGGCCTCTGCGCCTGTCTGCCCGGCTACGCTGGCCCCGAGTGCAGCGTCGAGGTCTGCCAGACCAATAGCGCCTGCGACGACGGCAACCCTTGCACGCAGGACGCCTGCCAAGACGACGGAGCCGGCGTCTTCTCTTGCAGCAACGCGCCGCTGACCGGCCCCTGCCAAGACGGCAACGCCTGCACCGAGGGCGATACGTGCCAGGCCGACGTCTGCGCTCCAGGCGCCGCGAAGGTGTGCACCGACGGCAACCCCTGCACGCAAGACGCCTGCCTCTCTAGCGTCGGCTGCATGTACGCCGCCTCACTGTCGAGCGCCTGCGATGACGGCAAGGTCTGCACCAAAGACGACGCCTGCACCGGCAAGACCGGCTGCTCCGGCACCCCAGTGATCTGCGACGACGGCGTCGCCTGCACGATCGACGCCTGCGTGGAGCCTACGGGCTGCACCGCCACGCCGGCGCCCAATGGCACCGCTTGCGACGATGGCAACGCCTGCGCCACTGCCGCGGCCTGCCAGGGCGGAGCCTGCCTGCCGACCTCGGCGACCTGGACCGCCTGCGACGACGGCGATCCCTGCACGATGGACGCCTGCAACCCTGCCACGGGCTGCGTCGCGACCTGGGACGGCACGGCGACCTGCGGCGGCACCGGCACCTGCGCGCTGACCGGCGGCTGCACCTGTCCGCCAGGGCAGTCGCTCAACGCGCAGGGCCAGTGCGCGCCCTGCAATTGCCCGATCGCTGGGGCGATTGGCCTGGTTCACGCCCCACAGCAGGCCCTGGAGTCGCCGTCGTTGGTGCCCGACTCGCAGTTTGGCTACCAGGTCCGCGTCCGCGGTCAGCGGCTCTTTGTCGCCTCGCCGGGTGCCCATGCCGAGCCAGAGTCGAATCCGGCGCTGCCGGCCGCCAAGCATCACGGCGCCATCTTCGTCTATGAGCGCAACGCCGCGGGGCAATTCGTCGTCGCCCAGCGCCTCGCACTCAGCGGCGCCGCGGCGGTCGCCGAGGCCAGGCTGGGCGTAACGATGGCCGTCGACCCGACGGGAAAGCGCGTCGTCGCCCGCGCCCGCTACGGCCACCTCGCCAACGGCCAGTACGCCATCGGCGCCAAGCTCTGGGTCTTCGACGAGGGCCCCGCCGGCGCCTGGACCGCGCAAGGCCCGCTCGGCCCGCCGGCGCCGATCCCCAGCGGGGCCGGGTATGGCCTCGATGGCGGGTCGCTCGACGTCGAAGGGGACACCATCGCCCTCGGTGATCCGTACCGCAGCCAGCCGAGCGTCAGCGGCGCCGGCCGTGTGGTCGTGTACCGCCGCCAGCCATCCGGCACCTGGACGATCGCCCAAGAGATCTGGGGCAGCGCCGCCGGCCAGCAGTTCGGCTTGGGCGTCGACCTCGATGGCGGCAACCTCGTCGCGAGCGCGATCAAGGAGCACGCCGGCACCGCCGTCACCCGCGTTTTTGCCTGGAACGGCACTTCCTTCGCCCAGACCCACGCGATCCCCCACCCGCAGCCGACGACGACCGCGCACGTGGTGCACTGGGCGGTCTCGGCGGCGCTCTCGGGCACGACGCTGGTGGTCAACCGTCAGTTTCTTGGCGGTTGCGCCTCGGCCGCTGCCCACGGTGGGGCGCTCTACCGCTACACGCTCGGCGCCAACGGAGCCGCGCAGCTGGTCGGCAAGGCCTTTGACTCGCCAGCAGACTGCAGCGTGGACGCGCGCTTCGGCACCGAGTTCGCCTTCGATGGTGGCCTCCTCTACGTCGCCAATGAGGACGTCTGGAGTCATCGGCACACGCTGCGCAGCTACCACCTCGGCGCGGCGGGCCACGTGCGCGACCAGTTCGCCTTTTTGCCGGTCCTCACCGCGCCAGCCGGCGCACCTGTGAGCTGGAGCTACACCACCGGCAGCGGCCCGGCGGCGCCGTTCCTCACCTGGGCGCACGACATCGACGCCCACCAGGGTAGAGTCGCGGTCGGCGTCCAGAACGGCCACCAGCACCGCGGCTTCGTCGTCGTCTATGATCCTGCCGCCGGTGCCTGCGACGCCGCAGGTCTCTGCGCCTGCGCCCCTGGCTACGCCGGCCCGGACTGCGCGACCCAGCTCTGCACCGATGCTGCCGCCTGCAACGACAACAACCCGTGCACCAAGGACAGCTGCAGCGGCCCGGTCGGCGCCACCGTCTGCGTCCATCAGCCCGTGCTGGAGGGCAAATGCAGCGACGGCAACGCCTGCACCGCTCCCGACCTGTGCAAGTCCGGCCAGTGCGTCGCGGGCCCCGCCCTGCCCTGCGACGACGGCAAGCCCTGCACGCTCGACAGCTGCCTACCTTCAATCGGTTGCGTCCACACCGCGCTGCTCGTCGGCCCTTGCGACGACGGCGACCCGTGCACCGTCGAGGACATCTGCCAGCCCAAGGTCGGCTGCGCCGGCGTGCCGTATCGCTGCGACGACGGCAACGTCTGCACGGCTGACCTCCGCCTGCCGCCGCAGGCCCCTGGCAAGCCGAACACCTGCAAGCACGTCGCCGTCGCCGATGGCCTGCCTTGCGCCGACGGCGACGCATGCACGGAGGCAGACCAATGCAAGTTCGGCGTCTGTGTCGCTGGGGCCTTGTCGGTCTGGAGCGATGGCGACGCCTGCACCCTCGACGGCTGCCACCCTGTCACCGGCTGCCTGTTCACTCCGAGCTCGGCGGCGGAGTGCCAGTTGCCCTGCGACCCGTTCGGCAGCGTCCCGATGCACCGAACGGCGACGGAGGTCGTCGATCCCGGCGTCATGCGGACCCACAACGCGCCAGTCGCGCCGACGCCCATCGCGCTGCGCGGCGACACGCTCATCGCCGGCTGGAGCCCATTCCCCGGCGGCGCCCAGAGCCGCTTGTGGGTGCTTCGCCGCGTCAATGGCGCTTGGACCTTGCAGCAGACCCTGCAGTCCGGCTCTTCGACCGGTGGCATTTGGGGCCACTACGGCATCGGTCGTGACGTCGCGGTCTCGCCCGACGGCGGCCTCATCGTCGCCTTGGAGCCGAACCTAGGCCGAGCGATGACCTGGCAGCGCAACAGCTCTGGCGTCTACGGACAACCCATCGCTACAGCGGTGAATATGCCGCAAAGCAACCCACAGTGGGCTGCGGCCCTCCACACCGACGGCGTGACGCTGCTCATCAACGCCCCGGCGCTGACAGGCCCCGTCTACGTCTGGCGCTGGAACGGCGGCGCTTGGCAGGGCACCGGCAGCCCGAACGTCCTGCCCGCCGCCGCTGCGCCGGCAAGCGGCCTCGCCCTCGACGGACCGAGCGCGGCGCTCACGGGCTCGCCGGGCGCCAACGCCGGCGCGGGCGTCGTCAACCTCTACACCCGCAACGTCGCCGGAGTCTGGGGCTTGGTCGGCCAGCTCAGCGCTGCGACCGCCGTCGCGGGCCAAGGGTTCGGCCACCAGCTCGCCCGCAGCGGCGATGTGCTCGCCGTCACCGCCGCGCAGGGCGGCTGTCAGCCGGCCGACGCCACGCAGCCTCGTCCTGGCCATGTCGCCGTTCTGCACCGGGTCTCCGGCAGCTGGCAGCATCACCACACGCTCCAGGCCCCAGGCTCGACGTGCGCGCCCGCCGCCGGCTTCGGCGCCGCCTTGACCTTCGATGGCGGCGACCTCTTTGTCGGCGCGCCGCGCCTGCCGGCCCCGGGCGTCGCTGGCGTCCTCGGCGCGGTGTTGCGCTACCGCACCGACGCCGCTGGCGGCCATGAGCTCATCGACGCCCTGCGGCCAAACGCGCCGCTGCTGCCACTCACCGCCCAGGCGCCTTTTGGCACCACCGACCAGCGCCGCTACGGCCTCGCCGCCTCAGCCAGCGCTGGCCGGGTCGCGGTCTTTTCAACAATGGAGACGACAGGGCCGGCCAAGGCGACGCGGACGACCATCCTCGAGCCCGTCGCCGGCGCCGCCAACGCCTTCGGCCAATGCGTCTGCAAGCCAGGCTGGAGCGGCAAGGGCTGCGCCGTTCAGGCCTGCAAGAAGGGCGCCGACTGCGACGACAGCAACCCGTGCACTGCCGACATCTGTGACCCCATCGCCGATGGCGGCAAGCCGGCGTGCGTCCATAGCATCGCCGTCAGCAAGGCGACCTACTGCGACGACGGCAACCCATGCACCGAGGTCGACGCCTGCCAAGGCGACAAGTGCACGGGCCTTTCGCCCAAGGTCTGCGACGACGGCAAGTTCTGCACGACGGACGCCTGCGATCCGAAGGTGGGCGCATGCGTCTTCAAGACGATCATCGGCTGCAAGGGCTAGCTGGCACAGGCGGCGGGCGCAGCGGGTGCCTGCGGGCGCGGTCGATTGCGGTGAGGAGCTCGGCCGCGCCGCCACTTCGGCCTACGGCGCCGCCTCCAGGCCGTTCAAGATGCGCGCAGCCCGGACGACCTCGCCGCGGCTCGCGTGGTCGACCACGAGCAGGTTGACCGGACCGCCGCGCAGCGTCGCGCAGTGGCCGGCGCGGGCCAGCAAGACCGGCAGAGCGTTGGCGGCCTCGGACTGCGCCACCGTCGGCAGCACTTTGGCGACCCAGTGGTTGACCTGCAGCAGCGGTGCGTCAGCGGAGCCGCGGTCCGGCCGACAGGCGTCATCGGCGCCGTCCTCGTCGCGCAGCTCGGCTTGGCTATGAAAAGTGTACGGCGTCTCGCGCACCAGGGCCCACTGATCGTGGTACCAGTCCGGCGCGCCGCCGCCCGACTCCGCCGTCCACAAGAGCTGCTTGCCGGCGTCGAGCAGCGCTCCGAGCGCATGCGTGGCGCCGTGACTCCAACGGAGCGCTCGATCGCTCAGGCCCGCGGCGTCGATCGCCGCCACGACGGCATCGGTAGGCGCCGCGACCTCCAGCACGACGACGACGAAGTCGCGTGGGTGAGCGTCGAGCCAGCCGCGCAGCCGCAGGAGCGCCTCGCCAAGGGGCGTGGCGCCGAGCAAGCAGGAGCCATGGCAGAGGTAGAGCGCGGCCGGCCCGTGGCCGTCAGGGCCCTGCCAGACGTGGACGTCGAGCAGCAGCGCGCGCACGCCGAGCTCGAGCAGCGCGTCAAAGCGCAGGTCCTGGTTGGGGAAAGCGAAGCCGTCGGCGGTCGACGCCATGGCGTTGTGGGCGCCGGCGAGGCAGATCTCGACGAGGCGGCGGTCGCAGAGCCGAGCGTCGAGGTTGCACGGGAGGGGCTCGGAGGCGGCGTCGGTGGTGGCGCTGTCGGGGCCCAGGTCGGTCGCCGACGGCGCGCAGGCGCTGATGAAGGCCGCCACCAGGGCGCAGACGGCGCGGCGTCGGCGCGTGGAGCTCGGCACATCGCGCTGTCGGCGGTGGTTGGGCGTGGCTCGCTCGCGGGATTGGGTTGGCAGCTTGGTCGGCGGCGCGCGGCGCTCGTGGCTCGGCCGCCGCCGGCTGACTCTTGGCATGGTACGGCCTTCTGGGCAAGGCCCGAGTTCGGGCTGCTGCAGGCAGAAGGGGGCGCCGTCTGCGCGATTCCTGTCGGCCTGTGCCGATGTGCTCCCTTGGGTTGTGCCCGCGACGCGGCTGCCGCTGGAGGCTGCCGGCGCGCCCACTACGCCGCGTCAGCGATGGCCGGACGGCGGGCCCTGGCGCGACGTCGCAGTGGGTCTGGCTTCGGCGCGGACAGCGTGGCCCTTGACCGTACGCGGCGACGCCCTTGACATGACGCAGGCGGTAGCCGATAGCAGCGGCCAGCTAGGCAACGGCTTGGCTGCTCTCGCCACTGCTTTCGAGCTCTGTTCACCATCCGGAACGGCGCCACCGCGGCGCCAGTCGATACATTCTGCGCCGGTCCCGATCGGCCCATGCGCCTCGCCGAATCGCTCACCCCGGTCCAGAGGGGGCCTGCGCCGCCTGTAGGACGCCGGCGCAGCGACGATCGCGAGTCGCTGGCCACGGAGCCGGCCGCGGCGTCGGGCGGTCGTCTAACCGCCGGCGCTTTCGCAGCGGGGTGTCTGCCACCGGCGCCGCGTCCGCGCCCCATCCCCGTAGGCGAGCCACCTCTGGAGAGCCGATGTCAAAGCCAATGCCGCGCCTCGATCGCAGCCAGCTGCGCGGCGTTGAGCGAGCCGCTGTGCCCGCCCTTGAGCTGGTCAACGGCAGCCGCCTGCTCAAGGCGATGACCTATCCGATGTGGCATTTCGGCAGCCGCAAGTTTGTCACCACCTTGTCTGGCAACCTCTACGAGCCGCACGGCCTCGACCATGTGCGAGAGTTGCAGGCGCCGAGTGGGGTGGTGATGATTGCCAACCACCGAAGCTTCTTCGATCTATTCTTCACGGCAGCCTGCGCCGTCGACGCGGTGCCGAGCTTCTGCACGCAGATGGTCTTTCCAGTCCGCAAAGACTTCTTCTACGACACCGTGCCTGGCCTGCTGCTCAACCTGACGCTGACGAGCGGCTCGATGTGGCCGCCGATTTTTCGCGACGAGCGCAAGGCGACGCTCAACCAGGAGGCGATGGTGCAGCTTGGCGCGGCCCTGCGCCGCGGTACGCTGTGTGGCATCCACCCCGAAGGCACCCGGGGCCGCGGCGACGACCCGTGGACCCTCGGCGACGCCAAGGCGGGCGTCGGGCACCTGCTGCGCAGCGCGGCGCCGGATGTCATGGTGCTGCCGACCTTTATTCTTGGGATGTCGAGCGACTTCGGCGCCACGGCCCGGCGCAACTTTCGCCGTCCCGGCCAGCGCGGCGAGCCGGTGCGCATCTGGTTCGGCCCGCCGCAACGCGCCGATCAGTTGGTCGCGGCGGGCGGCGATTCACCGCAAGGCATCGCTGAAGCCGCGACGCAGCTGATTCGGCTGCTGGCGGAGCGAGATCACCAGAGCTGGCTGGAGAGACCACGGCAGGCCTAACCAGGCAGCGCTCCACTCGGCGCGCGAGAGTTTGTCCTGACGGCGCGCATCGACTTGGCGCGGCGCGCCTCCAATGAGGCGGCCAGCGCTGCCGGCGTCGGCGTCAGCGTCAGCGGGAGGGTGCATGACCGAAGTCTCGCGTTACATATCGCCGATGCCAGCGCGCCGCGCAGAGACCTTCGCGTGGCACACCCGACCGGGTGCCCTACAGCGCCTCTTGCCGCCGTGGCAGTCGGTGAAACTGCTGCACAACGACGCCTCTGTCGCCGTGGGCTCACGCGTCGAGATGCGCATGGGGCTCGGTCCCCTGTCGCTGGCTTGGACTGCGCGGCACCGCGAGCTGGATCCTGGGCGCTCCTTCGTAGACGTCGCCGAGCGGGGCCCCTTCGCCTCTTGGGAGCATCGACACAGCGTGCGAGACGCCCTGGCGACTGACCCGGCGGGCTTGGGCGCCAGCGTGCTGGAAGACGAGGTCCGCTGGGGGCTGCCGCTGCACGCGCTGTTGCAGCCTTTGCTCGGCGGCTGGGTGCAGGCCGAGATCGACCGGATGTTCTCCTTCCGCCACGCACGCACGGCCGAAGATCTCAGGCGACACGCTGAGTTCGCGGCGATCAGTCCGCTCCGGGTCGGCATCACCGGCGCCAGCGGCGGCATAGGCGGCCAGCTGGAGGCGCTCCTGCAGACCGGAGGACACACGGTGGTCCGCATCGGGCGCCGGCCGGGCGAGGTCGCCTTCGACGCAGCGCGCGGCACGCTCGATTCCGAGGGGCTTGAGGGCCTCGACGCCCTGATTCACCTCGCCGGGGCGCCGATCGCCACGCGCTGGACCGCCCGTGCCCGCGCGGAGATCCGCAACAGTCGCGTGGTCGGGACCTCCACCCTGGCGCGGGCGCTGGCCGGACTGCGCAAGCCACCCGCGGTGTGGATCTCGGCCTCGGCGATCGGCTTCTATGGTGATCGACCCGACGGCGACGTCGACGAGGCGGCTGGGCCTGGCGAGGGGTTCGCCGCCGAGGTCTGTCGCCGCTGGGAGGCCGCGGCAGCGCCCGCGAGGAGCGCCGGAATTCGCGTCGTCCACCCTCGCTTCGGCGTCGTCCTCGACCCGCGACACGGCGCCCTGGCCGAGATGCTGCCGCTCTTTCGCGCTGGCCTCGGCGGTCGGCTCGGCGAGGGCAGGCAGGGCGTCTCTTGGATCGCCATCGACGACGCGCTCTATGCCCTGTTGACGCTGCTGCACGATCCGCGGGCTCAAGGTCCGATCAACGTCGTCGCGCCGGCGGCGACGAACCAAGCCGAGCTCGCTGCGGCCCTGGGTCGCGTCCTCGGCCGGCCGACGATCCTGCCGACCCCGGCGTGGGCGCTCCGCCTAGCGCTCGGCGAGATGGCCGAAGAGCTGATCCTCGGCGGCGCGATCGTGCGGCCTACTGCTCTGCAAGCGCTCGGCTTTCGGTTCTCAGCGCCGGACCTGGAGCCTGCGCTCCGCCACCTGCTCGGCCACCGAGCGCGGTAGGGGTGGCCGCCGCTCGACGCCCGCCGCACGTGACCGCCACACGGGGCCTCACCACTGGCCGAGGAGCTTCTTGAGGCTGGCGTCGTCGAGGAAGAAGTCCGCCACCGACTCGTGCTCGACCAGCAGCCGCGACAGCGCCTGAGCCTGAGCGCCGGCGCCCTCGGCGAAGCGCAGCAGGCGGGCCACAGGCTCAATCAGCTCCTCCAGGCCCTCGACCGGATCGTCGAGCTCGAGCGCGCCGTTCTCGACCAGCATCTCGAGCAGTCGCTCGGCGCTGTCCATGTCATCGATCTCGATCGGTTGAGGCTGCCACTCCAGGTCGATCTCCACCAACGCCGCCCAGGCAGCCGCTTTGCCGTGGTGGGCGTCGCCGCCGATCAGCAGCGCCCGCCCCTCATCGAGGGCGACGGCGAGCTGCCCGCGCATCGGCGACTTGCGCGCCGGCCCCGCAGGGGTCCACTGCTTCTGCTCGGGGTCAAAGACCTCCTCGCCCATGGCGCCAAAGCAGACCACGCGGCCGTCGGCGAGCAAGAGCAGGGGCCCGCCGCCGCGGTATCCGGCCTCGACGCGGTGCCAGAGGTCGCGGCGCGGCTCAAAAAGGTGGCCGCCATGACCGATGACGCGGCCGTCTTGCAAGACGCAGACATCGCGCTCGCTGGCGGCCAGCTTCGGCAGGGACCTCCAGCCATCGAGGCCAGCCCCCAGCTTCGCCGAGGTGCGCAGGCGCTGCGGTGTCCCTTGTGGTCCGGCCGCCTTGCCGCCGATCGCCAGCACGCTGCCATCTGACAGCACGCACAGCGCGTGCTTGCGGCGGGCGTGCGGCAGCTCCGGTGCGGCGACGAAGGCGTCTTGGCCCGGATCGAAGCGCTCACAGCTGGTCAACACCTCGACGTCGCGGCGCTGCACGCCCGCCGCCGCTGCCAGCGCCGCCGCGGGCCGTCCGCCCGAGATCAGGACGCTGCCGTCGCCCAAGCGCACCGCGGCATGCTCGACACGCCTAGTCGCCGGCGCTGTGACCTCGATCCAGGTGTCAGCGCCCGGTCGGTAGCGGTAGCTGCGCCCGTCTGCCTCGCCGACACCCACCACCAGGACGTCGCCGTCGGCCAGCAGGGTCGCCGTGTGACGGCGCGATGGCAGCGGCATCGGCGCCACCGCCAGGAAGGCGTTGTCTGCCTGCGAATAGCGGAGCGCGGTGGACTGCGCGGCGCCCTGGGCGTCGAGCCCGCCGAGGACCAGGACATCGCCATCGGCGAGGCGCGTCGCTGTGTGCTCCAGGTGGGCGGTGGGGAGGCTGACCTGCTGCGTGTGGAACATGCGAACTCCGAGGTGGCGGCGGCGCGGACAACGGTGGCTGGGCCGCTGCCGGGGGGCGAAACGGTGAAGCTGGATCGGCCATCCGTCAAGGGCAAGGTGGCCACCCGGCCGCGCAGGCGTCGACGCGGCGACCGGACGCCAATGCTCGGAGATCCCTGAGACTGCGACGCCCCGGCAGCAAGCGTATCGTCGGCGCCGCGCCAGGCGGCCGCCGCGCCCAAACGCCCATGCGGCGCGATTTCCTGGCGCTCGTCGGGGCAACCGCCATCCTCGCCGCAGCCCAAAGCCCGCCCGCGACGCCAGCGCGGAGGCGCAGCCAGAGAGGCCCAATGCCAGAGACCGCCCCCGTCACCGTCGCCGTCGCAGATTCCGAAGGCCGCAGCGCGCCGTCGGACGGCAAGCGCCCCGGCGCCCCGGCCTCGTTCTGGGTGGCCAGCACCTACTTCGCCGAAGGCTACCCGTACATGGTGGTCAACGGCCTCGCCGATATGCTATTTTCGCACTATAAAGCGAGCTTGCAGACCATCGGGCTCACCGCCCTGCTGCACTTGCCGTGGAACCTCAAGTTCCTCTGGGGACCCTTCCTCGACAGCTATGGCACAAAGCGGCAATGGCTCGTCGGGGTCGAGGCGCTGCTGTCGGTGCTGTTGCTGGCGCTGGCGCTGACCACCACCCTGCCCTCGGTCCTGCTGGCGGCGTCGCTCGTGCTGCTCGTCGTCGCGGTCGCCTCCGCCACCCACGACATCGCAGTCGACGGCTACTACCTAGAGGCCCTCGACGCCAAAGGCCAGAGCCGCTACGTCGGCTACCGCGCCGCAGCCTACCGCCTCGCGATGCTGGCGATCTCCGGGCCGCTCACTTGGGTCTGCGGCAGCGTCGGCTGGCTGCCCGGCCTGGTGCTCATCGCGGCGCTGATGGCGGCGATCACCGCCTGGCACGCCTTCGCGCTGCCCCACGCCGAGGTCGCCCGGCGCCCGATCCTGGCGCTTGGCAAGCTGCTGCTGCGGGGCCGGGTGTTGGCGCTCGGCGCCTCGCTGGCGGCGGCGCTGGCCGGCGTCCGGGCGCTGCTCGGCTCCGAGACGGCGATGGCGCCGCTGACCGCGCTCACTGCCGCTGCCGTGGAGGCCGCCCCCTGGCTGGCCAAGCTCGGCGTCGCCGACTGGGTCGGCCTCAGCCTGCTGCTGGCGCTGCTCCTCTTGCTCGGCCTCGCGCCCATGCTGCGCCGTAGACTCGCCGCCTCGCAGTCCGACTATGGCCGCGCCTTCGTCGACTTCCTCGGCCAAGATCGCGTCGGCCGCGTCCTCGCCTTCGTCGTGCTCTTCCGCACCGGCGAGTCGTTCCTGATGAAGATGAAGTTCCCATTCTTCAAGCAGGCCGGCCTCGACGTCGCCGAGTACGGCCTCGCCAACGGCACCATCGGCATCCTGGCGTCGTTCGCCGGCACGATGGTCGGCGGCTGGCTGATCAGCCGCGACGGGCTGCGGCGCTGGCTCTGGCCCTTCGTCCTTTCGCAGAACGTCCTCAACCTGCTCTTCGCGGGGGTCGCCTTCGGCCAAGACGGCGGCATGACGTTCGGCTTCGCCTCGCTGACGGCGATCATCGCGGCCGAGCATTTCGGCGCCGGGCTCGGCACCGCCGTGTTCATGGTCTACTTGATGCGCTGCTGCCTGCCGACGCACAAGGCGGCGCACATGGCCATTCTGACGGCGCTGATGAGCGTCAGCTTCACGTTCGCCGGCGCCAGCAGCGGCTACCTCGCGAGCGCCATGGGCTTTGGCTGGTACTTCGCGTTCACCTTCGTCGCGACGGTGCCGGCGATGCTGCTCATTCCCGGGTTGCCCCACCTCGACGCCGCGCCCGTGCACCCAAAAGACGCGCCAGCGGCGGCCTAGCGCCGCGCCCGTTTGGGCGTCGTGGGCGCCGAGTTGGGCGCGGCGCTGGTTGGGGAATCTCCGAAAATTCAGGCCTTCCGGCGAGGGTGCGCTGAGCCCCACAATCGACAGAAGGCTAGCGTCCGGGCGTTGGCCGGTGGCAGTCCAGCAGGTGCTCGGCGAAGACCGGGCCGACCAACAGGCGGCGGCTGCCGTCAGCGAGCCGGGCTTCAGCCGCCGCCGCCGCGCCCGAGAACAGCCGCCCGTCGTCGGCCAAGACGACGTCGAAGCCAGCAAGTCCGTTGTGAATGCGGACGACCTGCGACGGCGAGGGCACGGCGGCGTCGGCGGCGTGGCGCAGAAAGGTCAGCAACTTCGGGTGGGCGCCGGTCCACAGCGCGCCGTCGGCGTCGACCGTGAGGTTGTCGATGCCGGTGCCGATGTCGAGGCGCTGCCGCAGCTTCAAGTCGCCCGTCGCGAGGTCGCGATCATAGGCGAACACGGCGCGATCGACCGTGCCGGTGAGGTACAGGGTGGCGCCATCGGCAGAGGCGGCGACGCCGTTGGCGTAGCGGATGCCGTCGGCGACCTGGCGCGCGACGCGGCCGTCGAAATAGGCGACGCCTGAGAGCGGCAGCCGCAGCAGGTCTTCGGCCACCCGCAGCGGCCCGCCTTTGAAGCGGTGGTCCAGCGAGGCGTAGAATCGGTCCTCGTCGACCAATGCGACGTCGTTCATCGGCCGCAGCAGGGGGTCTTGAACGCTGCGCCGGTGACGCAGCGTGGCGTCGTCGAGGACGCTGAAAATCTCGACGCTGTCGTCGCTGCTGTCGAAGACGCCGCCCTTGCGGTGATTGATGACGGCGAGGCTGGCGGTCACGGCGGCGCCATCGGGCCCGGGCGACGGCGCTGCGAGGCGAACGTAGCCGAGGCCATGGGGATGGAAGTTGAAGCCAAGCCGGGGCGTCACGTCCTCGGCCACTGCGGCGCCGGCGTCGAGCCGATAGATGGCGGCCACGCCCGGGCGCCCAGCGGCGGCGGCGCGCCTGTCGTCGGCGGCGATCCAGTAGACGCCGCCGCCGCCCGTGGTGGCGCGATGGGGTGCGGCCGCGGCGTCGAGGTGCAGGTCTTCGCCGCCGACGACGCCGGGCAGCCGCCTGCAGCCCTCAATGCCTCGCGGGACGATGTCCTGGAGCTCGCCGGCTTGATAGACGTTGAAGGCGAGCGTGCCGATCAGCAGCGCGCCGCCGACCCCGGCGCTGATGCGCAGCGCGCGCCAACCCCACTTGCCAGACATTGCGACCTCTCAACGAAAGCGCCGAAAACAGGGCGACCCCGCGCATCACGCCACGCCCGCGGCTGCGTCGTCAAACGCCGCGCCGGGCCAGCGCGACCGCCCAGGCCACGCGCCTGCGGGCCGGCCCATCTCAGGCATGGGCGGGCACGCCGGCAGTGTTTTGTTCCGCTCTAAGTAACGGTAGCCTCTGTGCCGGCCGGCTCCGCCACCATAGCCGGGCCAGCGACCAGCGGGGACCACAGCACCGAGGAGACACACGATGAGGGATCACACTCCCCTAGCGATGGCGCCCCAGCGCATGGGCAGCGACTGGCGCTGGCATAGGGCCGTCCTGCGCGGCATTGCGCTCGTCGGCGTCGGCCTCTTCGCTGCGACGTCGCTGGCGGCGGTGCCGCCGACGGCGCAGATCGAGGGCACGCTGCGCGGCGCCGGCGGCGTCCCGGTCGCGGACGGCGCCTACAAGGTCAGCGTCGCCCTCTACCCCGATGCGAGCGGCGGCGTGGCGGTGTGGAGCGAGGGACCGCTCGACGTCTCGGTCAGCGGCGGCACCTTCGCGGCCGTGCTGGGCAGCAAGACGCCGATCGATACGGCGGCGCTGGCTGGCGGTAGTCTGTGGCTCGGCGTCAAGGTCGCGGCCGAGCCCGAGCTGCCCCGCCAGCCGCTGCGCAGCGCGCCCTATGCTCTGCGCGCCAGCGTCGCCGAGGGCATCGACTGCAAGGGCTGCGTCCCCTCCGGCGCTGTCGGTTTTGGCTACGCTGGCGCGGCGACCAAGGGCGGCCCATCGCTCGATCTGGTCTGCACGGGCTGCGTCGAGGTGGCCGAGATGCTGTTCAACGGCGACGTCGACCTCGGCGGCCACAGCCTCAAAGCCGGCAGCGGCACCTTCACCGGCGACATCGTCGCCAAGAGCGTGACAGCCACCGCGTTCGCCGGCGATGGCAGCAAGCTGACGGGCCTCAAGACGCCGAGCGGCGCCTGCGCCCCGGGCCAAGCGGTGGTCGGCATCGCCAGCGACGGAAAGCTCATCTGCAAGAGCGTCGCCGAGGCGCTGCCGGCAGACGGGCTTGACGAGGTCTCAGGCGGTCTGCTGAGCACGCAATTCACCGACAAAGTCAGCGCCACCGCGGGCATCGCCATCCCCGACAACACCGGCCAGAGCGCCTTCGTCAACCTGAAGTTCCCCGACCTCGGCACCACCCAGGGCCTGTCGGTGCAGGTCAAGCTCAGCAACTCCGACCTGTCGACGGTGGCCCTGACCCTGCTACCGCCCGACAACAAGAAGGTCGGCATCGTCCTCTGCGACCCCTGCGGCGGAAAGGACGCCAAGGCGCTGGACACCAGCTTCCCCGACGCGACGCCAGTCAAGACCGGCGACCTCGGCGCCTACATCGGCAAGGCGATCACCGGCGAGTGGACGTTGGTCGCGGTCGACAGCGCCTTCTGCGTCAAGCAGGCCCCGGGCAACGCGGCGATCTGCGACCTCGACGCCAAGATCGACGGCGCCATCGCCGAGTTCTCCGTGACCGCCAAGACGCTCTCGAGCAAAAAGGTCGGCGCCTCGGGCCTGCTCCAGCTGCTGAACGCCGCCAAGGAGCCGCAGGCCTGCGCCCCCTCGATCTCCGGCGCCGTCTACTACGACACCAGCGCGCTCGCCCTGCGCTACTGCGACGGCAAGGCGTGGCGTTCGCTGGCGGACACCTGCGGCAACGGCATCGTCGAACCCACCGAGGAGTGCGACGACGGCAACAACGCCGACGGCGACGGCTGCAGCGCCTCCTGCGTCGCCGCCTACGGCCTCGCCGAGAAGAAACCAGGCACGTCGTGCAAGGACATCCTGGCCGTCAACGCCGGCGCCAAGCTCGGCGACGGCGTCTACTGGCTCGACCCCGATGGCTCCGGCGGCGCGGCGGCGTACCGCGTCTGGTGCGATCTCACCAGCGCCGGCGGCGGCTGGACGCTGGCGGCCAAGGTCGACGGCGGCAAGGACACGTTCAACTATGACGCGGACTTGTGGACGACGGCGAAGCTGCTGGCGGCCGATCAGGTCAGCACCGCCGCCAGCGAGGCCAAGTACCCGAGCTTTGGAACCGTGGCGCATAGCGAAGTGCGGCTGGTCATGAGCGCAGGCGGCCAGACCACCGCGCTGACGGTGCCGATCGCGGCGACCTCGCTGCAGAGCCTGTTCGCCGGCGGCCACAAGGCGACGGTGCTTGGTCGCATCGCCTGGAAATCGCTGATGGCAGGCGCGTCGATGCAGCCCCACTGCAACCTCGAAGGCGTTAACGCCGACTGCAGCGGCCGCAAGGTGCGCCTAGGCTTCCTGACCAACCAGGAGGACGACTGCGCCTCGTGCGACTCGTACCTGGGCGTCGGCCACTCGGGCCAACCCGGCTGTGACGCCCAGGGCAGCAGCTGGGCCGGCATGATGGCGAGCTGCACGGCCGACAACGGCGCCAAGAACGTGCCCGCCTTCACCTGGGTGTGGGTGCGCTGAGACGGTGCGCTGAGACGGTGCGCTGAGACGGTGCGCTGAGACGGTGCGCTGAGACGGTGCGCTGAGAGCGTCACGCGTTCGTCACGACGGCAAGACGCAGTCGCCTTGACCGGGCCGTCGCGCCGGTGCTACCTCCGCGCCCTCGCCGAGCCGACGCCGCCTCCAGCGGCTCCGGACCGGTCGACAAAGGACGTGGCCGCGATGACCGCTCCTCTGGCGATGGTGCTGCAGGCCGTTGGCACCAACCGTGATGGCGACGTCGCCGAGGCCCTCAGCCTCGCCGGCGCGGCGGTGCTGCGGGTGCCGATGGCGCGGCTCTTGCGAGATCCGAGCGCGCTGCAGCAGGCGCAGCTGCTGGTGTTGCCCGGCGGCTTCAGCCACGGCGACGACCTCGGCGCCGGTCGCCTCTGGGCGCTAGAGCTGCGCGCTGGCCTCTTCGACGCCCTTCAGGCATTCGTCGCCAGCGGGCGCCCGGTCCTCGGCATCTGCAATGGCTTCCAGGCCTTGGTCAAGGCGGGCCTGCTGCCCGGCCCCGACGCCCCCGGCGCCGCCTTCGCGCCGCAGCGCGCCAGCCTGGCCTGCAACGCTGAGGACTCCGACGCCGGTGGCCGCTTCCTCTGCCGCTGGGTCACGGTGGAGGCCGACACGCGCTGCCGGTCGCCCTGGCTCGCCGGCTGGGCCGAAGGGCGGGCGCGCCTGCACTGCCCCATCGCCCACGGCGAGGGGCGCTTCGTCGCCGACGAGGCCACGCTTGACGCCCTCGAGCAGAGCGGCCGGCTGGCGTTGCGCTACGTCGCCGGCGATGGCCCGAGCGACCGCCCACACAACCCCAACGGCTCGGCGCGCGACGTCGCCGGCGTCTGCAACGCCGCCGGCAACGTGCTGGGCCTGATGCCTCACCCCGAGGATCACATTCGGCCCGGCCAGACCCCGCCGCGCGGAGCGGCGTCGCGTGGCCGCCCCACCCTGCTCGGCCTGCCGCTCTTCGAGGCTGGCGTCCGACTGGCCCGCCAGACCTGACACCATCGCGACCGCGCGTCTCTTGGCGGCGGCCGAGCGGCGGCGGCGACCCAACTCACCGCGGCGCGCGACACCTGACTAGGAGCCCAACCGATGCCTGTCCTCGCCGTCGTCGGAGCGCAGTGGGGCGATGAAGGCAAGGGCCGCGTCGTCGACTGGCTCGCCGCAGACGCCGACGTCGTCGTCCGCTACCAGGGCGGAGACAACGCCGGCCACACGGTCGTGCACGGTGGCCAGGTGCACAAGCTGCACATGGTGCCGAGCGGGATCTTCCGCCGCGAGGTGCAGAACATCATCGGCGCCGGCTGCGCGGTGAACCCGTGGGCGCTGCGCGATGAGCTGGAGGCGCTGTCGAGCCGCGACGTCGACGTCGGCAACCTCTGGATCGACGAGCGCGCCCACCTCGTCATGCCCTGGCACCTGCAGCTCGACGGCATCGAGGAGGACACCCGCGCCGGCGCCGACCAGATCGGCACCACCCGCCGCGGGATCGGCCCCTGCTACACCGACAAAGCCGCCCGGCGCGGCCTGCGCGCCGGCGACCTGCTGCGGCCGGACCTGCTGCGCGAGCGCGTACAGGCGGCGGCGCGCTGGCACGACATCACGCTCGGTCATTTCGGCCGGCCGGCCATCGACGTCGAGGCGACCCTGCGCCTGTGCGCTGAGGCCGCGGCGTCTCTCGGCCACAGAATCGTCGACACCACCGCCCAGCTCGAGGTTGCGCTCGACCTAGACCGCACCGTCCTGCTCGAGGGTCAGCTCGGCGTCATGCGCGACTTGGACTGGGGCATCTACCCGTTCGTCACCAGCTCGCACCCCACCGCGGCGTTCGCGCCCGCCGGCGCCGGTCTCGGCGCCATCACGCTCGACGACGCCATCGGCGTGTGCAAGGCCTACGCCACGTCGGTCGGCGGCGGGCCCTTTCCCACCGAGCTGCTCGACGAGACCGGCGCCAAGCTGCGCAGCGTCGGCGCCGAGTTTGGGGCCACCACCGGGCGCCCGCGGCGCTGCGGCTGGCTCGACGTGGTCGCCCTGCGCTACGCCGCCCGGCGCAACGGCCTGACGCGGCTCATCGTGACCAAGCTCGACGTGCTCGACGACTTCGCCGAGATCGCGGTCGCCGACGGCTATCACCTCGACGGCCGCGTCGTCGAGCGCCTGCCGACGACCGCCGACCAGGCGCGCTGTCAGCCGCGCTACCGCACATTCGAGGGATGGCGGGTCGCCACCACCGCGGCGCGCAGTTGGTCGGCGCTGCCCGCCGCCGCTCAGCGCTACGTGCGCGCGATCGAGTCGCTGGGCGGCGTGCCGGTCTCGCACGTCTCGGTCGGGGCCGAGCGCGACGCCATCCTGGCGGTACCGCCAACAGCGGCAGGGCAGGACGCGCCATGACGCAATTCGACCACGAGACGTATCTGTCGCCGCTGACCTGGCGCTATGGCTCGCCGGCCATGCGGCGGATCTTCTCTGAGGCGGAGCGCCGCCGGCTCTGGCGCCGCATTTGGGTCGCGGTGGCGGCAGCGCAGGCCGATGTCGGGCTGGTGCCGCTAGAGGCCGTTCAGGCGCTGGCGGCGCGGGTCAACGACGTCGACATTGAGCGCGCCGAGGCGATCGAGGCCGAGATCCACCACGACCTGATGGCCGAGCTGCGCACCTTCGCCGAGCAGTGCCAAGACGACCCGGTCTGCCCAGGCGCCGGCGGCTCGCTGCACCTCGGCTGCACCTCGATGGACATCGAGGACAACGCCGACGCTTTGCGCCTGCGCGCCGCGACCCGCCTGCTGCTGGAGCGCCTCGACGCCCTGCTGCTCGCCTTCGCCGACCGCATCGAGGCCACGGCAGATGATGCGACCATGGCCTTCACGCACCTGCAACCGGCCGAGCCGACAACCACCGGCTATCGCCTCGCGCAGTACGGCTGGGACCTGCTCGTCGACCGCGGCGACCTCGGGCGCCTCTGCGACGACCTGCGCGGCAAGGGCTTTCGCGGCGCCGTCGGCACCTCGGCGAGCTTTGCCGAGCTGCTCTCTGCCGCGCCGCGGCGACCGGGCGCCTCTGCGCTGACCCCGCAGGACCTCGAGCGCGCCATCGCCGCGCGCCTCGACCTGCCGCTGATGCCGGTCGCCACCCAGACCGCGGCCCGAAAGCAAGAGCTGCGCCTCGTCAGCGCCCTGGCCCAGGTCGGCCAGTCGCTGTACCGCTTCGCCGCCGACCTGCGGCTGCTGCAGGCGCCGACCATCGGCGAGTGGCGCGAGCCCTTCGCCGCCCGCCAGGTCGGTAGCAGCGCCATGCCGTTCAAGCGGAACCCAATCCACGCCGAGAACATCGACTCGCTGACGCGCCTACTCGCGGCCCTGCCCCGCGTCTGCTGGGACAACGCCGCCCACAGCTACCTCGAGCGCACGCTCGACGACTCGGCCAACCGCCGCATCGTGCTGCCCGAGGCCTTCTTGCTGGCCGACGAGGCGCTTCGCCGGGCGCTTCGCCTCGTACGGGACATGACCATCGATCGCGCAGCCGCCGACCAGCTATTGAATCGCTATGGCGTTTTTGCCGCCAGCGAGCGGGTGTTGGTCGAGCTGGCGCGGCGCGGCGGCGATCGCCAAGAGCTCCACGAGATCTTGCGCGAGCACAGCATGACGGCGTGGCCGGTCGTGCAACGCGGCGAGGTCAATCCGTTGCCGACCTTGCTCTGCGCCGACGCGCGGTTGCTGCGGCTCTGCGACGCCACGACGCTGCGCGGCTTGCTCGACGCCCGCGACCACGTCGGCGACGCGCCAGAGCGGGCGCGAGCGCTCGCCGGCCGGCTGCGGTCGGCCGTGGCGACGGCGGCGACCACGGCGGCGATGGCCTCGGCCACCGAGGCGGCGGCTGAGACACCCGAACACGACGCGCCGACGGCGGCGCGCTTAGCGAGGAGGCGACGATGGAGCGACGAGACCTGATGGACGCAGCGCCAAACGCGCTGATCCGTAGCGATCTCAAAGGTCTTGGGGAGCGCAGCGAGGGCAAGGTCCGCGACCTCTATCGGCTCTCGGGCGGCCGCCGCCTGCTGGTGACGACCGACCGCTTCAGCGCCTTCGATCGCGTGCTCGGCGCCATCCCCTACCGCGGCCAGGTGTTGAACCGGCTGTCGGCGTGGTGGTTCGAGCGCCTCGCCGACATCGTCGACCACCACATGCTGGCGGTGCCGCACCCCCACGCCATGCTCTGCCGCGAGGCCGAGGTGCTGCCGGTCGAGGTCATCGTCCGCGGCTACATCACGGGCGTCACCTCGACCTCGCTGTGGACGCTCTACCAGCAAGGCGTCGAGCGGCCCTACGGCCTCGACCTGCCGCGCGGGCTGCAGAAGGACGACAAGCTGCCGGCGCCGGTGCTGACGCCGACCACCAAGGCCGAGGCCGGACAGCATGACGAGCGGCTGACGGAGGCCGAGATCGTCGAGCGCGGCCTGGTGCCGGCGGCGCTCTGGCAGCAGGTGCGCGAGGTGTCGCTGCAGCTCTTTGCCCGCGGTCAGGCGCTGGCGGCGGCGGCGGGGCTCGTGCTGGTCGACACCAAGTATGAATTCGGTCTCTGCCAGGGCGCGCTCTGCCTCATCGACGAGGTCCACACCCCAGACTCGTCCCGCTACTGGCTGGCCGACGACCTGCCGCGGGCGCGCGCCGAGGGCCGCGAACCGGAGGGGTTCAGCAAGGAGTTCCTCCGCAAGTGGCTGGTCGCGCAGGGCTATCGTGGGGAGGCGGAGGCCCCGGCTCTGCCCACTGAGCTGCTGGCGCAGGCGGCCGAGCGCTACATCGAGGTCTTTGAGCGCCTGACGGGCACCGCCTTTGCCCCGGCGCCGCAGCCAGTCGCCGCCAACCTCGCCCTGGCGGTGTCGCCGCTGCTGCGGCCACAGCCGCTGGTGCCCATCATCATGGGCTCACGCTCAGACCTCAGCCACGGCGAGAAGATCGCGCGCGCGCTCAAGCGCTTTGGCATCGCCGCCGAGGTGCGCGTCGCCTCAGCGCACAAGGCGCCGCGTTACCTGCTGGCGGTGCTGGAGGCCTACGAGGCTGATCCGCGGCCCAAGGTCTACATCACCATCGCCGGGCGTTCGAACGCGCTGTCGGCGCTGGTCGACACCCAAGTGCGGGCGCCCGTCATCGCCTCGCCGCCCTACTCCGACAGCTTCGGCGGCGCCGACATCTTCAGCTCGCTGCGCATGCCGAGCGGCGTCGCGCCGGCGGTGGTGGTCGATCCCGAGGGCGCGGCCCTGGTCGCCGCCAAGATCTTCGCCATCGACGACCGCGCCATCTGGCACCGCATCGCCGACCACCAGCGCGAGATGGCCGAAGGCATCGCCACCGACGACCAGCGCACCGCCGACGAGGCCGCGACGGAGATCGGGCGGGACCGCCACCATGGTTGACCCTAGGCCCCACGCCAGCGTCGGTGAGCGCATGGGCGCCGTCGAGGACGAAGACGATCGCCCGCGCGAGGCCTGCGGCGTCGTCGGACTCTACCTCGGCGCTCCGGCGGCGACGCCAGCCAAAGAGGTCGAGCGGCAGACGGAGCCGGAGTCGGAGTCGAATCAGGCGGCGCGGCTGGCCTTTTTCGCCCTCTACGCGCTGCAGCACCGGGGCCAGGAGTCGGCGGGCATTGCGTGTTCGGATGGTTCGACCATCACGGTCGTCAAGG
>SXNM01000061.1 GCA_005777155.1 Pseudomonadota bacterium | reverse complement strand
GACTTCGAGCGCGGCTTCATCAAGGCCGAGGTCTATGCCTGCGCCGACTTGTTTGAGCTTGGCTCCGAGGCGGCGGTGGCTGCCGCTGGGCGGAAGCGGGTTGAGGGCAAGGAGTATGTGGTTCGGGATGGGGATGTTTGTCACTTTCGGTTTAATGTGTGACGCTTCCGTCATCTGATTAGATGTCAAGGACTTGCGTCTGCATTGGAGTTCGCGTCGCTAGGCGACGGTAGGTGCCGGACGATTCGATGACGGCAGGGACGATAGGTGCCGGACGATTCGACCGTAGCGGGTGCATGAGTGCCTGCAGCGCACGAGGCAATGGGGCGGAGAGGCCGTCATGGCGGACGGCGGGAGCAATTGAGTGGCACAAAGGGTGTATCTCGACACGGCGATCCTGCTTCGGATCATCGACGGGAAGATCCCCAAGTTCACCCTCGACTCGCTGCACGAACGGCAGGACGTCCTGTGGGTCTTCTCCCCGGCACACTACGACGACGTAGTGGCCGCCAACTCCAACTGCATCAGTGGGCTCCACCAGCTTTTGGCGACGTGGCCAAGGCAGCGATGGATTGTAGCAGGCAACGTCGTCCCCCAGGTCGAGCTCGCCCGATTCCTGTCCCCCGACCGCGAGGCTGCGCCGTGCGTGGCGTTGCATCCGAACCTGGCCTCGCTGATCTCCAACCGACACAATGACTTGGAGCCGCCTCCAGAAAGTCGAACAGCAGAAGAAGTGCGGCACCTCCTTCGCAGCCGCTCGGACCAGAAGATCCAGTTCGCCAAGGCCGAGTCGTACTCGAAGGAGGCTACGGCGCACTCACGCAATCCGGACAGGCGGTTGATCTCGGAGTTGAGGGAGTTCATCGCCGGGGACGTGCCTTCGCGAAGGGCCGCCAACGAATGGGCCGTGATGCAGGAGAAGGTAGCGGCTGCCTCCCAAGAGTTGGAGTCATTGCCCGGAGATTGGACCGAGCAGTTGGCCGAGCAGGCGGGAGCCATTTTCGGCGTGGACGCCGCCCGACGGTAGGTGCCGGACGATTCGATGACGGCTGCGGCTCCGTGGACGGACGTAGTGGGACGGGCGGCCGTGCCGGACTCATGGTACGTGCCAGACGATTCGCCACCCCCCCGCCCCCGCGTTGACGGCCCAGCCGCCACCCTGACACCCTCACCCCGCGCCGCCCCAGACGACTGCCAGGCGCCGAGGGCACGTTGGCCGAGACCCACAGCGAGATCGCCATCTTGGGCGCTGGCTTCTCGGGCCTCGCCATGGCGATCGCCCTGCGCCGCGCCGCCCCGGCCCTCGGACTGCCCGCCGACGGCGGCGGGGTGGCCGTCTTCGAGCGCGAGCCGCGCGTCGGTGGCACCTGGGCCGTCAATCGCTATCCCGGCTGCGCCTGCGACGTGCCGAGCCACCTGTACAGCCTGGCGGTCGCGCCCAAGGCCGACTGGTCCCGCGCCTACGCGGCCCAGCCCGAGATCTTGCGCTACATCGAGGACGTCGCCCGCCAGCACGGCGTCGGGCCCGAGCTGCGCCTTGGCTGTGGTGTCGCCTCAGCGCGCTACGACGCGGCCGCCGGGCGTTGGCGGCTGCGCAGCGACCACGGCGACGAGCACACCGCGCGCGTGCTCATCTCGGCGGTCGGCGGCCTGTCTCGGCCGAAGCTCCCTAAAATCGCCGGCATCGACAGCTTCGAGGGGCCGGTCCTGCACACCGCGCGCTGGGACGACGCTGTGGCGCTGGAGGGGCGACGGGTTGCGGTCATCGGCACCGGCGCCTCGGCCATTCAGCTGGTGCCGCCGCTCGCCCGCGTCGCCCGTCACCTCGACCTCTACCAGCGCACGCCGGCTTGGATCTTGCCGCGCCACGATGGCCCCATCGCGCCCTGGGTTCAGCGTGCGATGGCGCGCTGGCCCCTGCTGCGCCGGCTGCGCCGCGAAGCTCTGCGCTGGTCGATGGACGCCCGCTCGCTGGCCTTTGTCCACATGCCGTGGCTGATGCGCGCCGTGGAGCTGCAGGCCCTGCGCCACCTGCGGCGCCAAGTGCCAGACCTCGCGCTACGACGTGCCTTGACGCCGCAATACCGCATCGGCTGCAAGCGCATCCTCGTCGCTGATGACTACTACCCCGCGATCTGCCAGCCCAATGTCACGCTTCGGGACGGTGGCGCCAGCGCCATCGAGCCCCACGGCGTGCGCGACCACGACGGCGCCCTGCATCCCGCCGACGTCGTCGTGCTGGCGACTGGTTTTGAGGCGACCAAGCCGCTCCCCGAGGGCGTCGTCTTCGGCCCCGGCGAACGCGACCTGGCGCGCCACTTCGGCGACTGCCCGCGCGCCTACCTCGGCACCGCGGTCGCTGGATTCCCTAACCTCTTCATGCTCGTCGGCCCCAATACGGGCATCGGCCACAGCTCGCTGCTGCTGATCATCGAGGCCCAGGTCGCCCTCGTCACCCAGCTGCTGCGCTGGATGCACGACGACAGGCTGCGAACCGTCGCCGTACGCGCCGACGCCGAAGAGCACTACAACGCCGACCTGCAGCAGAGGCTGCAGCGGACGGTGTGGGGCAGCGGCTGCCAGAGCTGGTACCTCACCGCCGACGGCCGCAACCCGACGCTGTGGCCAGGCTCGACCTATGGCTTTGAGCGCATGACGGCGACGCTGCGACGGTCCGACTTCACCGTGGAGACCGGCCGCGATGGCTGAGCGACCGATCGTGCTCTGGCAGCGCGGCTGGTGGTTGCTGCCGCTGCTGGTGTTGGCGGTCGCCGGCCGCGACAACCTCACCTTCGAGCTCGTGGCCGACGCCCGCTTCCTCATCGAGACCAATTCCGATGTCCGCGAGCCCGCTGGGTTCTGGACCGCGCTGACCGAGGACTACTTCCACAGCAGCGCCGGCAACCACATCCCCTACTATCGGCCGTGGACCCGCCTCGCTTGGTGGCTCGAAGCGCAGGCCTTTGGCGTGCGGGCGCCGGTGTTTCATGCTTTTCAGATGTTGTGGTTCGCGCTCGCAGTTTTGGCGCTCGGTGGCCTCTGCCGCCTGCTGGGCGCGAGCCGCCAGCGGGCCTGCCTCGCCGCGACGATGTTGGCGCTGCACCCAGCCGCCGCCGAGCCGCTCTGCCTCGTCATGGCCCGCTCTGACGTCATGGCCTGTGCGGCGTCGCTGTCGATGCTCTTCGCCCTGGAGGCGGCCGACAGGTCCCCGGTGGCGGCGGGGCGTTGGAACGGCCTCGCGCTCCTTGCCCTGGTGGTCGCGCTCGGCAGCAAGGAGACGTCCATCCTGCTCGCGCCGCTCTGGGCGCTGCGGGCGGCAGCGCGACACTTCAGCGTCGAGGCGTCGCCGTCTACCGCCGCGGCGTTCGCCCGGGCGCTGCGGGCCGGCCTTGTCGCCAGCGTTCCGGCGTGGATCGCCTGCGCGCTTTTTGTCGCCGCCCGCCGGGCGGTCCTCGGCGAGGGCGCCGGCGTCGACCTCGACCTGTCGCCAGCGCGTTGGCTGCTGAGCCTTGGCGCCTACGCCGAGGCCGCGCTGCCGCTGCGCCTGCACACCGGCCTGCGCAACCTGGCGCCCGCCGAGGCGCTCTCCTTCGCACCCTGGCTACGGACCGCTCTCGCGCTGCTGGCGATCGCGGCCTGCACGCGGCTGGCCTTTCGACGACGGCGCGCTGGCGCCTTGACGCTCCTCGCTTATGGAGTCGCGGCCTTGCTACCCGTGGTCCTGGCGAAGGAGCTCAACGTCCCCGGAGCCGAGGAGCGCTGGCCGCTCGCCGACCGCTGGGCGCT
>SXNM01000060.1 GCA_005777155.1 Pseudomonadota bacterium | reverse complement strand
GGAAGGCGCCTCGCAGCCGGCGTTGGGCGGCAGGGCGACTAGGGCGTCCTCCTCGCGCGGGCCAGCGCCGCGCACGCCGGTGAGCGCGACGTCGGGCACCACCCCGCGGGCCTGAATCGGCTCGCCGGGGCCGCCATCGAAGCGTCCGATGGTCAGCGCTAGGCGCCCGGCGCCTTGCCGCAGCGCGATGGCGTCCTGCAGCGTGGCCTTGCCGTGGCTACGCGCGCCCACGATGAGCGCGCCGGCGTGGCGACGCAGCGCCGCGGCCAGCAGCTCGCACGCCGAGGCGCAGCGGCTGTCGATGAGGACGACGATGGGCAGCGCTGTCCGCACTTTAAGCAGCGGCGTCGAGGGCTTGCCATCCGCCGCCGGCGGGCTGGTAGGGATCGCCGCCTGGCCCTCGCGGGTCTCGACATGCCCGACGTCTGCCGGCCCGAGCAGGCGCCCGAGCATCTCGAGCGCCACCGGAAGCACCCCGCCCTGGTTGCCGCGCAGGTCGAGTACGAGGCCCGGCGGCGGCGGGCTGCGGGCCGGCTGCAGCAGGGCCGCCAGCCGCTCAGCGCCACCAGGCGCAAACTTGTCGATGCGAACCCGCAGCGCGCCGCGCAGCGCCCGGCCGACCCACCCCACGGGCAGGGCCTCACCTTCGACGTCCGGCACTTGCAAGGCGCGCACCACCAACCGCACGACGCGCGCCGCCTCGGCGCCGGTCTGCAGCCGCAGCAAGATCACCGCGCCGACGGGCCGATCGAGGCGCTTCGCCAGGTCGCCCTGGGCGACGGCGCCGACGTCGACGCCATCGACCTGCAACAGCACATCGTTGACGCGGACGCCGGCCGCCTCAGCCGAGCCGCCCTTGTCGACCGCGGCGATGCGCCAGCGTCCGTCCGCGCGAAGCAAGCGCAGGCCGAACTCGGCGTGCGATGACTCTGCGGCGTTGACCTCCTGCCAGGTCTGGTCGCTCATCAGGCGGGAGTGAGGGTCATGCGCCCGCAGCAGCCAAGTGGCAGCAGCCCGACGAGCGGCGTCTTGGCGGCTCGGCGGCAGCGCCTCAAGGGCGAGGCTGAGGACGCAGCGAAAGTCGGCCTCAGTGAACGGCGCGTCGAAGGTGGCGACCAGCTCCGCGGCCTCATCGCGCTGGCGCAAGCCCCCTGGCCGTAGGGGGGGCACATCGGTGCGCCACGGCGGGTGCCAGGCCGGCCCAGAACGCTCAAAGAACAGGGCGTCGTCGCGCGGTGGGCCGCCGCACGCCAACTTGTGGACGCGGCCGACGAACCCAGGCCAGCCGGCCTGCCCAACGCGCAACTGGCCCGGCGTCAACACCAGCAGGGGCGGCGAGCGCAGCTGACTGGCGCCAGTGGCGGCGGCGACCCATGGCCCCGGCTGGTCGAGGCGGGGGTGCAGGTGACGCGCCCCGATGGTCGCGATGACCTCATCGAGCGCGGCGGGCGGAAAACTCGCCTCGGCGGTCTGGGCCAGCGCCCCGCCGCTCCACGCGACGAGGAGCGCGAGACCACAGGCGAGGCGACGGCAGATGTGCATGGGAAGCTGACCTCTAGGCGAGCCCCGATGTTACCACCCTTTGCGGCGATAGGATGCCAGCGATGACCTCCTCGTAGTGGCGGAGCGATCACACGGGCAGGCCGATGGCTCCGGTATTCTTGCGCTCCACCGCGCTGGCGGGCACCCTTCTTTCTCACCAACGCCTGGACGCATGCGCCGTGCGGGCCAGCCGAGAAGCGCGAGGGCGGCGATGGACGGACTCCCCTTCAGCACGACGGCTCCGTTCCCGGCGCTGGCGCTGATCGCGTCTCTCTGGGCCCTCTGCGCCTGCAGCGATCCGGCCAACACCGGATCGGGCGGCCTCGGGCTGCCCGACGGCGCCGGGACCGCAGATGGTCTGCCCTTTTTTGACGGCGCCAGCGCCGATGCCGCCAGCGACAGCGGCTCGCAAGATGGCGCGGCGCCGGACCTTGGCGGCGCCGGCGACTCGGGCGCCTCTGACGCCGCGGAGGCGTCCGATGCTAGCGCCGACTCCGGCGCCTCCGACGTCGCCGACGCGCCGGATGTCCCAGGCGTCGCCGACAGCGTCAGCAGCGCCGACGCGCCCGACGTCCCCGACTCCGCCGAGATCGTCGACGCCAGCGACGTCAGCGGCCCAGACGCCAGCGACGCGGGCGCCACTTTCGGACCTTTCACGCCGTTGCCCTGCAAGAAGTTCGTCAACCTCAACGCAGATGGCACGGTCAATCCCTTCATCGCGCCGGCGCGCGCCGGCCAGTTCTATGTCAGCTGGGTGCAGAAGGGCGGCAACCTGATGCTGACGTGGGAGGCGCCAGGCTCCTGCAAGACGACGGAGGGGCCTTTCCAGGTCAACAAGACCGCGGGCGACGTCTATTACTGGGGCGGTATCGCCGTGGTCTCAGACAAAGCAGGCAATTTCTCCGCCGTCTGGGAGTCGCAGACCAAGGGAGCCGAGATCTCGCTGGCGTGGTCGACCACCGGCAAAGATTTCAGCCTACCGCTCGAGGTCGTCAGCATGAGCACAAACGGCCAAGATCCGGCGCTGTGGGTAGCGCAGCCGGGCATCGTCCACGCGGCGTGGCGCGGCCACCACCCGACCAAGGCGCAGTACGATCCCTACTTCGCCACCTCCAACGACCTGCTCAACACCGGAAAATTCACCGCAGGCGTGCCGCTCGCCGCCGACGCACCGCAAGACGACCAGGTCGCCATCGCCGCCGACAGCAAGGGCAACCTCTACTACGCCTGGCAGAGCTTTGACGGCGACATCTTCGCCAGCAAGTCGGTGGACGGCGGCAAGAGCTGGACCAAGGGCGTGCAGGTCAACGACGTCAAAGGCAAGGCCAACGTCGGCAAGGCCACCTTCCTCGTCGTCAGCGCCGACGACCGCGTCGTTCTCATGTGGTCCGACGAGCGCAAACAGAAGAGCGGCAACGAGAATGACGTCTTTGCCGACTCCAGCGCTGACGGCGTCACCTGGGGCGCTGACGTCCAGGTCAACGACGACGACGCGCGGTACCAGCAAGATCCGTCGATGGCGGTCGGCAGCGGCGTCGGCTGCAAGGGCGCCATCTACGCGGTCTGGCAAGATTTTCGCAGCAAGAAGAGCTACGACGTCTACATCAGTCGCAGCATCGACGGCGGCTTGACCTGGCAGAAGAACGAGGCCGTCGCCAACAACCTGATAGGCGACGAGATGAACCCCGCGATCGCCGTCGACCAGGCCTGCGTCGTCGGCGTGGCCTGGCGGGACGCGACCAAGAACACGACCTTTGACATCGCCACCACCTACCTGACCTGGTGACCCTAATGCACACGTACTCAAGCGACGGCACGCTGGTCGCCGAGGCCTCGCGCGCCGCCTCGCCTGCCTTGCCCACTGCCAGATGCGGCGCTCAGGACGCCGCCCCGCCTCGGCCCTTTCGCGCTCGAGCGGGGCTCGGCCTGCGGCGAATATCCGGTGGCCTCGCCAGCGCCGCCTGCCAGCTCGGGCTGCTCGGCCTTGTCCTCGGTTGCAGCGAATCGGCCGTTGAAGGCAGCGACAGCGCGGGCGACACCAGCAGCGACGTCAGCGGCGACGTCAGCGGAGGCCAAGACGGCGCCGACGCTGCGCCGTCCGACGGCCGCGCCACGGCGGGCGGCACGCCGAGCCCGGCCTTCGCCGCCGGCTGCCCGGTCGCCGGCAAGAGCCTCATTCGCCAGCTGCAGGCCGACGGCGAGCGCTTTGAGGGGCCGGCGTCGCTGGCGGCCAAGGGTGACTGGATGCTCGCCAACACCCATGCCGCGTTTGTGATCAAGTCGCCGACAGAGACCGAGCACACCTACGCTTATTATGGTGGCCTGCTGGTCGACGCCGTCGCGCTCGACGGCTGCAGTCAGGCCGCGCCGGAGCAGTATGGCGAGATGCCCTTGCTGATCGGGCGCATCGACGTCGGCAACTTCCCGGCGACCGTGCTCCGCACCTTTCGCGGCACCTCGGCTGAGGTCATCGCCGACGGCAGCGACGGCGGGCCGGCGGTCCTGCGCGTCCACGGCGTCGATGACTGGTTCTGGTTGGTCGAGCTGGAGCTGATCAAGCAGGCCTACATCGCCGACAAGCCGAAGCAGCGCAGCCTGCCGCTCGGCATCAAGCTGGCCCTCGACTACACGCTGGCGCCAGATCGGGCGGCGCTGCAGATCGACCTCGTCGCCATCAACGACACCGCCAAGCCGCAGGAGCTGCACGTCGGCGCCGCCGCCTTCCTCGACGACTCGACGCCGCAGCAGGTGTGGTCGGCGGGGACGCTGGCCATCGGCGGCTTCGGCCTCAAGACCAACCTGCCCTGGATTACCGGCAGCGCCGCCACCGGCGCCGTCGTCATCGCCGTCGACGCCCAAAACCTCGCCACGGCGCACATCTCCGGCGTCGACGCGCTGATCCCTGTCGATCAGCTCGGCGAGCCGCTGCGATTGGCGCCGAAGGGCAGCCCCGGCGACACCGACCTGCAGCGCTTCTGGGTCGGCGTCGGCCGCGCCGACAGCGCCAGCGCCATCGCCACCCTCGAGGGCGTCGCTGTCGGCGGCAAGGCCTGGACCGGCGTCGACGTCGCCGGCGTGGTTCGCGAGGAAGGCAGCGGCGAGGCCATCGGCGGCGCCCGCGTCAACCTGGAGCGCAAACGCAACGACGGCAGCTTCGCCACGCTGGCCAGCGCCCGCGCCGACGACAAGGGCAACTACGCGCTGCGGGTGCCCCGGGTTGGGGCCGCCGGCCACCTCCGGCTCGTCGCCCACGCCGCCGGCCGTGACTCGAGCCCAGCGGCCGTCATGCCAGAGGGTGACGGCCCCTTCACCGACGTCGAGCTGCGCCTCGGGCCCGTCGGCGCCCTCGGCCACGATGTCCGCGACGGCGACGGCAAGCCCATCCCCGCCCGCCTGACCCTGTACGGCAAGGGCGGCGTCCACACCGGCCTCTACTTCGCCACCGGCGGCCAGGCGACCGTGCCAGTCCCGCCTGGCGAATACACCTTGGTCATCACACGCGGCTACCACCACCGACCGTGGAGCGGCGAGGTCCAGGTCGCGCCCCACAAGACCACCGCCGTCACGGCGACCCTGCCGCGCGTGGTCGACACCAGCGGCTGGATGTCCTTTGACGGCCACGTCCACAGCCACCCGAGCCCGGACAGCACGGTGCCGCTGGTCGAGCGCTACCGCACCGCCGCTGCCGAGGGCGTCGACGTCGTGGTCCACACCGAGCACGAGATCGTCGTCGACTCCGAGCCAGCCCGGCTGGCGTCCGGCGTCGCCGCCTTCGTCCGCGGTGTCGGCGGCGAGGAGGTGACAGCGACGCTGCCGGAACACACCAACGCCTTTGGCCTACAGCCCGACCCGAGCCATCGACGCGGCGCGCCGGTGAAGTGGATGGGCCTCGACCTCGGCCAGATCTACGCCGCTGAGCGGGCGCGCGGCGCCGCCTTCGTCTCGCTCAACCACCCGCGCAAGGGCTGCAATTGGCTCTGCGTCATCGGCTGGGACCGCCTGCTGGTCGCGCCGACGCTGACCGACCCGACGGTCGTCGGCCTGCCGGCCGGCGCGACGCTGTGGTCGTGGGACTTCGAGTCCGTCGAGCTGCTAAACGGCATGGACAAGGCGCTGTTCCATGACCAGAAAGCGCCTGACAGCACAGGCACTTTCGAGGACTGGATGAGCTTCTGGAACGGCGGTCACCGCATCACCGGCCTCGGCGTCACCGACACCCACGGCTACGGCCCCCCGGGCGCGCCTCGCACGTACTTTCGCGTACCGAAAGACGATCTCACCGCGTTTTCCCTTCCGTGGATGACCGAGGCGGTCAAGGCTGGCCGCACCCAGGTCAGCGCTGGCGGCTTTGCCCGCGTCAGCGCCGATGGCGGCAAGTCTGGTCCCGGCGACCTCGTTCCGAAGTCTGCGATCGCGCTCGACAAGGATGGCAAGGCCACGCTGGCGCTGCAGGTGCGCGTTGAGGCGATCCCCGAAATAGACGTCACCCGCGTGCTGGTGCTGGTCAACTGCGACACCGCGCTCGACGTGCAGGCGACGGCCCCAGGCGACGTCGTCAAGCTCGACAAGACCCTGCAGGTGCCGATCCCCGCCGCCGTACTGCTGAGCGGTCTTGACGCCCACGTGACGGTGCTGGCGTTCGGCAAGCAGCCGATGCCCAAGGGCCTGGAGTCCGCTGATGCCCACAAGGTGCCGCGCGTCATCACCAACCCGATGGTGCTCGACCTCAACGGCGACGGCGCCTTCCAGGGCCCCGGCGGCAAGGCATGCGCGGTGACGCCGGGGGGCTAGCGACGCGACCGTTCAGCCGCCGCGCTAGGGCGCCAGAGGCCTTGGCAGCGCCGCCCGTATACCCTAGCTTGAGGGCGAGAGCGGGCTGCCCAACGGGCTCAGGAGTTCTTCATGCAACCATCGCCGACCTGCGCTCTGCCGCCGCTCCACGCGCTGTCGCCGCACCGCGCGCTTTCGCCGCTCCGCGCGCTACCGCTGCTGGGGTCGTCTCCGCGCTCACTCGCCTTTGGCCTCGCGCTGCTCGCCAGCGCGGTCGCTTGCGCCGGCGAGTCCGGCGTCGGCGGCGGCAAGGCCTGCACGCTCATCGGCTGTGTCGACATGCTGACCATCCAGCCGAAGACGCCGCAGGGCTCGATCATCACGCTCGTGCAGGGCACGCTGGTCATCGACGGCGCCTCCGTCGCAGTCTCATGCCTGGGCGGCGTTGGCGCCAAGGCCGCCGCGCCTCGTAACCTGAATGTCCAGTGCACTGACCAGGGCCTGCAGATCCCGGGCGCGCCGAGCAAGGTCATCGTGACGCTGTCGAGCGGCGACTACGCCATCAGCGGCGAGGTGGTTGAGCCCAGCTACAAGACCAGCCAGCCCAACGGCGCAGGCTGCGATCCAATCTGCAAGCAGGCGACGGTCGCCGTGACGCTCGGCGGCGGTCTCGTCGACGTCGAATCAGACGCCAGTGGCGACGCCGGGGTGGACGCCACGCCGCTCGACGGCTCGACGCAGGACGGCGCCGCGGACACAACCAGCGGCGAGGAAGTCACGCCAGCCGACGCTGCGCCCGCCGACGCTGGAAGCGCTGACATCGCACAGGACGCCGGGCCCGCCGACGCCGAGCCCAGCGACGCCGGTCCCGCTGACGCCGTTGAGGACGCCGGACCTGCCGACGTCGGCGAAGACGCCGGCAAGGGCTGCTGCGCCAAGGACGCCGATTGCCCGGACGGCCACTGCATCAGCGGCGTCTGCTACGACGTCAAGACGTTGCAGGCCGGAAGCTGCTGGCTGGACATCGACTGCGCCGCCGATCAGCTCTGCCAGGGCGCCATCACCTGCCCGTGTGGCGCCATGTGCTTCGCCGCCGACAAGCCCGGCACCTGCGCCGCCAAGACGCCGGCCGAGGTCTGCTGCGACGCCGGCGGCGCCTGCCCATCCGGCATGGTCTGCGCCAAGTCGACGTGCAAGCCGCTCAAAAACCTCGCAGCCGGCCAGTGCTGGACCGCCTCGCAGTGTGGCGAGGGCGAGTCGTGCGACGGCGCCAAGGTCTGCAGCTGCATGGCGATGTGCCCCCTCGCCGACGCGCCAGGCGCTTGCAAGGCGCCAAGCAGCGGCTGCGTCGTGGTCAAGAACGGCGACTTCGGCCTGTGCAAAATGCTGATGGGCTACGCCTACGACGGCAGCAAGTGTGTGGCGCTCTCCGGCTGCGGCTGCCAGGCGCAATGCGCCGGCGTCTACAAGACGCTCGCCAAGTGCGAGGCCGACTGCCCCTGAGGTCGCAGCGCCGATGCCCAGCGGCCACCGTCGCCCGGCGCCACACCGCAGCGCTCAGCGCCCTAAAGGGCCGACCCGCCCGAGGATGGCCCGGCGACCCCGTCGCATCGCGGTGGGCCCCGCTCGCCGCCTTCCCCATTGGCACGCCCCCTGGCATGATCCATCGGCCGCCGGCCAGACGCGCGGCACCGGAGACGATCGTGACCGCGGCCGCCGCCACCAGCCTGCCAACCGCGAGCGTCGACGCCCCGCCGTCGCCAGCGCAGCCCCTCGCGATCTACCTGCAGCCGACCCCGTTCCTCGACTCCAACCACCCGACGGTCATCGACTTTGCCAAGCGCGCCACCGCCGGCGCCGAAGGCGCCAAGCAGCAGGCCGTGGCGCTGGCCCGGGCCGTCCGCGAGGCCCTGCGCTACTCGCCGTGGAACGTCTCGAACGCCAAGGAAGACTACGCCGCCAGCCGCATCGCAGCGCGCGCCTACGCCAACGGCGGCCACTGTGTCGACAAGGCGCTGCTGCTGGCCGCCGCTGCCCGTGCCCTTGGCATCCCGTCGCGTCTGCACTTCGCCAACGTCCGCAACCACCTCGGCACCGACGAGCTTGAGCGCCAGCTCGGCACCGACCTGTTGGTCTACCACGCCTACGTCGAGCTGCACCTCCACGGCCGCTGGCTAGCCGCGACCCCGGCGTTCAACAGCGCGCTGTGCGAGCGCCTGGGCGTCGCGCCGTTGGACTTCGACGGCGAGCACGACAGCATCTTCCAGGCCTTCGATCGCCGAGATGGCCGCTTCATGGAGTACGTCGACGATCACGGCAGCTTCGCCGACCTGCCGCTGGAAGCGATGATTGACGCCTGGCGTCGCCACTATCCGGGCTTCGCGGCGGCTGGCACCTGGCCGCGGCCTGCAAGGTGGTCGACGTGAGCTCGTCGGGGCTAGGGGACGGCGCGGCGACCCAGCCGCCCGGGCAGGTCGTGGGCGACACCTCGCCGCCATCGCCGCTGGCGGGCGCGCAAGAATCGGCCCAGACGACTGAGGGCATGGTCGCCGTCAGCGCCGCGGCGGAGGGCTTTGAAGATGGCCCCGTCACCAAAGTGCAGCGCTTTCGCACCACCGCTGGCTTCGACGCCGCGGAGGTCCAACGCAGCCTGCATCCGCGCCGCGAGAGTGAGGTGACCGTCGGACTGCACAGCCTGTCGGCGGACCGGCCCACCATCGAAGACTTCGATCTGATGGGCGTCGCCATCGAGGTCAGCACACCGAACCCGGGCGGCGCCACCGGCCTTGGGATCCTCGACGACGACGACGGCCTGCAGACGCGGCTGCGCAACACCGCAGCCGACGCGCTGCGCAACCTGACCTCAGCGCCCTTCCTGCACTCCGACGGCGAGGTCGACCCGACGGTTGCGACTGAGGTCGCGGGGCGCTACGTCGAGGTCGAGCTGCTCGGTCGCGGCGGCATGGGCGAGGTGTTGCGCGTCACCGACACCATGCTCGGCCGCGACGTCGCGCTCAAGCGCCTGCTGGCGCACCACGCCGACAGCCCTGAGCACGTCATGGCGCTGCGGCGAGAGGCGCGCATCATCGGCGGGCTCGAACACCCCACGATTATTCCGGTCCATGAGCTTGGCACCCGGCTCGACGGCGCCCCCTACTACACGATGAAGCTGGTGCCGCACCAGAGCCTAAGCCAGGTCATCGACCTGCTGCGGCTCGGTGACCGCGAGGCCTCAGAGCGCTTCAACCTGCGCCGGCTGGTGGTCACCTTCGTGGCGGTCGCCCAGGGCCTCGAGTACGCCCACATCAAGGGCGTCATCCACCGCGACCTCAAGCCCGAAAACGTGCTGCTCGGCGAGTTCGGCGAGGTGCAGATCGCCGACTGGGGCATCGCCAAGCGCATGGGCCACACCTCGGCCGCCGCCGAGGGCTTCATCGTCGGCACCGCGTCCTACATGAGCCCAGAGCAGGCCTCGGGACGCGACTCGCAGGTCGACCAACGCAGCGACATCTACTCGCTCGGCGTGATGCTGTACGAGGTCCTGGCGCTGCGCCGCCCCTTCGCCGGCGAGACGTCGGACCAGCAGCTCGAGGCCACGCGCTCACTGACGCCGCTGCCGCCCTCGGTCGTGGCGCGGGACCGCGACGTACCGGCTGAGCTCGAGGCGCTGGTGATGCGGATGCTCGCCAAGCGCCGTGAAGATCGGCCGCAGTCGGCCAAGGAGGTCTGGACCGACCTAGAGCGCTTCCTTGCCGGCGAAGCTGAGCGCGAGCGCCGCCGCAGCCGCGCTGTTGAGTCCTACCGCCGGGCGCTTGACGAGCTGGCGCGCTACCGCGAGATGGCGTCGCAGCGCGACTACCTGCAGCAGGAGGAAGAGCACCTCGGCCGCATGGTGCGCCCCTGGGACGACAGGGCCCAACGCTGGCAGCTTCAGCAGCTGCGCCACCGGCTGGCGGTGCTCGACGTGCTGCACGCCCACGCCTTCGGCACCGTCACTGGCTTGCTGCGCGAGGCGATTGAGGCCGTCGACCACGGCGAGGCGCGCGAGCAGCTCATCGGCCTGTATTGGGCGCGGCACGACGAGGCCGAGTCGCGCCAAGACGCCGCGACCAAGCTCTTCTTCGCCCAGCTCGCTCATGAGCTCGAGGCGCGCGCTGGCCAGCCCGAGCGGATGGGCCTGCTGCAGGTGCGTAGCCAGCCCTCGGGCGCCACCGTCTACGCCGTGCCCTTCGCCGAGTACCGTGACGGCGCGCCCCTCTCGGCGGCGTGGGAGATCGGGCTGACGCCGATCCTCGACGCCCGGCTGCCGGTCGGTCCGTACGTCATCGTCGGTCGCATCGCCGGCCACCAGGACGCGCAAGAGACCTTCTACGTCCGCGAGCAGACACACCATCTGCTGCTGCTCTGCGATCCGTGGAGCAGCGACTTTCCGCTGGTTGGCCGCGAGGTCGAGCTCGGTCGGCTCTGGTCGTTGCTCGACGACATCGAGGTGCGCAGCCGCCCGCTGACCTGTCTGGTGTCGGGCGCGGCCGGCATGGGCAAGAACATGCTGCTCGACGCCTTCCGCAGTGAGGTCAAGGCGCACCCGGTCAAGCTCTATAACCTGCTCGAGGTCACCTGCGCCCCGCTGCGGCGCGACGTGCCGTGGGCCGTGGTGGTCGAGATGATCCGCGCCCGCGCTGGCGTGGTGCCGTCCGATGGCGCCGAGGTGGTCCGCGACAAGGTGCGGCGCATGGTGCTGGTCGCGTTCTCGCGCTTTGGTCGCCGGCAGCTTGGCGACGTCGAGCGCTCCGAGGCGTACGCTTGCGCCGACACGCTCTGCGCGCTGCCCGCTTTCGACCTGGAGGACCCCGCCCGCCGCGCCCTGCACGACGAGCTGACGGAGGCCGGGCGCATGGCGCTGGTCCACGCGCTGGCGACCTTCTTCCAGCGCCTGGCGGTCAGCGCGCCCGTGCTGATGCTGATCCGCAACGCCCAGTATGTCGACGGCGCGAGTCGCGATTTTCTGCGCGATCTCACTGTCTTGGTCCAGGGCGCTCCCATCCTGATCGTCGCCTCTTCGAGCGAGGTCGAGGGCGACGACCATGCCCGCAGCGCCGAGCCTCGTCGCGGCCACGGCGACGGCGTCATCGACCACGACGAGCACCTGCACCTTGAGCCGCTGCGGCCGCTGGCCGTCGACCAGCTCGTGCGCCGGCTCCTGAGCGCCCCGCTCAACCATAAGCTCCTAAACTGGCTGCGTGATCACGCGGGCGGCAACCCGTTCCTCGCCGCAGAGACCATCGCGGTGCTGGTCGAGCGGCGGGCGATGGTATTTGAGTCGGGCGAGTGGCGGCTCGAGCGGGCGAACCTGCCGGAGTTCGAGCGCGGTGATATCTCGGCGGTGGTGCGCCTGCTGCTGCTGAGCCTGCCACCGGCCGTGCGCGAGATGCTGTCACTTGCCGTCGTCGTCGGTCGGGTGTTTTGGCTCGGCGCCGTGCGCGCGCTCGGCGTCCAGGACCTCGACCGCTCGCTGGAGATTTTGGTCGAGCGCGGCTTCGTGTCGCGCAACCCGACCTGTCGTTACAAAGACGAGACGGAGTACCGCTTGTCGTCGTCGCTGCGCTGGCGCGTCGCTTACGATCTGCAGCCGCTGAACGCTCGCCGCCGCGCCCACCGCGTCGTCGCCGCCTGGATGATGGAGCGCGGGCGCACCGATCTCGAAGAGTGCCTCGCGATGGCCTGGCACCTGGAGATGGGCGGCCAGCCGGCCGAGGCGGCACTGCTCTTGCTGCGGGCGGCGCGGGCAGCGTGGACGGTCGGCGCGCTTGAAGAGGCGGCGCGCATGTACACCCGGGCCCACGTGCTGAGCGACGAACCCGAGACGCAGGACCAGGCTGAGCTGGCGCTGCGCTCCCTCCAGCTGCGCATCGGCGAGCGTCGTCGTCGTCGCCTCGCGACGCGGCTCTAATGGGGCGCACGCGGCGCGAAGGGCCCGACGAGGACCGCGAAGATCCGGGCCGGCTAGAGCTGCGCGAGGCCCGCGCCAGCGACGCCGCGGCGCTGTGCAGCTACCGCCGGGCGGTGTTGAATGAGAGCGAGTTCCTGCTGCAGGGGCCGGAGGACTGGCAGGAGGACGTCGCCGCAGAGCGCGGGCTCATCGACGCCTTCGCCCACCACCCGCGCAGCGTGCTGCTCATCGCCGTGGAGCACGGGCCCGGCGGCGCCTTGGTGGTCGGCATGTGCACACTGGTCGGCGGGCCCTACCTCCGCAACGCCCACGTCGGCACGCTGGGCATGGCCGTCCGCCGCAGCCACCAGGGGCGCGGCATCGGCCGGCAGCTGCTCGACGCCGCCCTGCAGTGGGCGGCGAGGCCGGGCCACTTGCACAAGGTGGCGCTGCAGGTCCACGTCGAGAATCGGGTGGCTTGCGGGCTCTATCGCGCCGCCGGCTTCGAGGTTGAGGGCACCCTGCGCGGCGAGGCGACGCTGGCGGGCCGCCCCGCCGACCTGTACGCCATGGGCCGCTTTCTTTCCGTAGACCTCGATCCAGGCTAGGGTCGCAGGGTGGCGCCGTCGCCCCCCTTGCCCTTGGTCGGAGCTGAGATGCCCGAGCCCCGCTCCGCCGCCGTCGCGCCGGCACTTGCCGGTCGAGCCGTCCTCGCGCGAACAGGCGACACGCCGGCACAGAGCATGCTGACGTCGCCGCCGTCATCGCGGGCGCTCAGCGTGGGCTTGGTCGTGGCGTGTGCTCTGGCGGCGGGGCTCGCGGTGACCGCTTGCAAAGAGCAGACCCGGCCGCTGCCCGCAGGTCTGGCTGAGGCGCCGCGCAGTGCCTCGGTGCCGCCGAGCGCG
>SXNM01000059.1 GCA_005777155.1 Pseudomonadota bacterium | reverse complement strand
CGGCGTGGCGGCGGTGACCAGGGCCCTGGGTCCGCGGTCGCGGCAGAAGGCTCAGCTTGGGCAGGTGCCTGGGCCGCGGGGCCTGCCGCCGGTGGCGCTCCCGCCGCAAAGCCGACGCCGCCGCCGCCCATCGCAGCGGGTGGGGCCTCGTAGCCGCCGCGGCTGCTCCCGGCGCCGCCCATCATGCGCACCGCGGCGCGCCAGTCGCAGTCGAATGGCCTCTCGCTCACCCACGCGAGCTTGCATTCCCTTTGCGCCTTGAGGACTTTTCGCCGCAAGCCAGCATCGCCCTGCAGCGCCCGCTCGCTGTAGCCTGCGATCTGCTGGCCAGAGCGGCAGTCGAGGACGAATTCCTTGCATGGCATCGCAGCCAACGCGACGCCCGGACCGGCCCACACGCCGACGCACGAGAGCGCCAGGGCGAGACCTGACAGCGGCAGGCGACGTCCGCAGGGAACTGGGCCGAGGCGAGGTTGCCAGCGTCGCTTCGCACGGAGCATCATGGTGGCGTGATCCTCTCCCCTGCCCAACGGGGCCGAGGATACCAGGGTCAGATGCCAGGGGGAATCTGAAAGTTCGCCGGCGTCGGCGGAGAGGCGTCGTGGAACACGGCCAACCGAGCGTAGCGCTGATCGGCTTTGGGCCTTGGGGGCGCAACCTCGGGCGCAACTTGGCGCAGCGTGGCGTCCTGGCAGCGATCGTGGATCCCGACCCGCAGGCGCGGGCGGAGGCGTCGTGCGCCTGGCCGGGCGTCGCCGTCGTGCCCGACATGGACGCCCTCGCCGCCGTCGCTCCGGACTTGCAAGCCGTGGTGATCGCGGCGCCGGCGGCCCGACATGGTGCCCTGGTGCGCGAAAACCTCGAGCTCGGCCGTCACGTCTTCGTCGAGAAGCCGCTGACGCTGGACCTCGGCGAGGGACGCGAACTCGTCGCCTTGGCTAGGGCCCGCGGTCTTCGTCTGATGGTCGGCCACCTGCTGCACTACCACCCGGCGGTCGAGGCGCTGGCGGCGCTGGTACGCGAGGGCACGCTCGGACGGTTGCGCACACTCTACTCGCACCGCCTGAACCTCGGCCGCTTCCGCCGCGAAGAGTCGAGCCTATGGTCGTTCGCGCCGCACGACGTGGCGGTGCTGCTCCGGCTAACTGGCGCGATGCCCGAGCGCGTGATCGCCCAGGGCTCATCGTTTCTGCACCCAAAGGTCGCCGACACCACGATGACGCTCCTCGAGTGGGACTCGGGCATCGCCGCCCACATCTACGTCTCGTGGCTGCACCCGTTCAAGGAGCAGCGGCTGGTGGTCGTCGGCGAGGACGGCATGGCCGTGTTCGACGACTCGCGCGGCGCCGACAAGCTGCAACTCTACCGACATGGCGTGGAGTGGCGTAATGGGCGGCCCACGCCCCGGCGCGCCGAGGCCGAGACCGTGGCCTGCGCCGACACCGAGCCGCTCGGCCGCGAGGTCGACGCTTTCTTGCGATGGCTCGGCGATCCGACCGCGGTGCCGCCTTCCGATGGCGACGAGGGCGTGCGCGTGCTGGCGGTCCTGGACGCCGCAGAGCGAAGCCTCGGCCGACGCGGCGCCGCCGTCGTCCCCGGACACGCCGAGAGCGCGGCGAAGGGCTGGGACGAAGATCGCGCGGCGACGACCTCGAGGCCGGTGGGGCCACCAGCCGCCGCCAACGACCATGGCGCGCGGGTCCACCCGAGCGCATTCGTCGCCGCCGGCGCCAGCATCGGCGCCGGGTCGGCGGTGTGGCACTTCAGCCACGTCATGGCTGGGGCCCGCATCGGCCGCGACTGCGTGCTGGGCCAGAACTGCCACGTCGCTGGTGGGGCGGTGCTCGGCGATGGCGTTCGCTTGCAGAACAACGTCTCGGTCTACGACGGCGTCGAGCTCGGCGACGGCGTCTTCGTCGGCCCCTCGGCGGTCTTCACCAACGTCGGCCGCCCACGGGCCGGCGTCTCGCGCCGCGACGCCTACGAGCGGACCCGGGTTGGCCGTGGCGCGACGATCGGCGCCAACGCCACGGTGGTCTGCGGCCACGACATCGGCGAGTACGCCCTCATCGGCGCCGGCGCGGTGGTGACCCACGACGTCCCAGCCTACGCCGTGTACGCCGGCAACCCAGCGCGCGCGATGGGTTGGGCGTGTCGCTGCGGCGAGCGCCTCGACCTACAGCCCGACGACCCTGCGGATGAGCCGAGCGGGCCTCTGTGCGCGATGACCGCGACCTGCGCCCGCTGCCAAGCGGCCTACCGCCTCGACGCCGCCGGCCTGCAGCAGGTGTCGGCGCTGGAGTCGCCGTGAGCGCCGCCGCTGCGGCCACCGCCGTCACAGCGAGCAGCGCGCCGGTACCCCTCTTCGACCCGCGGCGACTGCTGGCACCGCACGAAGACGCGCTGCGAGACGCCTTTGCGCGTGTGCTCCGCGACGCGGTCTTCGTGCTCGGCCCCGAGGTCACCGCCTTTGAGCAGGCCCTGGCGACGAGCCTCGGCGCCCGCCGCGCGGTCGGCGTGTCGAGCGGCAGCGACGCCTTGCTCTCGACCTTCATGGCCCTGCGCCTGCCGGCCGGCGCTGAGATCTTGTGCACGCCGTTCACCTTCATCGCCTCGGCCAGCTCCATCCTGCGCGCCGGTCTGCGCCCCGTCTTCGTCGACCTGCCTACTGAGGGCTTTCTGCCCTCCGCCGAGGCCTTCGCCGACGCCTGGGGCAGCCGCACTGCCGGCATCCTGGCGGTCCACCTCTATGGCGAGCCGGCTCCTTGCGAGCCCCTCTCGGCGCTGTGTCGGATCAAAGGCGGTGTACTCGTGGAGGACTGCGCCCAGGCGATGGGCGCCCGCGACGCCGCGGGCCGCAGCGTCGGGATGTGCGGCCGCGCCGGGACGCTGTCGTTCTTTCCGGCCAAGAACCTCGGCGCGCTCGGCGACGGCGGGGCAGTGTTCGGCGACGACCTGGAGCTGCTCGCCGCCGTCGAGCGACTGCGGCAACATGGCCGCGCCGGCCGCGATGTCTTCACGACCCTTGGCGGCAACTTCCGGCTCGACGCGCTCCAAGCGGCGCTGCTGGGCGTGCTTCTTCCAGCGCTGCCGGATTGGATCGCCGCCCGCCAGCGCAACGCCGCCGCATACCTGGAGGCGCTGCGGCCGCTGCATGACGCCGAGCGGCTGACGCTCCCCGCCGCGACGCCCGGCCACGCCTGGAACCAGTTCACGGTGCGCACGCCGCGCCGCGACGCTTTGGCCCAGATGCTCGCGGCGGCCGGCATCGGCAGCGCCATCTACTACACCGTCCCCCTGCACCGCTCCCCTGCCTTGGCCGAGGCCAGGCCGCCCGCGGCGCTGCCCAACGCTGAGCGCGCCGCGGCGGAGGTGCTCTCGCTGCCGATCTATCCCGGCCTGCGCGCCGACGAGCTGGCCCGGGTCGTCGAAGTGGTGCAGACCGCGCTCGCGTGCTAGCGTGCTGGCCCCCGAGCGGCCGGCGACGGGCCCCGGGGCAGCGGACCAAACCCCGCAGCGCCGCGAACGCAGCGCGCAGATTCGGCGCCCGAGCGCCCGATGCCCGAAGGAGCCCCATGATCTTGCAGCCGAAGCAGAGCACACGCCTCGCCGACGATGAGCCGGCCGACGATCCAGACGCCGATGAGCCCGAACCACCCCGCGCCCCCGCCGATCCCTCGCACCCCGAGGGTCCAAAGTCGGAGGCCGCGGCCTCTGCGTCGCCGGTCGGCGATCGCCTGTTCAAGAGCCGGCAGATTCAGCTCTTTGGCAAGGTCGACGACAAGCTGGCCGAGCGCGTGATCGCGCAACTGCTGGCCCTAGAGGCCGACGACGCCACGACGCCGATCACGATGCTCATCAACTCGCCCGGCGGCAGCGTCACCGCCGGCTTCGCCATCTACGACGTGATGCGCTTCGTCCAGCCGCCGATTCGGGTGGTCTGCACCGGCCTATGCGCCAGCATCGCCACCGTCATCCTCATCGCCGCCGACCGCAAGGACCGCCTAGCGCTGCCGAACACCCGGCTGCTGATCCACCAGCCGCTGGTGCCCATGACGGTGTACGGCCCGGCGAGCGACCTCGAGATCACGGCCAACGAGCTGCTCAAGACGCGCGATCGCCTCAACCGCCTGCTCGCCGCCGAGACCGGTCAGCCGCTAGAGCGCATCGAGCGAGACACCCAGCGCGACTACTGGCTCCTCGCCGATGAGGCCATCTCGTACGGCCTCATCGACCGCGTCATCACCCGACGGTCCGAAATCTAGCGCCAGCTGACGGGAGCGTTCGAGCGCCAGCTGACGGGAGCGTTCGAGCGCCTGCAGACCGGAGCGTTCGAGCGCCTGCAGACCGGAGCGTTCGAGCGCCTGCAGACCGGAGCGTTCGAGCGCCTGCAGACCGGAGCGGCCGCTGTGTGGCGGCGGTCACATGTCGATGACGGTGCGGCCATCGCTGGCCTCGACGTCCTCGCCGAGAATGACGACACCTCGGGTTGGCGCCGTCCGGTCGTGGTCCCAGCTCAGCGGCGACTCGTACCGGCCGTCTTCAGAGCGGTCCAGATCGTCGCCGCCACCCGACTCACTCTCGCTCCCATCGCCGGGAGTGCGGCGCGGGGCGATCGGCGGACGAGGTGGAGTCCGGTTCGGGCGCTCTACGTGGGGGGCGATGCCGCGCTCGGCGCGCTCGCGACGTTGGATCTCGTCGATGATGAAGGCGTCGAGCATGGCGTCCTCCGTCTCCCTGATCCCCCTCCCGTCACCAGAGAGACGCACGATGCGGCCTTCCGATTCAACTTCAAGGTAGCATCCGCCCCTGGGGCGAGCAAGAAAGCCCCCGATCGACGGCCCCGCGTGGGATACCCGCCAGAAAGTGCACAAGAAAGGGCGAATACAGGCTGTCAGGTGGGTCGCGTTCCATGAGCGCCTGCGGCGGTGCACGCCACAGCGACGGCGGACCAGGGCGCGCCAACACGACCACACGACCTGGGGTCGGCGCCGACGGCAGGTGGCAGTAAGTGCGCAGCTGGCGCTCGCCGAGCCCGGAGGCCGCCAGGGCCGCGAGCAGGCGGGTGTGGCCTTCAAAGGGGTACACGAAGAGGGCGCAGCCGGCGTCAAGCGACGCCCTCGCCGCCACGGCGCAGAAGCGCTCCAGGCTGGCGCTGGTCTCGTAATGCGCCAACGCCTTCTCCGCAGTACGCGGCGCCATCCTGCCGGATGCGCGAAAGTAGGGGGGGTTGCAGACGACCAGCGCTGCGGGTGGCGGGGTCAGCGACGGGTCGGCGAGGTCGGTGCACTCGACCTCTGCGCCCTCGCCGAGGCCGTTGAGCGCCAAGTTGCGCTCCGCCCGCGCCGCTAGTTGCGCCTGCAGCTCCAGCAGTCGCAGGGAGACCTTCGCCACGCCACGTGCGCGCAGCCGTAACGCGAGCAAGATCGAGACCAAGCCGCTGCCTGCGCCGAGGTCCAGCACGGGCTGACCGTCACACAGCCGCCCCCACAGCGCCGGGTCGCCCTCGCACACTTCGGCTGCGACAGCGGCAAGCAGCAGCGAGTCCACCGACGTGCGGTAGCCGCGACGCGCCTGGATGAGCGCGACGCGGTCTTCGAGCAGGAGGTCGAGGGTCTCGTCGTCGCCGAGCCAAGATGGCCGGCCCACTTCACTCACGGCGCGGCGATGAACACCGTGCGGGCGCTGCCGAAGCTCGCTGGTGGCAGCGTCAGCACGCCGTCGCGGCCCTGCAGAAGCGCGGCCTCTTCTGCGCCGGCGCCACCGAGGGAGTGCAGGTAGAACATGACGGCGCTGCCGGCCAGCAGCGCGGCGCCGAGGCCGATGCCGACGCCGGCGATGGTCCGGTCGGAGTAGATGTCGCCTTTGGCGAGTTGCGCCGCGATCTGGCCGTTGGTGGTGCCGTACTTGCCAGTGGGGCACTGCGACTTGTCAAGCGTGGTGTCGGTCTCGCACGGGAAAATCGTGATGTTGCCCAAGCTACCAGAGAACGTGAGGCCGACGACGAGCGACAGCAGGCCAGCGCCGCCGAGGGCGAGGCCGGGCACGGAGGTGTACCAGGGCTGCTGGGCCTCCTCGGGCGGCGGCACGTCACCCTTGCCGGTAATCGCCTGCGCCACCCGGGCCACCGCCCGCTTGGAGACGCCGATCTGCGGAACGGACGTAGCGGTGGGCTGCCTGACCTTGCCCGTGGCGACATCGATGAGAAACGCCTGGAGCTTGCGGTCGACGACGCCGATGACGGCGACGACGTTGACGTCCATCGCTTTGCCGATCGCGAGGCCGTCGCTGCTCATGCGCGCCCGCGCCTCATCCATGTCTTTGTAGCTGAGGCTGACGTTGGCGTCCTCCAAGACCAGGTGCGACTCGAAAGGGATCTCGATGCTCAGCTTGGTCGCCTTGCCAGCCTCGACGCGCACGCGGTGCAGCAGCGATGTCGCGGCGCCCTGCACGGCGCGGACGCTGTAGAGGCCCGGGATCAGGTTCTGCACCTGCGCCGGGGTCTCCCCACGGTCAATGCCGCCGACCAGGACACGGGCGCCGGCGGGCGACGACGAGACCTCGACAGACCCTTGCGGCATCTTCTTCATCTCGCCGACGACGGATTGGAAGATCGCCACAACGTCGGGTCGGTAGTCGTTGTCGGTGATCGGCGCCGTCGCCCCGAAGGTGGTGATCACGGTGCGGAACACCTCGCGCGCCGCGTCGTTGTCGTTGGCGATCTTGTGCGCGGTCGCCAGCTGCGCCAGCACATCGAGGTAGGCGCGGCGCAGCGCTTCATCGGCGCCGGGTGCGGCGATCGCGGCGCGATACTTGGCCTCCGCTGCACGCAGCGCCTTGATCGCGTTGGCAGCGTCGGCCTTGTCGAGGTACTCCACGCCCTTCTTGCGCGCCTCGTCGAGGCTGGCCCGACGCTCGTCGGTCAGCGCCGTTGGCACTTGTTGCCGGTTGCCACCAACCCGCTCGACGACCTTGTCGGTCGGCACCACGATGAAGTCACCGCTGGCAGCCTCGGCCAAGGCCTTCGCCGTCTCGCGCAAGTAATCGATCGAGAGGCTGTTGCCCTCCATGCCTTCGCGCAGCTCGACGAGCACCACGGTGCGCTCGATCTCGCCCTCGGCGGCCAACGCCGGCGTCAGCGGAGTCCAAAGCAACAGCGCAGACAGGGACGCCGCGAGAAACGCGCGGGCTCGATCGTGGGTACGGAACATGACGTGACCTCGTGGGGACCGCGCACCGAGCAGGCCCGGGACTAGCGCAGGCGGGAAGCGGTCACGAGTGTAGTGCGTAAGATCGCCTCGGTGCAAGCGTCCAGCCCCGGCGTTGTGAGCGAGAGGGGTGCGCGCCATCGGCGCTCCGTTGCGACCTCGCCGCCGCTGCGCTGGGACGGCCGGGCCCGGGCGGTGACAGCGCCATGGCTGGTCACCGCCTGAAGGCCCGATGGATCGCGCCGCAGCCGCGCCGCAGCGCCCGCCCGGTGGCGCCGCGGCGCCCTGTCAGCACCATGAGTCGACGACACGGGTCCGGTCCCAGACCTTGGTGAGACCTTGGCAGGACCGTGGTGGGACCGCTTCGAGTCCGTGGTGAGACCGTCTCGAGTCCGTCGTGAGACCGTCTCGAGTCCGTCTCATGCCGGAGGTGACGCTGCTCCGGGCGACGCCTCGGCGTGGCAGGTCTGCGCAAAAAACGCTTCCATCTCGATGCGCTACCGCCGAGTCGCAGCGCCCTTGTGAGCTGGCACGCCGCTTGCACTCCGCTGGGCTCGCTGCCGCGCGTCGGCCGTCCACTTTCGGGCGGTCGCGGCGGCCCGAGGAGGATCGGTCATGTTCAGCGCCCGCCAACGCCTGTGTGGATTGCGTGTCTTGCTCATTGGGCTGCTCCTGAGCCTCGCCCACCTCGCCTGTGGCGTCGACGCCCATGCTGGGCCGCAGCCCGTGATCTCCGCGGCCCCCCGGTCAGCCGCCGTCGACTCGCTTCTGCCGCCCGCGGCGCCAACGGCCACTGAGCTGGCGCCGCTTGCGTCTAAGCCCCTGCGGCGCCGCGGCGCAGCGGCGACAGAACCGGCCCAGGCGCGCGTCATGCCTGCGCCGCCAGCCGAGCGCGATCGGTGGCCGCGGCTCGTCATCAGCGAGGTGATGACCGATCCGATGCTGCTCGACGACGCCGCTGGGGAGTATTTGGAGATCGCCAACGTCGGCGGCCTGGCGGCCGAGATCAGCGAGCTGGCGCTCGAGCTGCCCTCGGGGCGACGGGTCTCGCTGGAACGCCCGACCGCGCCCCTGCTCGAACCGTGCCGCGTCTTGCTGGTCGTCACGCTCCCGCGGTCAGACGCCGCGGTGACGCGACCGATGCGCTTGCCAAACCGCGCCGGGCGCCTGCTGCTGCGCTGGCGCGGCGAGGTCATCGACGTCGCCCACTGGACCGGACGTTGGCCGTGGCCGCGCCACCGCGTCGGCGTGGCGTTGGAGCGCCGCAGCGTCGCCTCGGACGGGACGTTGGGGCCGTCATGGCGCCACGCCGCAAGGCCTCACTTGGGCGTCGAGCGTGGCAGCCCCGGCCAAACCCAGCTGGGCTGCGCATTGTCCGCGGCTGCCACGGCGACCGCGGCACTGGCCAGGCGACGCTGATCGAGCTAGCCTCTGCGCTGTCCGTTTCCCCCACGCTCGCGGGGAGGGAGTCCATGCGACCCGAGGCACAAGCAGCCGTGTCCAGCCCTCGGAGGGGCGGCCTGCGGGGCAGCACCCCGCCGACGCTGCGTCGCTCCAGCGCCGCCGCGCTTTGCCTCCTGGCGCTCGCGGTGATGGGGCTACAAGGCTGTTCCATGATCTTCGTCAAGGGGCCGCCGCCGCCGGAGTACGCACGGAGGGTGGCTCCCGTGCGATGCACCACGAACTCACTCTTGCCGCTGGTCGACGGGGTGTTGGCGGCCAGCGCCGCGGTACAGTTTGGCTCGATGATGTTGAGTTCTCCCGCCGAAGGCCAAGACGCCGCCAGCGATAACTTTGCGACTGCGACGCCCTCGCTGGTGGGCGCGTTGATTTTCGGCGCCAGCGCCTTCATCGGCGCGAACCGCGTCATACAATGTAGAGAGTACCTGTCGACGTTCCGCCACCCGATGCAGCGTCTTCCGGCGGGTCTAGCGCCTGACGGCGTGGAGGGCCAAGAGCAAGGGGTCCCGCCGGGCTGGCAGACGCCGCCTGGCGGGACGCGGCCAGACGCATCGCCGACCTCCCCACCGCAGCCGCAGCCAGGTCTCGGCGACGCGCCCCCGCCCGCGGGGGCCTTTGCGCCGCCGAGCGCGCCGCCGCCGAGCGCGTCGACGCCGACCGACGCAGAGAGCGGACCTGGAGAGAGCCGATGACCGCGCCCGAGGTGCCAGCGGTGGCGGGCCGCCTCCCGGCCGCTGCCAGGGCTGGGGTGGCCGCTGCGCCCCGGAGATCGACGACTGCGTGGCAGGCCTTAGGCCTCGCGCTCTGGCTCGCCTCGCTGTCGATGATTGCCTGCGTCGGCGGCGAGGCCGGCGGTGGCTCGGCGGGCCTTTCGAGCACCGACACCAGCGGGGCCGATGGCGCCGCAGGCGGCGGGGGGGTGATGCGCCACCGCAAGGCCGGCTGTCTCGACGGCAGCCTCGACGAGGCGGGTCCGACGCCAGCAGCCAGCATCGAGGCGCTCGTCAACGGATACGACAAGTCGCAGGCGCTGCAGCTTGTCGTCGAGGTCCTGGGGCTGCGCTACCCGACGGGACGGTTTCTGGTCGAAGAGGGCATCGCCAAGGGCCAGCAGAACTGCTTTGAGCTCTTCCTGCCGGCGTCGCAGCGCGGCAGCGCCAAACAGGTCTTGGACCGCCTCGAGGTGCTGGTCCACGAGTGCGGCCACCTCTACGACCTCGCCAAAGGCGGGTTCGCCGGCGCCCACTACCACATCGCCGACGGTGTGACGCGGACCTGCAAGGGCGGCAGCAGCCAATTCGGCGGCAAGACGTTCGCCCGCAGCCTGTTGCAGGGCGACGCCTACGCAGCGTTGCGGCCGGACTGCGCCAAGGGCAAGGGCAGCCACGGCTGCGACTCCTACGCCAAGATCTACCTGTCTGGTGATCCGAGCGATCAGAAATTCGAGAGCGGCGATCAAGGCTTCGACATGCTGCACGAGGAGACCGTGCAGTACGTCCACTCGCTCGCGACGCAGATGGGGATGAGCGACCGCGTCATCGGCGCCACCAGCGCCCGCGACGGCATCCTGACCTTCCTCTGGTACACCGAGCGGTACCTGCGCATGGCGCGCCTGGAACATCCCGATGTCTATACGCTCCTCAGCACAGACGCCTGTTGGCGCGAGGCGATCTTGCTCACCTGGGGCCGCGCATGGCGCTTCTTGGCGATGACCGCGGACGAGGCCAAGCTCGGCATCGACGACGACGCCCTGCTGACCCTGGTCGAGGACCCTGAATTGCTGCAGGAGATCGAGCTTCTGCGCGTCGCAGCGGGCTGCAAGTGAGACGCCGGGGTGGTACGCCATGGCCCGCCGCAGCGGCGGCGTGGGCGCTGACGTTCCTCAGTGCCCTCACGGCGGCGGAGGCCGAGCCGCGGCAGCACGCCCTCGACGTCTCCAAGCAGGCCCTCGAGGCGTACAGCACCGGGCAGTTTGGCCTCGCCGCCGACCTCTACCAGCGCGCGGCGCAGATCGACGCCGAAGAACCGCTGTATCTCTATAACGCCGCCCGGGCGAGTGAGCGCGCCGGTCGAACGGCCCAGGCGGCGGCGCTTTACCGTCAGTTTCTGGCGCGGGCGCCAGAGGGCGAACCCGAGGTGGCCAAGGCGCAAAAATACCTGGCGGCCCTGGAAGGTGAGCAGCGGGACGCGGCCACCGCCAAGTCACCGCCGCCGCGTGACGTCAGGTCCAAGCCGCCGTCCTCGACGGCAGCCATGCCGGCGCCTGAGGCGAGTGTACGGTCCGCTGAGCCTGGCCGTGGCGGCTGGATCGCGCTTGCGACGCTCGGCGTCAGCGGTCTGCTCGCCGGCGGTGGCCTGCTCGTCTCCGGCAAACTCGATCAAGGCGAGCTCGATCGACGGCTGCAGCAGCGCAACGGCGCCGGCCTCATCG
>SXNM01000058.1 GCA_005777155.1 Pseudomonadota bacterium | reverse complement strand
GGTCGAGGCCAAGCTGGCGGATGACAGCCAAGGCCTGCGCCGCGAACGCCTCGTTGAGCTCGATGTGATCGACGTCGTGGAGATCGACGCCGGCGCGCTGCAGGAGCTTCGGCACCGCCGCCACCGGGCCAATGCCCATGATCTCCGGGGCGACGCCGGCTGCGACGAACCCGCGGAAGGCGCCGAGCGCCCGCCAACCCATCGCCTTGGCGTGGGCCTCGCTGGTCACTACGACCGCAGCGGCGCCGTCCGTCAGCGGGCTCGCGTTGCCCGCCGTCACCGTACCGCCAGCTGGCTGAAATACCGGCCGCAGCTTGGCGAGCCCCTCGGCGGTGGTGTCGGCGCGCAGCAGCTCGTCGATCTCAAGGCTGCCCCTTGAGGTGGCGACCGGCGCCACCTCAGCGGCGAAGGCGCCGTCGCGCCAGGCCATGGTCGCCCGCTGCTGGCTCTGCAGCGCGAAGGCGTCCTGATCGGCGCGAGACACGTCGTACCGGCGCGCGACCTGCTCGGCGGTGATGCCCATCGGCATGTAGACCTCGGGCCACTCCCGGATCAGCGCCGGGTGCGGGGCGATCTTGAAACCGCCCATCGGCACTTGGCTCATCGACTCGACGCCGCCGGCGACGATGACGTCAGCCATGCCAGCCTCAATGGCCCAAGCCGCCTGGGCCACCGCCTGCAGGCCAGAGCTGCAGAAGCGGTTGACCGTCACCCCCGGCACCGCCACAGGCAGGCCGGCGCGCAGGGCCGCCACGCGGGCAATGTTCATACCTTGCGGCCCCTCGGGCATCGCGCAGCCGAGGATCACGTCATCGATCGCGCCCGGATCGAGGCCTGGCGCTGCCTCCAGCGCAGCGCGAATGGCCGTCGCCGCGAGGTCTTCAGGTCGACCGGCGGCGAGGGCGCCCTTGCCGCCGCGTCCCGTGGGCGTGCGCACCGCCGCGACGATCACCGCTGTCTGCTTGCCCATAGTCCCCTCCGTGCCGCCCTTGCCCTGCGCCTGCGCCCCGCAGCCCGCCCCGTCTACCGCGGCCGCGCGCTAGTTCCGCAGCGCCTTGCCAGTCTCCAGCATCGCCTGGATGCGGGCCTGCGACTTCTCGAGGCCGCACAGGTACAAGAACGACTCGCGCTCGATGTCGAGCAGCTCCTGCTCGGTCCGCAGGCCGCCGCGCTCCCCGCCGCAGAGCACCTTGGCGATCTGAGCGCCGACGACCCAGTCATGCGCGCTGGCCTGACCCGCCCAATGGAAGGCGTGCAACGCCATCTCGAACGCCGCCAGCCCCTCTGCGCCCGGGAGCAGCAGGTTCTGCGCCGGCAGCGGCGGATGCCAGCCGTCCTCGACCAGCCGCAGAGCGACGCGCTTGGCCTCACCGATCCGGCGATCGGTGTCGAGGCAGAGGCGATCGCCCGGGCGCAGGATCCCAAGCGCCCAGCCGTCCCCAGCGCCAGTGCCAACCTTGGCCAGCGCCATGGTCTCAAACGCCCGCTGGAGCAATGGCAGCCGGTCGACCTTTGCCTCGACGGGCACGCCAGCCAGCGCGCGCACCGTGAGCTCTTTGGTGCCGCCAGCGCCAGGGATGAGGCCGACGCCCACCTCGACCAGGCCCAAGTAGGTCTCTGCGCCGACTACGGTGACGGCGCTGTGCATCGCCACCTCGCAGCCGCCGCCGAGCGCCATACCCTGGGTCGCGGTCACCACCGGCACTCGGCCCAGCTTGCAACGTTGGGTGAAGCCCTGGAACCGCCGCACGGAGGCCTCGAGCGCGCGCCAGTTGCCCTGCTGGATTGCGCCGGCGATCATCATCAGATTGGCGCCGACAGAGAAGTTATCGCCATCATTCGCGATCACTAGGGCGCTGTGCCGACCCGCCTCGCAGAGATCGAGGGCGGCCTCGCCGAGCGCCAAGATGTGCTCGTCGAGCGCGTTCATCTTGCTGCGGAAAGAGAGACACAGCACGCCGTCGCCGAGGTCGAGCAGCTCGGCGCTCTGGTTGGCCTGCAGCGTGCCGCCGCGCGCCCGCACCTCCTGCAGGTCGATCCCTGGCAGCGGCGCGATTGCGCGCTTCACGCCGCTGGACGCCAAGGCCGTGCCATGGCCTCGAGTCCCCTGATAGAAGGTCGTCTGCCCGGCCGCGAGCATCGCAGTCACCAGCGCCGGGACGGGCCGCCCCTCGCTGCGGAGACGGGCGCAGACGTTTTCGACGCCGATCGCGTCCCACACCTCGAAGGGGCCGAGCTGCCAGTTAAATCCCCAGCGCATCGCCCGGTCAACGGCGACGACATCGTCAGCGATCTCCTCCAGGCGGTCCGCAGCATAGACCAGGGTCGCCGACGTCAGCTCCCAGGCGAAGCGCCCTGCCGGGTCGTCGGCGGCCACCAGGGCGGCGATGCGCTTGCCGACGTCCGGCTGCTTGCGGGCGGCGCCGAGGGACTCAAAGCGCACCTTTTCTTGCTGCCGATAGTCACCGAGCGCGGGGTCTAGGACCAAGATGTCCTTGCCGACCTTCTTGTAGAAGCCAGCGCCAGCTTTTTGGCCAGTGGCCCCAGCTGCAACGAGCCGCCGCACCACCTCGGGCAGGGCGAAGACGTCTCGCTCGGGATCTTCGGTGAGGTTGTCGTAGCAGTTGGCCGCGACGTGGCCGAAGGTGTCGAGCCCGACGACGTCAGCAGTGCGGAAAATGGCGCTCTTTGGGCGGCCCAGGGCCTCGCCGCAGATGGCGTCGATGGCGTCGATGCCGAGGCCAGAGCGCTGCCAGAGCTGGAGCGCCTTCATCATACCGTGCACGCCGACGCGGTTGCCGATGAAATTAATGGTGTCCTTGGCGAAGACGACGCCCTTGCCGAGATCGTCCTGGCAGAAGGCCGCCATCTTGGCGACGACGCCCGGGTCGGTGTCTGCTCCAGCAACGATCTCAAGGAGCTTCATGTAGCGAACAGGGTTGAAGAAGTGCGTCACAAGGAAGTGCCGGCGAAACGCCTCGCTGCGGCCCTCGACCATGGCCCGTAGCGGAATACCTGAGGTGTTGCTGCTGACGATCGTGTCGGCGCCGCGGACGCCGTCGAGGGCGGCGAACACGCGCTGTTTGATGTCCAACCGCTCGACCACAGCCTCGACCACCCAGTCGCAGGCGCCCAGGGCACCCAGGTCGTCTTCGAGGTTGCCGACCGCGATCCTCGACAGGTCGGCTTCGACCTGGAAGGGCGCCGGGCGCTGGGTGCGCAGCTTGAGGACGGCGGCGGATGCCACGGCGTCGCGACGGCTCCGGACGCCGCTGAAATCGGGCGCGTCGCGGTCATCGGGCAGTTTGGGTGCGTCTTTAGGCACGATGTCGACGAGCAGCACGTTGACGCCAGCCGACGCGAGGTGGGCGGCGATCCCCGACCCCATGACCCCGGCGCCGATCACGCCGACCCGGTGGATCCGCTTTCCGTGCGCGCCGCTCAACCCAATTGTGTTGCCCATGAGAGCCTCCGACCACGCCGGCGGTCCCCGCCGACAGCCGGCGCACGCTAGCGATCAGAGCCGGCGCTGGCAACCGGAAGGCCCCCTGAGGCCAGCCGCGGGGCCGCGCCCCGGCCCAGTAGCCAGGACGGTCCAGCCCGGCGCTGGCGGTCAGTGGGCCAGCAAGCCCTCAGCCTCGTAGGCTTCGACCAGCTTCTCGGCGTC
>SXNM01000057.1 GCA_005777155.1 Pseudomonadota bacterium | reverse complement strand
GCCACCGCCAGCGCCACCGCCGGGACCCGCTGCGCCGCCAGCCGAATTGTTGCAGCAGGTCGCAATGTCTTCGCCCTGGGCTCCGTTGAGGGTCAAGACGCCGTCGATCGTGGCCTTGCCCTGGACCTTGATGATGATCGCGCCGCTACCGCTGCCCGTCACCGTGACGCCCTTGGCGATCGTGAAGCTCTTGAACTCGTAGGTGCCCGCGCTGAGAGTCTTGTTGCTGGTCGCGTTGTAGTCGCCGTCTTTGCCAGAGCCGCACGAGGTGCACTGGCCGACCGCGTCAACTCCGGTCGCCGCCTGGACCCAGCGCTTGTTGGCCGCGTCTTCCACCCAAGCCTGCGCCACCAGCGCCGGCGAGCCGACGAGCGTGTCCACCTCGATCGACTTGCCATCGGCGAGGTCCGTCGCTGCCGCGCTGACGACCCGCGCGTAGAGGTGGCCTTTGGGGTCGGCGACCTTGTTGTTGCTAAGGGTCTCGATCGACATCGACCAGTCGACGATCTTGCCGTCGAGCTGCTTGCCGAGGTCGCAGAGCGCGGCGTTGCCTGGCTTTTGCGGCACACAGAACGAGGTGTCGAGCACCTTGAGCGTCCAGGCGCCCTTCGGATTGCCGCCGATCCACTTCTGAATGTCACCGACCGGCGGCGGCGCCTTGACCGACCAAGCGCCGTCGAGGGTCTTCTCGTCGGTCTTGCCGCAGGGGTCACAGAGGGTCCAGCCCTTGGCCTTGTCGTCCGGCGGCAGGAGCTTGATCGACAGCCCGGCGAGATCGGAGTTGCTGACCTTGACCTGAATCGTCAGGTCGCGCGCCAGGCCGAGGTCGGGCACGGCGATCTCGCTGGTGGCGGAGCTGCCCGTGTTGTCAGGGATCGCGATGTCCTTGGCCGGTGCGCTGAAGACGTCCTTGAAGACGTTGGAGATCACACCGTTGCTGGTGGCGGCGATGCTGTCGCCGGGGAGGCTGCCGGTGGACGAGGCGCACTCCAGCGTGCCGTCGGCCTTGATGCCCTTGACCGCCTCCCCTGGCTTGCAGGAGCCCGCTGGCATGACGATACCCGTCAGCTTGCTGCCGTCGCCGATGAAGCCAGCCGCCGTGACGGTCTTGGCCGCGAGGTCGCCGCTGAACGTGCCGTTCTTGGCCTTGAGCGAGTTGCCGCCGAGATCGACGTCGCCGTCGAATTTCAGCTCGGCCACCGACACGCAAGCCGTGCAGTCGAGGTCGGCGGCGGGGCCACCCTTGGTCGCGGCGCCGGCGTAGTTGAAGCCGACTTTGGCCGCCGCGACGCCGCCGTTGGCGAGCTGATCGGCGCCGACGCAGGCCGAGCAAGCCAACGAGAGGGCCTGACTGGCGACCAGCGCCATCGGCGCCGCGGCGAGACGACGACGCGGCAGCTCCGGCTCGGCGCCGATCTGGATCCCCAGCCACTGCTCAGCCAATCCAGCGAGCGCCGCGCCGTCGAGGGCCTTGGTCGCGCCGAGCGAGACGGTGAAGCGCCCAGCGACGATCTTGACCTTGACCGGACCCTCCTGCCACACCGCCTCGCCGCCGGTGCCCGCGGCGTAGATCGCGAAATTGACGTCGTAGTCGCCGTCGGCCACGGGAACACCGCCGCTGGAGGAGAGCACGCCCTCGACCAGCGCCTGCGCCGGGATCGCCGCCTGCGCCGGGGACGAAACCACCGCCGCGAAGAAGAACGCCGCCACAACCAAGGAGCTCACGCCAATCCAGTGCTTCACCTGCCCCTCCCTCTGCGTAACCTAGCCGGCCCTCAGGGTAGCGATGCCCACGTTCCTACGCAATTGTGGCGGTGCGCGAGGCGGCTATCGCCCGTCCGACGTCAGTCGACGGTGATCGATTTGCTCACATTTTTCGGGACATCTGGGTGGACGCCGTGCTCGCGCATGCCGCGGGCGTCGAGCCACACCGCCTTCAACTCGCTCATGCGCAGCGCAAGCCGTTGCAGCACCAGGGTCGACGAAAAGACCACCGCCAGCGGATCGCCCGTGCGCGGCAGATCGATGCACACCGATTGGTAATGCGGGTTGTCCGTCGGCGGCTTGCGAATCGTCTGCCGCAGCGCCTCGTTGGGCTCGGCGATGAGGACAGAGGCGCTGCGGCGGATTTTGTGGGTGTTGATCTGGCTGATGGTCAGCGCGACGTCGCGGGTGTCGGGCCCGGTGACGTAGATCAGCGGATAGTCGAGGTCGAGCGTGGCGAACACAGCGTCGCGGTCGAAGTGCTCCGCGAAGAGGGCCGCCGCCTTGGGCGACAGGTCGAGCGGCGGCCTGGCCTGCCACGCCGACTCGACCATCGCCCGCGCCAAGGCAGCGACTTGGCTGGCCGGGAGACCCTGGGTCACCGCCTGCTCGCTGGCGACGGCGGCGCCATGGGCCAGCAGCGGCAAGAGGCGCTGCAGCGCGTCCGGGCCGTAGAGCGTGTTGCGGCCAAGGATGGTGTTGGGACCGTGCTTGAATTCACTCGCTTCATAGCCCTCGGTGTGGTTGAGGACGACCTCGCGGATCTTGAGCGCGCCCTCCTTGGCCACTGCCCACATGCGCGTCGACAAGATGTGCATGCTCGGCCGCAAGAAGAGCTGCTGCGCGGCGACCTCGACGTCTTGGCGCGTCAGCTCCACCGTGGCGCGGAGCAGGGGCGGCAGGTTGGCGAAGCGGCGCTCGGCGGCGTCGAGGACCTCTTGCGTCGGCGCGGTGGCGACGCCGTCGGCGGCGAGGCGGCGGCCGAGGCGGAGCGCCAAGCCATAGAACACCGCGAGCTGGTTCATGAACGACTTGGTCGCCGGCACGGCGATCTCGGGGCCGCAGCGCAGCGGTACGACGACGTCGGCCTTCTCTTGCGCCAGCGTCGAGTTGACGTTGTTGACCAACGCGACCCGCCGCACGACGCGCCCTGCGGCCTGCAGGTCATTCAAGATGTCGATGAGATCCTTGGTCTCTCCGGACTGAGACACCGCCACCACCACGTCGCCGTCGCGGACCGAGTGCGCCAGCTCGCCGCGGAATTCGCCGGGCAACGCGCAGCGCAGCTGGGCGCCGGCCAGGACGTCGAAGAAGGCGGCGGCGGCGCGGGCGGCGTGGTAACTGGAGCCGCAGCACAGCACCAGCAGCGAGCGACCGCTCTGGATGGCCCGCGCGGCGGCGTCGACAAAGGCGTCCGCGGCCTCCAGCCATTGGCTGGCGTCGTGGTGCTCGGCCAGCGCCTCAAGCGCGGTGAGGGCGATGGCGTGGCGGACGGGGTCGACGAGGCCCGCGGCGCCGTGGTCCGCGTCACCCTGGCCAGCGGCGCCGCGCCCGAGGCTGATCGACAGGGAGCGCCGCCCGGCGTCGGCGAAGGGCAGCTGAGGGGAGCGGGGCTGCGACCCCTCGATCAGCGCCGGCAGCTCGGGGATGGCGAGCAGCGCCTCCAGGCGCTCGGCCCGGCCCTCTTGGTCGGCGTCGTCGCGCAGCGCCTCCAACTCCGCGGCCAGCGCGGCGACCCGCCCAGCCGGCAGCGCGGCCAAGATCGGTCCGATCGCACGCGCCGCCGTACCGCCGCCATGAAACAAGCGCACCACGTCGCGGACAGTGCCCTCCTGTGCGGCGATCTCTTGCTCCATGAAGGTCTGGTACGGCGGCACCAGCGCCATGTCAGCGGACCGAAGTCGTGAGCGCACCGGCACCCGATCCAGCGACACCGCCCGCGCTCCATCGCCCTCGCGGAGGATGCCAAAGCAGAGCACCTCGACGCCGCTGGCGGTCGTCCGCATCTCGACGAACTCGCCTTCGACGATCGGCACCAGCGTGCGCGTCCGCTTCAGCACACTCGAAAGGTCCGAGCTGGCGACGGCGAAGGCACCCGATTCGTCTTCACCGACGCCAATGTAGAGGCTCGACCCCCGCTTGATGGCCCAGACCGTGCGGGTACGCGGGTCGCAGATCACCGCCGCGAAGCTGCCCTGCAGCCGGTGCGCCGAGGCGTAGGCGATGGCGTCGCGCATCACGCGCCGCCGCACGGTTGGATCGTCTTCGAGATTGGCGTCGGCCGGCTGCGACGCGACCTCGGCGTCCATGCCGCGGCCGAAGTCGTGTTCGATGGCGTGCACGACCATCTCACCGTCGTTGTCGGACAAGACGCGGTGCCCGTCCTGCTGCAGCCACGTCTTCAGCGGGTCGGAGTTGGTCACGTTGCCATTGTGGGCGCCGAACAGGTGCCGCTTGCAGCGGACCTCGTGCGGCTGGGCGTTTATCGCATCGACGGCACCGAAGGTCGCCCAGCGCACCTGGCCGCAGAAGACCTGGCCGCCGAGGCGGACCATGCCGAGCGTCTCGACCAACAGCGACGGCGCGCCGACGCCTTTTCGCAGGTCGATGACCTCGCCTTCGTCCTGGAAGGCGCCGCCCGTCGAGTCATAGCCACGGTATTCGAGGGTGCGCAGCAGCTCAGACGCGACGACGCCGAGCCGCGGCGTCGGGGCTTGGTACAGGATGCCGATCACTCCACACATCGGGACCTCCAGAGCTCAAGCCGGCTGCGCTGCTGCGTCCGCGGGCGGGCGACGTCACGCTCAAGCGATTGGGCGCGGCGCGGTGTCGCCTAGCGACGCGACTAGGGCGCCGATGAAGGCAAGCGCGCCGTATCCTCGAACAGGTAGCCGTTGACGCTGGTAAACGCCAGCACAGCGCTCAACTTTTGGCACTCGCCGGTCGCCGGATCGGGGTCGAGATCGCCGGCGCCACCGACCACAGCGGTGACCAACTCGACGAGGTTCTTCTGATCCGCCGCGCCCTTCTGCGCGATGTCGAGGATCGATGCCATGGTGACCGCGCCGCCAAAGATGCCCTCGACGAGGCGCCCGCGGCCGGCGATTCGGGCGCGGACGACGACCCCGCGGACGTCGAGGTCGTAGCGGACGCCGAACACGACCAGCGGCAGCAAGATATCGAAGGGCCCGGCCAGGAGCACGCCGCCCTCGATGTGGCCCTTGCCTTGGGCTTCGGGCGAGTCTTGGTGCAGCTGAAAGGTCTGCCCAGCGACCAAGAGCCCGTCGGTGCCGAGCAGCGGGACGCCCTTGCCGGCACGCACCCGCAGCGTGATGTCGGGATCGGTCACCTCGTCGTCGATCCCATCGATCTGCATCATCAACATGATGCCGCCGTCGTTGATGGTTGACTGGATGAGGCCCTCAAGGGCGCCGATGCCGCTCTGCTCGATGAGGGGGACGAGCTTGGCGAATTCGTTGTCGATGCCTGGCGTTCCATCCGGGGACGTCAGGTCAATCTTCTTGCAGGACGCGGCCTCCGGAGACTTGGTGACCTTGCCGTCGAGGTCGAAGCCCGGCGCGACACCGATCGGCTTCTGGCGGGTGAAGCCCAT
>SXNM01000056.1 GCA_005777155.1 Pseudomonadota bacterium | reverse complement strand
GTCGCTGGCGGCGCCGCCACCGTCCGCGGTGCCGCTGTCCGCTCCGCCGCCGGCGCCGGCGTCCGTATTGCCGCCGCCGCCGACACACATCCCGGTGGCGCCGCTGCAGTTGGCGCCGCTCGGGCACACGCCGCAGCTGCCGCCGCAGCCGTCCGCGCCGCACTGCTTTCCGTCGCACTTGGGCGTGCAGCCGCCCGAGCCGCCGTCGCCGCACTCTTTGTCATAGTCAGAGCAGCAGTCCTTGTTGCCGGCGCACTCCTCGTCGCACTGGCACTTCGCCTTGTCGTCGTAGGGCGTGCCGCACTTGCCCTTGCAACTGTCGGCTCCGCCGGCGCCACCGCCGCAGACCGTGCCGCGGTCGGCGCAGCAGTCGTTGTAGTTCTTGCAGGCGTCGTCGCAATTGCACTTCCAGTTGTCGTCGAACTGGCCGCAGCGGTTGGCGGCGCCGCCCTTGCCCGGGGCGGCGCAGGTGCCGGCGTTGGGATCGTTGCACGCCTTGTAGCCGCAATTCTGGATGGCGGTGAACAGGTCGGCCGACTCTTTGGTGGTCTTGAGCGCCTGAGAACAAGCCGAAGGGGCCTTGCCGGAGAGGATGCATCCCGCCAGATCCACGCAGCCCTTGTTCTTCTTGCACGAGTCAATCTCGGCCTTGCACTTCTGGTCCCAGCATGGGTTCACCGTGAAGCCGGTGGCGGTGGTCGCATCGGGGGCGTCGACGCTGCCCACATCGCCAGAGCTGGTGTCGCTGGAGCCGGCGTCGGTCGAGCCGGCGTCCGTCGAGCCGGCGTCGCTGGTGCCAGTGGCGTCCTGCGGCACGCTGCCGGCATCCGTCTCCGCGTACGCCGGCGCGGCCAGCAGGGTAGCGACCACAAGTGCGGCGAATCCAAAGCGCTTCTTCATCAGTGTCTCTCCCGGTCGGGCGGCAAGGCGGGGCCCTGAAGTCTCGACGCGCCGGCTCATCGACCGGGCGCTCCGCCACAGTGTAGCGGTTTCCGCGGCCCGCCAAAAGAGGGCGGCGTGCACTTCCTCGCCGTCGCGATTGCACCGATGCAGACGCGCCGGCCACGACGGTCTCTGTCGCCGCCCCGAGGGACGCTCAGGGCGTGCAGGTCCATCCGAGCTCGACGTCATCGATCCAGGCTCCCTCGCCGCTGTTCTGGAAGGGATTGGCGAAGAACGTGATCACCGGCGCGATGGCGTTGCCCGCCTGGGCGGTGAGATCGAGCTCGAGCTGCACGAAGCCGCCGGTGTCGCCGCAGACCTGGCCGAGCACCTGGGCGCCGAGCGCCACGGCGACGCGATCCGAGACGCCGGTGCAGCCGCCCGCTTCGCCAGAGTCGAAGTAGACCTGCAGCTTCAGGGTCGCCTTCGAGACGCCCTTTGGCACGAGCACCGACGGCAGGGTCGCGGTGGCGACGGTGAGGCCGAAGTTGTAGCTGTACGTGCCGAACAAGGGTTGGATGTTGCCGATGTACAAAGACTTGCTCGGGCTGGCGGCGCGCTTGCCGTCGATCTGCCAGCTCACCTGGGCGTTGTTCGATTGCAGCGCGATTCCCTGCGTTCCGATCGAAAAGTCGTTGCTGTAGCCCGGCAACACCGAGGCGACGCAGCCGCCCACGGCGTTGTTGCAGCTGTCGGCGGTGCAGGCGTTGCCGTCGTCGCAGCTCTTGGCGACGCCGACGCAGAGCCCGGCGCCATTGCAGGCGTCGAGGTCAGTGCATGGCTGCTGATCGTTGCAAGAGGCGCCGACGGCGAGGGTCTGCGTGCAGGCGCCGGCCTTGCAGACGTCGGTCGTACAGGCGTTGCCGTCGTCGCAGACCTGGGGCTTGCCGCCGCAGGCGCCGACGCTGCTGCAGACGTCTTGGCTGGTGCAGGCGTCGCCGTCGTCGCAGGCAGCGCCCGGCTGCGGGGTGCTGACGCATGGGGCGCCGGGCGCGCTGGCGTCGCAGGCGTCGACGGTGCAGGGATCGCCGTCGTCACAGCTGGCGCCCTTGCCTTGACAGCCGCCAGCGCCGCAGGCGTCGTCGCTCGTGCAAGCGTCGCCGTCGTCGCAGGGGGCCCCGGTGGCGACGCCCTTCTGGAGGCAGCCGAGCACCGGATCACAGGCGTCGATGGTGCACGGGTTGAGGTCGTCGCAGGCCTTGGGCTGGCCGCCTCCGCAGATGCCACCCTCAGGGCCGCCGCTGCACAGCTCGCCCTCGCTGCACGGGTCGCCGTCGTCGCAGGGCGTGCCGGAGACGACGCCGGAGAGGCAGCCGGCCTGCGGATCGCACGACTCCTTGGTGCAGACGTTGGCGTCGTCGCAGAGCTTTGCGTCGGGCTGATGCAGACAGCCGAGGCCAGTGGCGCAGGCGTCCTTGGTGCAGTCGACGCCATCGTCACAGCCGAGCGGCACGCCGATGCACGCGCCGACGCTGCATAGGTCGCCGATCGTGCAGCCGTTGCCGTCGTCGCAGCTGGTGCCGACCGGCGCCGGGGCGGGCTGGCAAGCGCCGGTGGCTGGCTGGCAGGTCTCGGGCTGGCAGGGTTTGCCGTTGTCGGCGCACGTCACGATGGTGCCTGCGTCGACCTTGCAGTTGCCGCTCTGGCAGGTCGGCTTGCCGTTGCAGGCGTCGCCATCGTCCTTGCAGTCGGCGTTGGTCTGGCAGCCGCAGGTGTTGATCGGGCCGACGCAGACGCCGCTCTGGCAGACCGAGATCGGTGTGCAGGGGTCGCCGTCGTTACAGGTCTGCAGGCCACCGACCGGCGCGTGGGTGCAGCCCTTGTCTGGCGCGCAGGCGTCGGTGGTGCAAGCGTTTTTGTCGTCGCAGCCGACGGCCTGCTTGCTGCAGACGCCGCTGAGGCAGATCTCGCCGCTGGTGCAGGCGTCGCCGTCGACGCAGGGCAGGCCATTGGCGAGCGCGACGAGGCCGCACTTGCCGGTGCTGGCGATGCAGACCGACGCCTTGCAGGGCTCGACGCTCGCCGGGCAAATAGTGCTCGTCGCGTCCGACACTTGGCACTCGTTCTGCTTGCAGACCGGCACGCCGTTGCAGAGGTTGCCGTCATCGAAGGGCAGGCAATCGGCGTCTGCTTTGCACTCGCAGGTCACGACGCCGCCCTTGCAGCTGCCGCCCAGGCAGGCCTCGCCTTGCGTGCAGCCGTCGCCGTCGTCACAGGGCCCATCGTTGGCGGTCTGCGTGCAGCCCAGCTTGGAATCGCAGGCGTCGCTGGTGCACGGGTTGCCGTCGTCGCAGCCGGGCGCCGGGCCGCCCTTGCAGATGCCTGCCGCGCACGTATCGGTCAGGGTGCAGGCGCTGCCGTCGTCGCAGCCCACGCCGTCGGGCTTGGCGACGCTGGCGCAGACGCCGGTCGCCGGTTGGCATTGCTCGCTGGCGCAGGTGGCGGCCGAGGGCGCGCAGACCACCGCGGTGCCGGGGACCAAGACGCATGCGCCGGCGCTGCAGGCGAGCTTTCCGGTGCAGAGGTCGGTCGCCTTGGCGGCGCAGTCGGCGTCGATCTTGCACTCGCAGGTGTTCGGGCCGCCTTGGCAGACGCCGAGCGCGCAGGCGTCCGCTACGGTGCAGGCGTTGCCGTCTTCGCAGGGCGCGCCGGTCAGGGGCGCGGCGACGCAGCCGGCGATGGGGTCGCAGCCATCGCCGGTGCAGACCTTGCTGTCGTCGCAGGTGAGGGCGCCCTGCCCTTTGCAGAGGCCGACAGCGCAGGCGCTCTGCGGCGTACAGGCGTCGCCGTCGTCGCAGGCGGCCCCAGTGGGCAGGTTGACGACGACGCAGGTGCCCTTTGCGACGTCGCACTGTTGGGCGGTGCAGGGCTTGCCGTCGTTCGGGCAGTCGCTGTCGAGCTTGCAAGCGCCGCAGACGTCCGGGCCGCCGTTGCAGCTGCCGGCGGCGCAGCTGTCTTGGCCGGTGCAGGGATCGCCGTCATCGCAGCCGGCGGCGTTGGGCTGGTTGCTGCAGCCGGTCTGGGGGTCGCAGGCGTCGGTGCTGCAGACGTTGCCGTCGTCGCAGCCAAACGCCTTGCCACCGCAGGCCCCGGCGGTGCATTGATCCTGCACCGTGCAAGGGTTCGCGTCGCTGCAGGCGGTGCCATCGGGGAAAGCGGTCTTGACGCAGGCGCCGCTGGCTGGAGAGCAGACGGCGGCGTGGCACGGGCCGTCGCCCGTGGCGTCACAGGTGACGACGCTGGCGGGATCGGTGACGCAGAGGCCGGCTTTGCAGCTCGGCGTGCCGTTACACTTGTCGCCATCGTCCTTGCAGTCGGCGGCGACGAGGCACTCACAAGTGCCAGGGCCCGTGGTGCAGGCGCCGGCCTGACAGACATCGCCGAGGCTGCAGGGGTCGCCATCGTCGCAGGGCGCCGTGTTGGCGATGGCGAAGCAGCCCTGGGCGGGGTTGCAGCCATCGCTGGTGCACAGGTTGCCGTCGTCGCAGGCGACGTCGCTGCCGCCGACGCAGGCGCCGGTAGTGCAGGCGGTGGCGGTGGTGCAGGCGTTGCCATCGTCGCACGGCGCCTGGTCCGGCTGCAGGGTCGCCTTGCACTCGCCGGAGGCGGCGACGCAGGCGGTGGCCTTGCAGGGCCCGTCGCCGAGGATCGAGCAGCTCACGACGGTGCCGGCGATGACCGCGCACTTGCCAAAGAGGCACTGCGGGATGCCGTTGCAGAGGTCGGCGTCGTCCGGGCAGTCGGCGTCGGTCTTACACTCGCAGGTGTCTTTGCCGAGGTCACAGGCGCCGCCCGGGCCGCAGGCGTCGGCCTCAGTGCAGGCGTCGCCGTCGTCGCAGGGCTGCCCGGTGGCGGGCAAATGCGCGCAGACGCCGGCGGTCGTGCACTGATCGAGCGTGCAGACCTTGCCGTCATCGCAGGCGATGGCGGCGCCCGTGAGGCACTGGCCGGCCTGGCAGACGCCAGCGCCGAGGCAGCCCGCGCCGCTGCCGACCTTGCACGCGGCGGCGTCGGCGCGCGTCACCAGCGTGCACTTGCCGGTGGTTGGCAGGCAGAGGTGGTCGACGCAGGGCGAGCCGAGCGAGGCGTCGCACACCAAGGGCGGCGACGCTGGCTTGCAGCTGCCGGCGTTGCAGACCAGCGGCGGCGTGCAGAGGTCTTGGTCGTCGCTGGCGGCGCAGTCGGCGTCTGTCTGGCATTGGCAGGCGTTCTTGCCCGGCGTGCAGCCCGCCAGCCCGCAGACGTCGCCAAACGTGCATGGGTTGCCGTCGCTGCAGGGGATCGCTGCCCCACTCGGCAGCGGCAGCGCCACGCAGCCTTTGGCCGAATCGCAGCCGTCGAGCGTGCAGGCGTCGCCGTCATCGCAGGCCTTAGGGACGCCGCCGACACAAGCGCCGCCGGCGGCGCAGCGCTCGCCCTCGCTGCAGGCGTCGCCGTCGTCGCACAGCGCGAAGTTGGTCGCGGCAGCCTCCAGGCAGAGGCCCGTGGCTGGGGCGCAGGCGATGGTGATGCAGGGGTCCTTCGCCAGCGGGCAGGCGACCACTGTCGAGGGATCGACGACGCAGACGTTGGCGACGCAGTGCAGCGTGCCGTTACAGAGGTCGGCGTCCTCGCTGCCCTTGCAGTCGGCGGCGCTCTTGCAGGCGCAGGTGTTGGCGCCGCCCTCGCACGCCCCGCCGAGGCAGGCGTCCGCCGCGGTGCAGGCGTCGCCATCGTCGCAGGCCGTGGCGGTGGCGACGGCGGCGAAGTCACAGGCGCCGTCGTCGAGGCAGCCGTCGGTGGTGCAAGGGGTGCCGTCGTCGCACGTCGTCACCTGGGCGGCGACGCAGAGGCCCGTCAGGCAGCGCGAACCGAGGGTGCAGGCGTCGTCGTCGACGCAGTCGGCGCCTTCGGCCAGGGCGGCGTGGGCGCAGGCGGCGAGCACGGGATGGCAAAAGTCGGTGGTGCACGGGTCATCGTCGTCGCAGGTCGTCGGCTTGCCGATGCACTGTAGGCCGTCGCAGGCGTCCAAGCTGGTGCAGGCGTTGCCGTCGTCGCAGGGCAGCGTCAACGACGAAGGGCCGGCCAGACAGCCGACCGAGGGGATGCAGGCGTCCTGCGTGCAGTCGATGCCGTCGTCGCAGCCGACCGTTGTCCCGCCTTTGCAGACCCCGTCGCCATTGCAGGCGTCGCCGCCACTGCAGGCGTCCCCGTCGTCGCAGGCGGACGCGCCAGGGAGCTTCGTCACCTCACAGCCCTTGGCCGTACAACGGGCGACGCTGCACGGCGCGTCGGGTTGAGCGCAGGGCACCGCCTTGGCGATGTCGCGCTCGCAGCGGCCGAGGCGACACACCGGCGCGCCGGCGCAGGCCAAGAGGTCTTCGCCGGCCACAGCGCAGTCGGCGTCGTCGCGGCAGCCGCAGGTCGAGACGCCGACGCAAGCGCCATCGCGGCAGGTCTCGGCGCCGGTGCAGGTGTCGCCGTCGTCGCAGCTGGCGCCCTGGTCGACGTCCGCCGCCTGACACCCAAGCTTGGCGTCGCAGAGGCTGGCGACGCACGCGCCAGCAGGGGCGACGCCGCAGGGCAAGGTGGCGGCGGCGACGCAAGCGCCGGCCAGACACCGTTCGGCGGCGGTGCAGACGCTGCCATCGGCGCAGGGTGCGCCGTCGCCGAGGGGCTGGTGCTGGCAGCCGACCTTGGGGTCGCAACTGTCGATGGTGCAAGGGTTGCCGTCGCCGCAGTCGCGGTCCTGGCCGACGAGAGGCGCGCAGGTGCCCTGCACGCAGGCCCAGCCGCCGTGGCAGAGATCCTGCAGGTTGGCGCAGCCGGCGTCGTCGCTGCAGCCGCAGAGGTTCACGACCGCGACACAAGCGCCGGCGTCGCAGCGATCGTCGACGGTGCAAGGGTTGCCATCGTCGCAGGCGGCGAGCGTCTTCGGCGTGGCCTGACAACCGCTGCCCGCTTGGCACTCGTCACGCGTGCAGGGGTTGCTGTCGTCGCAGGCGGTCTCTCGGCTGGCCAGGCACGCGCCGGCGACGCAGAAAGACTCGGCGCTGCATGGTTCGCCGTCGTCGCAGGTCGAGAAGTCGGGGCGGCGACCGACGAGGCAACGCCCGCTCGGGGCGTCGCAGAACGCCGCGGCGCAAGGGCCTGAGGCCGAGGCCGCGCAGTCCGAGTCGGCGACGCAGAGCGAGCCCGCGGCGCCCACGGCGTCGACCCCGTCGCTCAACTGGCCGTCGGCGAGGCTGACGCTGCCGCCACCGGCGATGATGGCGTTGGTCGAAATCTCGCTGCCTTGGCAGGCGGTGATGGCCATTGCCAGCACGAGCAGGGGCGCCAGCGGGATGATGGGCCGGGCCGCGGCGCAGGTCGCGGAGGTGAGGACTGTCGCCACGTACGGCTGCGAATCGGCGGAGACGTCGACGCGGCGCCAAGCGTCGCCGCCTGACCGAGCTTTGTCCGCGGCGCCAAACCGACATCGCCCCACGTCGCACCCTCCTCGCCTGGGCCGGCGGGGCCCATCGGCAGGGTAAGCCCAGCCGGAGGGCTCGGCAAGCCAACGGTTGCTCGGCACAGCCGACTTGGCCGCGCAGGGCGGCTGCGGCGGCGATCAGTCGCCGAGGAAGCTCTGGACCGCGGCGAGGGTCGGCTTGGGTGCCTCGGCGATCGGCAGGGCGCCGGCGCCCGGAATGCGCGCCACCTGCACTTTGCCCTTGCTCCGCTTGACGACGTCCACGAGCGCCGCCGCGCTCGACGCGCTCCAGGGCGCCTTGTCGCCGAGCACGACCAGCACCGGCTGCGGCGTCAGCGCCGGGTCGAAGTCGGCGAGGTCGTCGCGCACCCGCTGCAGCAAGATAGGCTCGAAGGCGTCATCGGCGAGGTTGTCGAAGGCGCCGCGTCGGGCGACCTCGGGCACGGCGAGCAGGCCGCTGAGCAGGCCGCGCATCGTCACCCGTCGCGCCACCTCCACAGGGTAGCGCCAACCGGCGGCGAGGCCCCAGTCGACGTCGAATCGCGATGCCTCTGGCACCGCCGCCAGCACTTCTGTCGGCGCGCGATCGATGGCCTCCATCGTCGGCCACGGGCCGCCCATCAAGATGACACGGGCTACGGTCTTGCTGTGCCCAGCGGCGTACCGCATAGCCAACGGGGCGCCCGCGGCGTCGGCCATCAGGACCACGCGCGGCAACCCAGCGCGCGCCAACAGGGCGCTCAGCTCGCGATCCCACTGACCGCCTCCGCCGTGCGACGCGCGGTAGGGCCACGGGGCGCGGCGCAACGCCTCGACCCGGTGGTCGCTCGCGAGGTTCCAGACCCAGGGCAAGAGGTGCGTCGCGTCGCGGAACGGCGGGCCGCTGACGACGACGATGGGCAGGCCGCTGCCAGCGCCGACAACCGAGAGCTCCCGGTCGTCGACCACGAAGCGCAGCTCGCGCGTGGCTTGCCCCTCGATTGCGGCGGCCGGGCGTGCCGACTCGGCGGCGGCCCAGGCCAACCACGGCGCGCCGCGGCGCGGTCCCTGGTGCCCGGTCAGCCGCTGCAGCGCGGCCAAGGTGGCGCGAAAAACCGCGTCGTCGGGGTCGCCGAGCAGCGGCACCAGCGCTGGCAGGGCAGTCTGCCAGAGGTCGCTCTGCGCCAGCTCCTCGACGAGCGCCAGCTTGATCTCGTGGCTCGGAGCCCTGGTCATGCGACGCAGCAGCGCTATCCCCTTGGGGTCGCCGACGCCGGCCAACGCACGAATGGCTTGGATGCGGACGTTGTTGTCGCAATCCTGGGCGGCGACGAGGCGCAACACGGCGAACGTCCTTGGATCGCGGGCCCGCCACAGCGCGTCGAGCACCAAGCCGCGGACATAGGGGTCCTTGTGCTCCATCAACTCGAACAACAGCTTGCGCACGTCGTCGTCATACAGCGTGAGGCAGAGGCGCAGCAGCGGCCCGAGGGCGCCCGACGTGCTCTCGCGGGCGACGCGCACCACCTCGGCGCGGACATCTGCGACCCCGAGGTAGGCGAGGGCGTCGACGGCGAGCTCACGGGTGGCGCCGTCGCCGGAGGTGAGCATCGAGACGAGCTGTGGGGCCGCCTCGTAGCGCAGGCTCGACAACAGCTCGAGCGCGATGACGAGCCGAGATCCCCCCGCCGTCCGCAGCAGAAAGAGCGCCGCTTTGACCGCGGGTGGCCCGAGTTCGCGCAGCCCCTCACGGATGGCGCGCCGCTGGTCCGGCAGGCTGAGACCCTCCATGAGCGGCGGCACCGCCGCCTCGCCGCCGACTCGGCTGATGGCGTGGATCAGCTTGATCCGCAGCGGCAAGTTGGCCGCCGAGGCCTTGCGCTGCTCAATGCCTAGCAGCCGCACCAGCGTCACCAGCGCTGGCGCGTGGCGGTGGGCGGCGACGACGTCGATGGCGAACGCCGCCAGGTTGGGGCGCGACTCGTCGATGAGGACCACCAGGCGCGGGAAAACCTCCGGGTGCTGGCGGGCGACGAGCGGCGGGACGACGGCGAGCACGATGCGCTCGTCGCTCCGCGTCACCATGGCGGTGAGCAGCGCGGTCTGGCGGTCGTCCTCGGCGAGGCGCAGGGCGAAGCGCACCACGCGCCAGGCGGCCTCGTCGCCGAGGCGCGGCGCCAGCTCGATGGCCGTCGGGTAGGCGGTCGGCAGGAAGCCGAGCACGAGGTCCACCACCGCGGCCTCGCCCTCGACGATGGCCATCAGATTGGGCACCTCGGCCGAGACCACCGGCCAGGCGGCGTCGCCGAGCTCGATGACGGCGTCGACGAGCTTGTAGCGCTCAGGCCCCGGCGCCTCTGCCGCAATTTTGCGCAGGAGCTCTGCGGCCTTGCTGCGAGCTTGGGCGGCCGACGCTTGATCGCCGGTGGGCTTGGGCGCCGCCGGGACGCGCTCACGCGGCGGGGCTTTGGCCGGCGCCTGGCCCCACGCGGCGCCAGCCGCGAGCGACACAATGGCCGCGATCCACAGCGGCAAGGCCAACGCGCGGGCCCGGAGAGGGCGCCTGGCGCTCACGGGTTCTTGGAGATTCGGCGCCTTCAACTGCGCCCCCCTATGCGGCCAACGCGACCGCTACGCAGTGCACGGTAGCGTAGGACGTCCTCGCGGGAAAGGACCCAGACCTTGCCGTGCTGCTCGCCGCGCACCTTGCCGACGCGGACGGTGTTGATCACCGCCTGACGCGTGATGCCGAGCAGATGCATCGCCTCGCCGACCGTGACGATGTCTTCGCTGGTCAGCGGCTTGCCCGTGCGCTCCACCGGCCGCAAGCTCCCCTCAGCGTCGCGTGAGGTGCGCAGCCCGCGCGGCAGCAGCTCAAGGTCGGCCTCGATGGGCTGCGGCTCAATCACGCCCTCGGCGACGCCAGCGCGATACACGAGATCGCGCGCCACCTGCACCCCAGGCAGCTCGGCGGCCGCCGGCGACACAGGGCTGGTGCGGCCATAGATCGGCGCGTCGGCCCGCAAGACGCGGCCCACGAGCTCGTCGTGTCCCTGCCCCTGCGCCAGTCGCAAGGCGACGTCGCCGATAAAGCTGCGCGCCGCGTCGCTGATCTGTCGCAGGTCGACCACAGCGCCGTTGACGAGGCGATAGCTCTCCAGTGGTTCGGCTTCGCTCATCGCCACCCATCGTCGGCGCTGCCAGCGCGAAGGCGCCGCGATCCGCCGACGACCACCGACCTACGGCGCGTCACGCGGCGCGCGGCCCTCGCGGGCAGCGCCTGACGGCTGGATCCATCGCCTGAACTAGACCTTTGTCAAGAATTCGCAGCGCTCTCCGAGCTAGTCGCAGCGGCCATGGACTCGCCCGGTGCGGGCGGCGCGGGGGCGTCGACGGCGAGACCGAAGACCCGGTCGGCGACCCAGCGCGGCAGCAGACGGCGCCACATGCGCACCACGCGGGCGCGGAAGTAGGGCCCCTTGCCGAGCAAGGCGCCGATGGTGGCGAGGAGCGCCGAGTAACAAGGCGGGATCAACAGCAAGTAGACGAGCCGGTAGCTCCACGGTCCGCCCCAGAAGCTGCCCTCCAGGCCGAGGAGCTGGCGCAAGAGCAGACCCGACAGCTGGACCGTCAGCGCGCCGGTCAGGCCAAAAACCACAAAGACCACGAGCCAGTGCAGCGCACCTTGGTCATGTCGGCGCGGCGGGGTCATTCCTCGCCGGCCTTGGTCGAGGCCTGATGGCCGTAGAGGAGCGAGACGCCCGTGACGTTGGTCAGCTTGCCGTGCAGCTCGCGTAGAGCGTCGGCGACCTGCCGGCGGCGGCTCGGGTGGTAGCTGATGGCGAGCGTCGAGAGCTCGAGCTTATGGACCATCGGCAGCTCGGCGGCGGTCTGCAGAAAACGCGCCGCTGCCTCACACGACGGGAAGCGGTCGTCTCGTTGTTTGGCGGTGGCCACCCGGATGAACTGCGCGAGATCCTCTGGGATGTCCGGCGCCAGCTTGCGCGGGTCCGGCGTGTCGGCGACCTGGTGGTTGTGGAGCAGGTCTTCGAGCGTCTCGCCGTCGAACGGTACCTGGCAGGTGCAGAGCTCATAGGCCATGATACCGAGTGAGTACAAATCTGTACGGCCATCGAGCTTCTCGCCGCGGATCTGCTCCGGCGACATGTAATAGGGCGTGCCCAGCAAATGACCGCCGCGGGTCGCCGACGACTCGACGGCCACGGCGATGCCGAAGTCGAGCAGCTTTGCCCGGCGATCCTCCGTGAGAAAATCGTTAGACGGCTTGACGTCGCGGTGCAGGAGGCCGCGGCCGTGGCTGTAGGCGAGGGCCAGCGCCACCTCCTTGAGGATGCGTCGGATGGCGCCCCAGGCCAGCCTCTGCTGGTTCTCGATGAGCTCCTCGAGCATGACGCCCGTCAGCTTCTCCATCACGATGAAGTCGGTGCCGTAGGCGTGCTCAGTGTCCAAAACCCGGACGATGTGCTCGTGGCTGAGTCCGGCGACGATGCGCGCCTCTGCCTTGAATTGCTCTGCAAAGCCTGGATGATAGACGAGGCCGTGGCTCAGCATCTTAAGCGCGACTTCTTTGCCGAGCTGGGGGTGAATCGCCGAGAACACCGTGGCGACGGCGCCCGCGCCTATGCGGCCCTGCACCTCGTACTTGCCGACCCGCCGAATCGAGCTGGCCTCAAGCAGCCGGTCGCCGACGATGCGCGTCAGCACATTGCCGACCTGACCGTGGCGCGCCATCAGGTCGGTGAAGGCCTTGCGCCCGACCTCCAGGACGCGGACCTTCGTCTTGGCCGTCACCGACGCTGAGCGTGGCTCGCTGGTGAAGAGCGCCATCTCGCCAAACATGGCGGGCGCGATGAGATCGAGCTCGAAGTAGGTCTCCCCATTATCGCCGCGCACCGCGACACGTACGGTGCCCTCTTCCAGGAGGTACATCGAGTCGCCCGGCTCTCCCTGGCGCAGCAGCGGCGCGCCTGGCTCGAAGGTCAGGCCCTGCGAGCTGGCGGCCAGGGCGTCGATCGCGTTGCGATGCACGCCGCGAAACACCTCAAGCCGCGACCAGGACGGCGGTGGGGTCGTAGCGGTCGGCGCCGTTGTCGGGCTGCCATGGACCGATACCCGCGAGGTCGTGCGTTTCTCGTCTGTGCCGCGATCAAGCGGCGCCTTGGTCGCTTGGCCAAGGGCAGCGGAGCGATCGCCTTGTTGGGCCGCGCTTACGCTGGGCGGAAGGGGTGGCGGCTGCTCTACGGCGCCGGGGGCAGACGGCCCCTCGAAGGCCTGCGGAGGGATGGTGGGTCGGTTCATCGCGGGGCTCCCTGCGTGTCAGTCGATGGTGGATCCTCGGTTGGCGTAGCGACGGTGGCTGCAGCCGCGGGCTGCGGGGAGCCGAGGTCGTCGGCCAGCGCCGACCCAGCGGCCTTGCCTACCTCGCGGACAGACGCCGGAGTGTGGGCGTCGGCGATTCCGTCGCCCAAGGCCGCAGGGCCGAGGAACACCGGCGACGATCGATAAGCAGCCAAGCCCTCCTGCAGCAGGATGCGTCCGACGGCCAGCACCGGCACCGCCAGCAGAATACCCACAATCCCCATCAACTCGCCACCGGCGATGATGCCGAGCAGCACGACGATAGGGCGCAGGCCGACCCTGCCGCCGATGACGCGCGGCGTGATCCAGAGCAGATCGACGAGGTAGAAGACGCCAAAGACGGCCAGCACCCCGCCGCAGGTCGACAGGCTCGGCGAGTCGAGGAGCGAGAGCGAGGCCGCAAGTCCGGCGCCCGTCAACACGCCGATGTAGGGTACGAGGTAGATCGCGCCGGCGAGCGGGCCCACCAGCAAGGCGAAGGGTACGTTGAGCGCGAACAGGCCAGCGCTAAATGCCAGCGACGCCAGGACGAACAGCAGAATCTCGCCGCGGACGAAGCCCATCAGCGTCTGGTCGATGCGGCGAAGGACGCGAAACACCAAGCCCCTTCGGCGTGGTGGCACCAGCTCGCCGAGGTCGCTGACGATGCGGTCGTAGTCGTCCATCAAGAACGCCGCGACCACGATCGCGAGCGTGAACATGCCGACGCCGCGCAAGATGTCGCCGGCGCTGGACAGCAGCCAGCCGAAGACCGAGTTGGCCGGGCCGGCGAGCTCGCGCAGCAGATCTTGCAAGCGTTGCTCGATCGCCTCGGGCGCGACGAGATCCGTCACCCGGACGTCGAAGAGCCAGTTCGTCCATGGGTCAAGGCCACGCAGCGTCGGCTGCAGCCGCGCCGGCAGTGCGCTGCTGGCGATCCAGAGCTGGCTGCCCACCGTCGGCACGACCACGACCAGCGCCAACGCCAGCAGCGAGCCGAGCAGCGCCAACGGCACCATCAGCGCGACGACGGCCGGGACGCGGTGCTGCCGCAGCCACACCACCGCCGGGTTGAGGGCCCAGGCGATGAAAAAGCCGACCAGCACCGGGACGGTCACGAGGTGCAAGCGGGCCAGAAGCCACAGCGCAGCCAGCACGCCGCCGCCGACCAATAGCGCCCGGTAGAAGCGCATCTGCCAGCGCTGGAGAGGCTTTTGCACGCTCACGCTCCGCTGCGCTGGACGCCGGGGGTTGGATCCGAGCGCGAGTAGACCAGTCCCGCCGCCCGGCATCAACAATGCTTCAATTGCAAAGGTCGCTGGACAGCGTTGCGAGCGCGCTCCGACGCCGACTCTGCGCCGCGCCGGCTGGTCGTGGAGGGCGGCGTCTGCAGCGTCGCGGCCGCTGGCCGGCCCTCCATTGAGCGGCGGCTGCGGCTCCCTTACGCTGTGCCCATGTCCGCGACTCGCCCCACTCGTCGCAATCGCCGCGCCCAGGTGTGCCGGCTCGCGCTCGCCGCCGCGACAATTGCCGGCCTGACGGTCAACGCCGCCGCCAGCCAGCCGCGCAGGGCCAGCGCCGCGCCGCTGCGCACGGTGAGCGTGGCGACGCCTCCGCCGTCGGCGGCGCAGGGCCTCGACATCGCCGCGCCTCCCGGCCTTGCATGGTCAGCGTCGGGGAGCGGATCGACGCGACAGGCGGTCTGCGACCTAGCCGCCCACGCCCAGGTCACGATGGGCCTGCCGATGGAGCGCGATCCTGTTTTTGGCCGGCCGGCCGAGGGCAGCCGACTGGCGCTGGCGACGCTGCTGCGACGGGTCGAGGCGCTAGGCGCGCCGGCTGTGGCGGCCCCTGGGGCGGCTCCGACTGTGGCGGCGGCAGCGACGACAGGCCCGTTGGCGTCAACGACAAGGCCGGCGTCGGCGAGAGGAGCTGCACCCACCGCGGCGACAGAGTCGACGGCGATCGACGCCGCGCTCGGCAGCCTGCTGGCGACGCCCGAAGGCCCGGGCCTGCTGCGCGAGGGCCTGCGTGTCGCGACACCCGGCTGGCGGTCGCGCCTGCTGCGCGCAGGGGCGCCGCTGGCGCGGGCTCACCCGCGGCTCTGCGGGTTCGTCCACAACGAGCCACGCGCCGCCGATCCGGCGCTGGCGGCTGCGGCGAGCGCGTTCTTACTGCGCAGCGACTGCGACTCGCCTGCGCTCTTTGGCGCCGACGGCCTGCGCCACATCGACCCAGCGGTGCGCGCGACGACGATAGACGAGATCGCCGACTTCCTGCGCCGCAACAGCGACATCGGCCTGCTACAGCGCCTTCAGAACGCCTACTCCAGCGAGCGTTCAGCGGCCCTGCGCGTCCGCATCCTGCGCCACGTGTCGCGCCTGCAGGCGCCGGGCAGCGCCGAGCTGCTGCCTGCGGCCGAGCGCGATCGCGATCCTGCCGTGCGCGCAGAGGCCTTGGTGCTGCGAGCGGCCGTGGCGCGCGACCTCGAGCCTCGACTGCTCGAGCGGGCGTGGGGCAGCGCCGTGCCCTTGGTGCGGGCGGCCGCGGTGCGCGCAGTGGCGGTCATCGCGAACCGCCCTCGTCTGCGCCGGCTGGCGATGGCTGTCGGCGATCGTGGCGTTTTTTTCGACGCCGTCACGGGCGAGCGTTCAACCGTAGGCGCGCTGGCGACCGCGCTCTCTGCCTCACTCGCAGCGCCTTAGAGACACGACCAAAGCGTCAGGGCGGCGCCTCCAGCTGTCTGGCCGTCTTTGGAGGGGTGCCGGCGCACCCTATTAGGAACATGTGTCATTTGCTGGATTTTCCCGGCCAGAGCGACGCCAGAGTCGGCTCCCTCGGCGCTCAATTGGGAGCGTGAGAAGCGACCGGGCGCTGACGTCTTTGGGGTGGCCGGTGGCGGCGATGGCTTTAAGACGTCGCGCGCGCTTGGCAGCGTCGCGGCGCGGGCCTACCCTGCCTTTGGTGAGCGGCTCCGAGTCGGCGCGCAGCGGCGCACGCCAGGACGGGACGCGAACGTCGCGAGGCCAAAGAGATGCAGCACCTTGACCTCGGCATGCTCAACAGCCGTGCGTACATGGTCTTCGGCCTCGTGGTGCTGATGACCCTTTGGCTCTTCCGCAACGCCGGGCGTCGCTGGTTCCCGCCGGTGTTTTTCGTCTGTGCCACCATCGGCGGCGCCCTGTACACCGGTGTGCTGCGCCAGAGCGCGATCGACGCCGTCCAGGACGCGGCCACCGGCAAATTTGACGCCGCCAACGCACGCGCCAAGGCGATCGGCGGTCAGGCCCACTCGACCTCGGCCGGCTCTGCCGGTGAGACCAACGAGGCCTACAAGAAGCGCATGGACCGCGGCAAGGCCCAAGAGTAGGCGCGACGACGCGAGAGATGCGAGAGACGTGAGAGAGGCAACGGTCGCCCTCACCGGCCTCAGCGCTGACAGGTGGCGCAGAAGTAGGTCGCGCGGCCGAGGTCTCGCCTTTGCGAGATTGTGCTGCCCGGCCCACACCGCAGGCATGGCGCGCCGGCGCGGCCATATACGCTGAGCTGTTGCTGAAAGTAGCCAGGGTTGCGGTCGCCACCGACGAAGTCGCGCAGGGTCGTGCCACCGGCGGCGATGGCATCGCACAGCACCGCCCGCACGGCGACGACGAGGGCCAGGGCCTCTGCCTCGCCGAGCGACGCGGCGTCGCGGCGGGGATCGACGGCGGCGCGGTGGCAGGCCTCGCTGGCGTAGATGTTGCCGACACCGACCACCACCGCGGCGTCCATCAACAGCGCCTTGATCGCGGTGCGGCGGCGGCGGGCGGCGTGGAGCAGCGTGGCAGCGTCGAACTGCGGGCCTAGCGGCTCCGGGCCGAGGTCGCGCAGCAGCGGGTGGTCGAGGTCAGGGCCGAGCACATCGAGCGCGCCGAAACGCCTCGCGTCCTGATACCGCAGGTAGGTGTTGCTTGGCGGCGGCGCGACGGGGCTCGCAGCCAATGAAGCTGATGCCGGCGTGGCCGCAGCGGCGCCCAAGCCCTCGGCCACTGGCACCCTGAGGAGCCGAAACCGCCAGTGCTCGTGCGCTTCGAACGCAGGCTCAACCGCTGGCTGCGGCTCCGCCTCCGGCTTTGTGAGGAAGATCCGACCGCTCATGCCAAGGTGCACCAGCAGCGCCGCCACGGGCGACGCGGCCGGGGGCGGCTCCAGGTGCAGGATCAAGTATTTGCCGCGACGCTGGGTGGCGCCGAGCCGGCGGCCGACGAGCCCGCGCAGGGCATCTACGGGCAGGGGATAACGCAGATCGCCGCGCCGCAGGGCGACCTCTTCGATCGTGGTGCCCGGCAACGCGCCGTCGAGCCAAGCGCGGACGGTCTCGACTTCAGGGAGCTCGGGCATCAGCCGCGGTCGCCGTCCGGCGGGCTACGTCGCGTCGCCAACGAGGTGCAGCGCATGGTCTCGCGCAGCATCGCCACCTCGCGCCGCAGGAGCTCCGCCGATTCGGCGTCCGTGAAGGCGTCGACGCGACCAGAGCTGAGGAGCAGGCCGACGCTCTCGCCGTGCGCGATGCGGCGCTGGGTGTCGTGGCGAATACAGCCGAGCAAGGTGGTGAAGAGCTGGAGCCGCTCGCCGCGTCCGCCTAGGGTCCCGGGCCGCTCCAGGTCGATGCCGCCAGCGGCGGCGATGGCCCGCAGCGCCTCGGCGAGCAGCACGGCGCGGGCAGAGAGCTCGTTCAGATCCTTGGCTAGGCGCCGGTGGACCTCCGGGAGGGCCTCAGGATCGTAGACGCCCTGCTTGCCGGCGCCGCCTTGCGCGCTGCGGAAGTTGGCGAAAATGCCGCGCGAGATGCCAAGGTATGCGCGGATGAGCGACTCAAGCTCGTGATCGCGCACTGCGGCGTTGCCGAGGCTGGCGACGAAGTCGCCGAGGGCAGCGCGGCTCGCCGCGTCGAGGGGCGGTGTCGCCCCTGGCTCGGGCGGCAATCGTCCGACGGGGGTGGCGGGGAGCTTGAGCGCGGCGTCGCCGCCGTCCGGTCCGGCCGGGTGAGCCCTGGCGACTGGCGCGCCTGCTGAGGGGCCCTGCGCCGACGTCAGCGCCTTCCGCTCGGTCTCCACCGCCTCAGCGCCGTCTGCGCTGCCTGCCTCGCCCTGGACCTGGCCCGCGCCGCAGCCGAGCGCGAGCAAGGCCGCGATCGCGACCATGCCGCCGACGTTGCCGCTCCCGAAAGGCCCGCCCATCGCCCGACTCCGTCGCCAGACCCAAGGGCTGGCCAGCTGCGGCCCATCGTGCGGCCATCGCGGAGCGACGCTATCAGATGCGCAGGCCGGCTGCACGCAGGCGCGCCGCGACCTTGGTGCGCACCGCGGCGACGCCGGGGAGCCCAAGCGCCAAGGCCAAAGGCGCCGCGACGGCCGCCCAGAGCGCGAGGGCGAGCAGCAAACGCACGGCGTAGCCCAGGGTCGGCGCGTTGGCGAGGGCCGGCCACGCCTCGTGGAGCGCGGCGGCGGTGGTGTCTCCGGCTGCGAACTCGGCGGCGGCACCGGCGAGGAGGGCCACCGGCAGGGCCCGCGCCAGCGCCATGGCCAGCGGCGCCAGCGGCAGTCCGAAGGCCCTGCGACTGAGGCCGATCAGCGCGACTGCCTGCGCCGCCATGCCGAGCACGCCTGCGAGCGCCAGGCCAGCGATGCCGAACCGGTCGCCGAGCAGATCGTACAGCGGCAACGACGCCAGCGTCAGCACGGTGGTCGCGATCATGGGCCGCCAAGTGTCGCCGACGGCATAGAGGCCACGGGCGAGCACGGATTGCAGCGACCAGGCGGCGATGCCGAGCGCCATCGGCCGCAGCGCCTCGGCGGTGTGGAGCGTGTCGCCGCGCAGGAAGCGCCCGTGCTGAAAGAGCAGCCCGACGATCGGCTCGGCGGCGGCGTAGGCGAAGCCGGAGAGCAGCAGCGAGAGCGCGAGGACGCCCGCCAGCGCGGCGCCGAGGGTGCTGCGCAGCTGGTCGAGCTTGCCCTCAGCGTAGAGCCGCGAGACGAAGGCGCCCGTGGCCTGACCGGCGGCGCTGCCGACCAGCGCAATCGGCACCAGCACCAGCCGGCGGGCGCTGTGCAGCCAGGAGATCGCGCCGTCGCCGACCCGGCTGCCGAAGCGGACGGCCAGCCATTCGTCGACGGTGGTGAGCGAGACGCCGGCCATGAGCGGCAGGGCTGTCCAGAAGAACGCGCGCACCTCGGGGCCAAAGCCTGGCAGCTGCAGGCGCGGCCGCAGGCTATGGCGGGCCGAGCGCAGGGGCACGATGAGCGCGCCTACGGTGGCGCCGACCAGGGCGCCCCAGCTGAACCCCTCGACGTAGCCGGTCAAGGCGCCGATGCCGCCGCCGACTAGGATGCCGGTATTGTAGAGCAAGGGCGTCAGCGCCAGGGCGGCGAAGCGCTGTCGAGCCAGCAGCGTCGCCTGGATCAGGCCACCGTAGAGGAAGGCGAGCTGCGCCGGCAGCACGATGCGGGTCAGCCGGGCCGTCTCTTCGACGCGGGAGACGTCAAAGCCGTCTGCCCAGCGCGCGATCAAAGGCTCGGCGAAGATCGCCGCCGCGATCACGAGGACGAACGCGACGGTCATGAGCGCTGAGGAGACGCGGGCGAAAGCCTCGTCGACCTCGGCGTGCTGCTGGACCTCCGCGCCGGCCTCTGCGTCCAAACGCGCGTAGAGCTTGGACATCTGCGGCAGGAAGCTGGCCGACAGGGCGCCGCCGGCGACGAGGTGGTTCAGCATGTCGGGCACCGCGAAGCTGGCGCGGTAGATGTCGGTGTCGCCGCTGGCGCCGAACGCCACATTGAGCAGCATGTCGCGGCCATAGCCGAGGATGCGCGACATGCCCGTCGACGCCGCGAGCAGCAGCGTGACGCGACGCAAGCTGGGAGGGGCGGCGGCCATGGCGAGAGCGTAGCGCAGCGGCCGAGCCGGGCCAGGATTTGGCTGACTTCGCGACCTCGCGGGGCCGCAGGGCGACGGCATCGACGGCGGACCGGCTGCGCTTGCGATGGCCGCCGCCGTGGGCTAGAGGTCGGCCATGGACTTGTGGCACGCGCTGGTGTTGGGGGTCGTCGAGGGCCTGACCGAATTCGTCCCGGTGAGCTCCACCGGGCACCTCATCCTCGCCGGCGCGGCGCTCGACATGGCCGACGACGCCCGCGCCGCCGCCGCGCTCGACGCCTTCAGCATCGCCATCCAAGGCGGGGCTTGGCTGGCCGCCGTCCTCTACTATGCCCCGCTGCTGCGCCGCCGTCTGGGCGGCCTGCTCTCGCGCGACATCGTCGAGCAGGCGATGGGCGTGCGCTTGGTCATCAACCTGTCGGTGGCGTTTGTGCCCCTGGTCGTCGTCGGGCTCGTGGCGCGCAAGACCGTGAAAGCGCACCTGTTCGGTCCCGGCCCCGTCGCCATCGCCCTGGTCGTCGGCGGCCTGCTCATGATCGCAGCCGACCTGCTCTGGCTGCGTCGCCCCCGCTCCGCGACCGCCGGCCCTGCGCCTGTCGACGACCTCGACGCTTTGGCGCCGCGGGTGGCGCTGGAGATCGGCCTCTGGCAATGCCTCGCGCTGTTTCCGGGCACCTCGCGCTCGATGGCGACGATGCTCGGCGGCATGCGGGCCGGCCTGACGCCTCGACTGGCCGCCGAGTTCAGCTTTCTGCTCGCGATCCCGGTCCTGGGTGCGGCGACCGGCTACGAACTGCTGCGTGAGTGGCGGCTTATGGTCGACTCCCTCGGCGTGCCCGCCATCGCCCTCGGCCTATCGTCGGCGTTCGCGGTCGGTTGGGCCAGCATCGCGGTCTTTCTGCGCGTCATCGTCGCACGCGGCCTGCTGCCCTTCGGCGTCTACCGGGTGCTGGTCGGCGTGGCGGTGTGGTGGCTGCTGATGGCGCCGGGGTCGACGTGAGCGGCCAGGTGACGGCCCAAAGCGAGGCAGCGCCGGCGGCTTCGGCGTCGATCGGCGCGCCACATGATGGACGGCCACACGCGCTGGTGACGGCCGGCGGCACGCGCGAAGCGGTCGACGAGGTGCGCTGGCTCGGCAACGTCGCCAGCGGCGCCCTGCCGGCGGCGATGGCCGAGGGCCTGCTGCGCCGCGGCTGGCGCGTCACCTATGTCCATGGCCCAGGCGCGCTGCTGCCCGGCGAGCGCCAGGTGCGGCTGCCGCTCGGCGCTGGCCCCGCGGGCTT
>SXNM01000055.1 GCA_005777155.1 Pseudomonadota bacterium | reverse complement strand
GGCGCTGGCCGGCTGTGCGGCCTCTGGCGACCACGACGCGGCGGCGGCGCTGCGGGCGATGCGTCTGGCGCCGCTGCGCTGCTACTGGGTCGGCAGCGCCATCCGGCGCGGCTGTGCCTGGCTCTACCCGCTCGACGACGCCGGGCAGTTGGGGCCACGGTGCCTCGTCGATGTGCGCGCCGCCGCAGGGATCTGCCGCGAGGGTCTGGTCTTTGGCCGTGTCGCTGTGCTCCCCGAAGGTCTGCTCACCCAGGGCATGGCGCGCCGCCTCTCTGGTGCGGCGCTCGCCTTCGGTCCTGGCGATCACGACCTCGTCCTCGAGGCGTTGCGGCTGACGGCCGGCGCCTCCCGGTGGCCGCTGCGGGTGATCGGCCTCTTCGGGCTGTTGGCGGTCCGCAGGTCAGGCGTCTGTCACGCCCTGCGCCCTGGCGTCAGCGAGACCGGGCCTCTGGCGCCGCCTGGCGCGCTGTCGCCCGTCGCGCCGACCCCTCTAGCACACGAGGTCGGAGGGGCGACGGGCATCGATCGATCGCCGGTGCGCGCTTCGGCGGCCAATGACTCGGCCTCAGCGCTCGCCTGGCTCTACGCCTGTGAGCAGCCCGAGGCGCTTGTCGATGCGCTACAGCAGACGCCGCTCTACGTCGAAGCGTTGCCGCACGGCCTCTTGCTTCGGGCGGCGGTGAACGACACCAGCGGTGGGTCGGACGTCCAGCTCTTGCTCGACGAGGGCGAGGTCTGGCTCTGCGGCGGCGATGTGGCGACCCTGCGTGCCACCGAGGCTGCGGTCGTGGCCGTGGCGCCGGTGGCTTGGCGACGCCTGCCGCTGGTCGAACTCGACGCCGCCGGGCGGCCGCTGTCGATCGGGCGCGACGCCGCCGACGCGCACGCCACCTCGACAGCCGACAAGGTCGTCGTGCCGCGGCGACTTGCGAGGTGCTAGACTGCTGGCGGCTGGCGGCTGGCGGCTGACGGAGCGCAGCTCGGCGTCCGCGCCGCGGAGGGGGAGACGATGCGCAGCTTGCGGGGACGGGTGGTGGCGATCACGGGGGCGGGGTCGGGCATCGGACGCGGCCTGGCCGAGGTCTGCGCTGCCCGCGGCTGCCGACTCGCGCTGGCCGATCGCGACGCCGACGGCCTGCAGGCCACGTTCGTGGCGCTCAGCGGCGCCGCCGGCGATGCGCCAATCGCCACGACCGTGCTCGACGTCGCCGACCGCGACGCGCTCTTCGCCTGGGCCGACGCCACCGCCAAGCACTTTGGTGCGGTCCACGTCATCGTCAACAACGCTGGCGTCGCGCTGGGCGCCACCGTCGAGGGCGCCAGCGAGAGCGACGTGCGCTGGATCTTGGACATCAACCTGTATGGCGTGATCCACGGCACTCGGGCCTTTCTGCCGCACCTGCGCGCGGCGGGCTTCGGCCATGTCGTCAACATTTCGAGCATTTTCGGCATCATCCCGGTGCCGACGCAGAGCTACTACTGCGCGTCCAAGGCAGCGGTGCGCGCCTTCACCGAGGTGTTGCGGCAAGAGCTGGAGCTGGAGGGCTCGCCGGTATCGGCGACGGTCGTCCACCCGGGAGGCGTGCGGACCGAGATCGCGCGGCGGTCGCGCAGCTCAGAGCTGGGGATGCGCGCCGTGATGGGCCGCGACGTCAAGGACAGCCAGGCCGACTTTGACCGTTACCTGCGCCTCGACGCCCGCGCCGCAGCCGAGCAGATCGTCCGCGCCGTCGAGCGCGATCAGCGGCGGGTGCTGGTCGGGGCCGACGCCAAGGCGCTGTCGGCGCTGCATCGGCTGAGCCCGGTCGGGATGCAGGGCGCCATCATCGCCGCCGTGCGCCACCAGCGACGCAAGCACGCGCCGGAGGGCTAGGCGGTGAGCCTCACGCGACCTTCCGGCGCCGCGTCGCCGCTCACCATCCAGCGCCCGAGCGCGCCGCGTTTGGCGCTGGTCACCGGCTTTGGCCCCTTCCCGGGCGTCGACGACAACCCGACCGCCGCGGTCGTCGCCGTCATCGACCGCCTCGCCGGCGCCGAGATCGCCGGCGCCGAAATCGCCAGAGCCGAGATCGTCACCGCCGTGCTCCCCGTCTCTTGGCGTCGCGGTCCCGCGGCGCTCTTGGCCGCGCTCGACGCCGTCCGCGCCGACCACGGGCCGCCCGATGTCGTGCTCCACCTCGGGGTCGCCGTTGGGGCCGACCGACTGCGCGTCGAGCGCCTCGCCGCCGCGGCCTGTCGACAGGCCCTGGACGTCGATGGCGCCTTGCCTGATTCGACACCCAGCGGCGCCGAGGCCCGCTTCGACGTCGAGGCGCTGGCGCGGCACCTCGTCAACGCCGACCTACCTGCAGCGGTCAGCGACGACGCCGGCGCCTACCTCTGCAACGCCATCTTTGCCGCGGGGTTGCGATGGGCCGGCCCCCACGGCGCCCTGGTCGCCTTCCTGCACGTACCGATGCCCGGGACGCCGCGGCCCGATGGCCGGGTCTGGCAGATCGCCGACCTTGTACAGGCGGCGTTGACCGCGCTCTCCTGGCTCCAGGCGCAAGCGGTCGCGGCTCGCGGCGCCCGCTAAGCCGACGCAGCCCCCGGCGGACCGAGGGCGAGAAGGCGCGCCTTGCGCCGGCGGGTCGCCACCTGCAGCAGCCGCTGATCGCGCCGCCAGTCGGTCAGGGCGCTGGGCTCAAACGCGGCGTCGACAGCGGGGATCAGCGCGTCGAGCGCGGCCATCGCCGCCTCCAGGGACACCGAGGCCTGCCGCTCCACCTTGGACACGGCGTCGAACGCGGCGAGCGCCTCGGCGCAGCCCTCGAGCGCTGCGAGAAGCGCCGGCGGCCAGCCCTGTGACCTGCCCTGCGCCGCTAGGTAGCTGGCCAGCGCGGCGCGCACCAGCGCGTCCTCCAAGGCGCCGAAAGGCTTGACCAGCCCTGCCCAGCCATCGCCCGGCAGGCGCGCCGAGGTCGGCAGCTCGACGTCGAGGTCGACGAAGGCGTGCGAGACCTCGGGCACAAAGCCGAGCGGCGGCATCGGCGTCAGCCGAAGGCCCTCGCCCCCTCGCATCACCCGGACCACAGCGATCTCCGGGCGTCCAGGCGCCCGCTGGCTGACATCCGCCGCGGTCCCATCGACGGCCGCCACCCACAGCTCGTCGGCCGCTGTCGCCAGCGTCGCGAAGCGCTTCTCGCCGCGCAGCCGCAGCCCATCGCCGTGGCGGGTCAGCGTAGCGCGCAGGTCGCGCGGCCCATTGCCAGTCGCCTCGGTGACGCTGAGCGAGCGCAGCGGCCGCAGCGTCGGTGCAGCCCCAAACGGGCTTGGAGCGCCAGTAGCGCCCAGCACCGCCGCGGCAGCCAAAGCTCCGGCAGCGAGGGCGTCGTCCAGCGCGGCGGCCAGGGCCTCCTGGTAGCCGAGGGCGAACGCCTCGCCGACGCTGTGGGCCCAGGCGCCGCCGAGGCAGGCTCGCGCGCCGGCGGCCTTCAGCTCGGCGCTGCGGGCGCAGTGGGCCCGCCACCACCGCGTCACGGTGGCGTCGGCGTCGGCGTCGGTGTCGGCGTCGGCGGCGGCGTCGGTGTCGGCGTCGGCGGCGGTGTCGGCGTTGGCGTTGGCGGTCGCGTCCGCGAGGCTCACGGCGAGGGGCTCGACGTCTCTGCGGCGTCGACGATCCGCACCAGCGCGGCTCCGGCGGCGACGCCCTGGCCGACCACGACGTCGACGCCGGCGACCACGCCCGGCCCCTCGGCGCGCACAACCGTCAGCATCTTCATGGCCTCCAGCGTGACCAGCGGCGCGCCGGCCGCCACTGCGTCGCCGACGCTGACGTGCACGGCCACGACCAGCGCCGGGCTGCGCGCCTGTAGCGCACCCTTCTCGGCCGCCGCCGCGCGGGGCCATGGCAGCAGCGTGCCCTCTTGCAGACAGGCCACGCCGCGTCCCGGCACCTGCACCCACAGCGCCTCGCCGTCGCCGACCAGCCAGTGCTTGCGGCGGAGGCCGTCGACCTCCAGCTGCAGCCCGGTGCCGTCGCGCCCGCGCACCCGCACCGATCGCGTCAGCGGCCGCGGCCGCAGCAGGTGAGGGTCCGGCGCCCGGTCCACCGCGCCGTCGAATCCGCCGTCGGCGCGCGCCAGCAGCGCCACCTGGATCGCCGTGCTCGGGTCGTCGCGCAGGTGAAAGACGGTGACGTCCGGGCGGTGGCCGTTGCTGCGGAACCGTCGCCGCAGCCCAGCCTCGTGCAGCCACAGGGCGGCCGCCAGCAGCGCCTCATCGTCGAGATCGTCGGCAGCAGGCGCCTGGATGGCGATGCCAGCCTCGGCGACGAAGGCCGTCGTCGCCTCCCCGGCCTCCATCGTCGGGTGGGCGAGGGCGGCTTGCAGCCAGGGCAGGTTGCTGCTCACGCCGCAGAGCGCGCTGTCGGCGAGCGCCCGCCGCAGCCGCGAAAGGGCCAGGGGCCGCGTCGGCGCCCAGGCGATGATCTTGGCGATCATCGAGTCGTAGTGCACAGGCACCACGCCGATGGCGTCACCCGGCGGCGCGACGCCACAGTCCCAAGCGCCGTCGACCCGCAGCCAGGAGCGACCGTCGAGGTCGCTGCTCGCGCCGCCTCTCTCTGTACCCGGCGGCGCCGGCACCGTCCGGCCATCCCCTGCCATCTGCCAAGACTTCCCTGCCGCGCCCTGCGGCGGCAGCTCAAAGCGCAAGGGCGGCGTCGACGCCCCGGCGTCGATCCACAGGGCGTGGACCGCGCCGGCCTGTGGCGCGAAGTCGGCGGCCGCGTCTTCGGCGCAGAGGCGGACCTCGATGGCGGCGCCGCGCGGCGCGATGTCGGCCTGGCCGAACGGCAGGGCCTCGCCCATGGCGACGCGGAGCTGCCAGCGCACGACGTCGACGCCGGTCAGCAGCTCGCTCACCGGGTGCTCGACCTGCACGCGGGCGTTGACCTCCAAGAAGTGGTGGCTGCCGCGCTCGACGTCGACCAGGAACTCGAACGTGCCCGCTGAGGTGTAGCCGATCTGCCGCGCCAAGCGCACGGCGTCGTCGTGAAGCTGGGCCCGCAGCGCCGGATTGAGGC
>SXNM01000009.1 GCA_005777155.1 Pseudomonadota bacterium | reverse complement strand
GCGGCGCTCCAGGTCGCGGCCAGCCAGCGGGCGTCGTCGATGACCCACAGCAGCGCGGCGACGTCCGCGACGCGCGCCGGCCACAGCGGCGTCGGCAGCAGGCGCCGCAGCAGCGCGCGGACGGCGAGCGCCGTCGCGGCGGCCCAGAGCAGCGTGTGGAGGTGGTGCAGCGCCGCGTGGGGCCCGAGGATGTGGTGGTCGAACTGGTGGCTCAGCGCCGTCACCGGCCTAAGAAAGGCCAGCTTGAGCGTCGGCGACATCCACCAGCCGTAGCCAGACTCGACGACGGGGAGCCAGTCCTCCGGCCGGCCGCTGGCGAAGCGGAAGAGGTCGAAGAGCGGGTCCTTCATGACCGGGTGCTGGCCGAGCAACACCACGCGGTGCAGCAGGTCGTCCGCGATCCATCCGGCACCAAGCGCCGGACAGGCCAGCGAGAGCGCCAGCGCCGCCACAGCGCGACCGCTGCCCCACCATGGGCGCGCCTCCGTCGCGGCGCCAGGTTCGACGCCGCCGGGGGCGCTCAAGACATCCCGAAGAGGCCACGCATGCGGCCGAGGATCTGGGCCGTCAGCGAGCGCGTCTCCTCCTCGCTCGGCGGCGCCGCGTTGGCCTCGGCGAGCCGACGCTGGCTGCGCAGCCGCCGCTCAGCGACCTTCTCGGTGATGGCCAGCGCCAGGGCGGGGCGCTGGGTCACCAGCTGCTCGAGGTCGGGCTTGCGGACCTCAAACGCCACGATGTCCGTCGCGCAGCGCACCGTCGCCGAACGCGGCTCGCCGGTCAGCAGGCTCATTTCGCCGAAGAACTCACCGGCGCGGATCTGGCCGACCAGCACTTCCTCGGAGCCGGCGGCGCCGCCCATGGGCACCAGCACCTCCAGTAGCCCCTCGACCAAGATGTACATCGACTCGCCGGCCTCGCCGTGGCGCACCACGTCGGCGCCGCGGCCCATGCGGACCTCGCGGACCGTCGTCGCCAGCTGCGCCAACTCGGTCGGCTGCAGATCGGCGAAGAGGTCGACCCGGGCGACGATCTGCTGACGGTGGCGCCGGATGTCGAGCTGACGCGTCGGCAGCTCGGCTGTGAAGACGTCGTACTTGTCGTAGGCGAGCGTCAGCCCGGCGCGGTGGAGCTGGTCGAGCACCGCCGAGGCAACCTGGTGGCGGCCCTTGGACGGCGACGTCTCCGAGCAGACCAGCCAGTAGCGGATCTCGTACTCGACGCCGGTGCGAGTCGGGCCATAGACGCGGACCTTGGGCGCCGGTGTGGCGAGCACGCCCTTGGCGGTGCGGACGCCCGCCTCCAGGATGCGGAGGGCGCGCTCGACCGGCACGTCGAAGTCGAGGCAGAAGCGCATCTCAAAGCGACTCTCGAGCTGCGGCCGCGTCAGGTTGACCACGATGTCGCGGGCGATCCAGCCGTTGGGCACGCTGACCATGGTGCCGTCGACACAGCGAATCCGGGTGCTGCGCCAGTTGCACTCGACCACCTCGCCGACGATGTGCTCGCGCGCACGGTTGGAGAGGCGAATCCAGTCACCGACCTGAAAAGGCCGATCGACGTTGAGCGCGATGCCGGAGGCGACGTCGGCGATCATCGACTGCAGCGCGAAGCCGAGCACCAAGCCGACGACGCCCGAGGTCGCCCACAGGCCGGTGACGTCGAGATCGAAGACCAGCGCCAACATGCCGCTGATGGCGGTGGCGAAGATGACGGCGGCGACCACGTCTTCGAGCAAGGTCGGGACCTTGCCGCCGAGCCGGCGGGCCGCGATGCCATCCCAGACCACGAACTTGAGCAGGCGGACGAGCAACCAGGCGCCGGCGATCCAGATGGCCGCTAGCAGGCCGCTGCGGGCGACCTTGGCCGTGGCGTCGAGGGTGTTGCCGAGCTGGACGAAGAGATCCGGCCAGACGAGCGTCGGCGCCAGCAACAGGCAGAGCGTGAGAAGCGGCCCACGCAGCACGCGGAAGCCGACCCGGCGCGGCACCTCGGGGTTGTCATGTGGCGCTGGCATGAGCATCTCGGCGGCGTTCGCGCCGCGGCACGAAGACGGACCGGCGGGAGTGTAGGCAGCCGGCAGCCAAAGCTCAACGCGGTGGCGGCGACCTGGCGAGACCTCGGAGACCGCAGACACAGTCGCCGCACTTGTGATGGGTCCGATGTGCGGTCACTGGCCCGCTCCGCCCGCGTACGCCCGCCGGCCGTGGCAGCCGCTCGGCGTCGCCTCAGCCGCGACGCCGTGGCACCTCGCCTGTGGCTGAACCGCGGGGGCGACTAGGCTGTGGCTGCTGCGCTGGGGCCGCCACGCCGTGGCTTCTCTGCGGCGGCGACGAATCTGCCGCCGCGACCCTGGAGCCGCGACGCTGAAGCGGCGACGCCGGGGCGACCTCGGCTTACGGGATCAGCAGCACCTTGCCGAAGTTCTGGCGATCATGCATGAACTGATGGGCTTTGGCGGCCTCGGCGAAGGGAAAGGTCGCCGCCACCCGCGGACGCAGGACGCCCTGCTGCCAGAGGGAGAGCAGCTCGTGGAGCCAGACCCCGATGCGCTCGCCCTCGTGCCACATGTGGCCCATGTTTACGCCCATGACGCCTTTGTTGTCGTTCATCAGCGCGATCGGGTTGATCTTGAGCCACGGCACGGCGGCCATATTGCCGAGCACCTGGAAAATCGACCGGCTAGAGCCGGTGGCGTTGGCGCTCATGCCGTAGCAGATGAGGCGGCCGCCACTGCGCAGCAGGCCAAGGCCCTTGGCCCAGCTCTCGCCGCCGATCGGGTCGAGGATGAGGTCAAAGCCGGGACCGTCGGCCAGCACTTTGGCGTAGTCCTCGGTGCGGTAGTCGACCAGCTGGCTGTAGCCGAGGGCCCGCAGCTCGTCGTGCTTGGCGGCGGACGCCGTGCCGACCGCGATGGCGCCGCGATGCCGCAGCAGGTCGAGGGCCATGAGGCCGACGCCGCCGCCCGCCGAGTGGACCAAGACGCGATCGCCGGCGCGGACCCGCCCCATCACCTCGAGCATCATCCAACAGGTGAGCCCGGTGACGGGGATGGTGGCCGCCTCCAGCAGATCGAAGCCCTCGGGCACCAACGCCACCTGCTGGGCGGGGAGGACGACGTGGCTGCTGTAGCCGCCGAAGCGGCACATGCCGATGACGCGATCGCCGAGCCGCCGTGGCCGCGCGCCGACGTCGGCTCCAGGGCCAATGGCGTCGATGACGCCGCTGACCTCATAGCCCACGACGGTCGGCAGCGGCGGCGCGTCGGGATAGAGGCCCATGCGCGCCATCAAATCGGCGAAGTTGACGCCGGCGGCGTGGACGGCAACCCGCACCTCGCCAGGTCCGGGCTCGGGGGTGGGCGCCTCGCGCAGCTCAAGCACCTCGGGGCCGCCGATGCGGGGAATCCAGACCTGTTGCATGCGCCGACCTCGCTGGCGTCGCTCGGTTCTTGAGCGACGCACATCCTCGTGGACGCCGAAGAAAGCACGGCGGCCTCGGCTGGCAAGGTGGACGGCTGCCGACGTTACTTGGAGAGGACGCCGCTGCCGAGCGCGGCTCCTGGGGCGCCGCCGCTGCCGGCCGCACCCGCCGAGCTGCCGCCCGCGCCACCTCCGCCGCCGGCGCCGAGGAGCGAATTCGGCACGCTGGCGCTGGCTTGCTGCAGCGCCGTCGCCATGACCCCGACGCCGACGAGGCCGATGACCGGGCCGCCCGGCCCGCCGCCACCACCGCCGCCGTGGCCGCCGTTG
>SXNM01000054.1 GCA_005777155.1 Pseudomonadota bacterium | reverse complement strand
CGATCCCCCTCACCTCCACCGAGTCCCCAAAATCGCAGAATGTCCTCACCGGTCGGCGCGGTCCGAGGTGATCGCCCTCTGGTAGCGGCATCCGCGTCAGTGGTGTGCGTCCGCATTGGCGTCGCAGTCGTCGCAGGTGTGGCCGGCGATGGCCGGGTGCGCTACCGTTCGCGCCGGCCGGGCGTGGACGGCAACGACGTACGCTTGGGCAACGGCGGCGGCGGCTGGCGATACTGCTGCAGCTTCGCCGGCGACGGACCCGGCCCAGCCTCGACGCTGCCGCGACGCAGGGCCATCCAGACCAGCGCAGCGGCGACCCCCGCGGTGATCCCGATCACGATGAGGTCGACCGCTCGGTTGCGTCGGCCCGCCGGCGCCCGCAGCGCCTGCGCCCGCTGACGGTCGAGCTCCTGGAGGGCCGCGCGCAGCTTGGCCTCAGCGAGGGAGTCGCCAAGTTGGGGCCGCGTCGGCGATTGCGGCGAACTTGGGTCGCTGCGCTCACGGCCAGGGGCGCCCTCAAGCTCTGCGGCGGTCGCGAACGACGCCATGTTCGCGGCGCTCGACCGTGACTGGCGCTGCTTGCGAAACCGGGCGACGAAGGCGCCCGTCCCAGCCCAGGCCGCGAGCGGAATGATCGGCGATCCCATCTCCCACGGGCCGCCGCCGCGCACGATAGAGACTCGCGCCACGCCATCGTCGCCGAGTCGAGCGGCGATCGCCTCGCGCAGGGCCGACACAGCGCCAGCGCGACCGAGCGGGTGCGGCGACAGAGCCGCCAGCAGAGACGGCGCCAACAGGGGCGCACATGCGCGGACCTCGGCGACGACGTCGGCCGGAGGCCCCTCCTCCATCGCGAACCGCTGCAGTTCAGCCGTAGACTCCGGAAAGGCAGGCCGGCCGATGAGCAGCGAGACGCCGATGGCGCCGAGCGCGAAGATGTCGGCGGCGGGGCCCGGCGTTCGCCCGGCCGCGACTTCAGATGCGACGACGCCGGGCTCGTCGTAGAGCAGCGCGTGGCTCTGCCCCTCTGCGCCGCCGATCTCGAATCCGCCGGCGTCGATGAGGTTCGGCAGGCCTGCGCCGAGCAGACGCAGCGCAGCGACGCCGTCGCTGCCAGGCGGCGCGAGGAAGAGGCGCCGCGTCGACAAGCAGCCCAGCACCAGCTCGCGGCCGTGTGCCAGGACCAAAGCGGCGGCGAGATCGTGGAGCAGCGCGGCGACCATGACCTCTGGCATCGCGCCATGGCGAGCGGCGACCTCGTCGAGCTGGCTGCCGTCGGGGGCCTGCCAGCACAAGCGGACGCTGCGCCCGTCTGAGGCGGCGCTGGCGTGGACCAGCGGGATCAGCGATGGGTGGCGGGCGCGTTGCCAGCGGCTCGCCATCGCCAACACCGCTTCGGCGCCGTCGCGACCGGCCGGGCTGTCGAGCTCGTGGACATCTTCGGAGCCGCGCGGCCCCTGCCCTTCACTGACCGACTGGCGGCCCCAAGGCGTCACCCGGACCAGGAAGTCGCTGGCCGGCGGCGACTGCCTCATGAGTCACCCTTGCGGAGCGCGGCCAAGACGGCCTCGACCAGCGCGGCCTCCACGGCGGCGGCTCGCGCCGGCGCGGCGCTCGGACCGGTGGCGCCTGCGTCGGCGTTCGCTGCGTCGCGCCGCGCTCGGGACGGCTCCAGTGGTGGGCAGCCAGACGCGCCTACATCTACCGGTGGGCGTCCGGCCACGCGATGCAGGTGTGCGATCTCCGTGGGGGCGATCGGCTTGGGCGCGCCGATCGCGTGAGCCATCCAGGCGATCTTGGCGCTGTGCTCCAGCGCGTCGAGGCGCAGGACCGCCTCATCGAGCGAGGCGCCGACCGTGACGCTGCCGTGACGCGGCATGAGGACGACGTCGTAGCAGCGCAGGTACTCCTGCAGCACGCGGCCAACCTCGTCGGTGGTCGGGGTGGTGTAAGGCGCAGTCGCCGGCAGCCCAAAGGCGAACACCACCTCAGAGACATAGATCTGCGACAGCGGTACGCCGGCGAGCTCAAGCGCCACGGCGGCCGGTGGGTGGGCGTGGATTACGGCGCCGATCTCGTCGCGTGCCGCGTAGGCGGCGAGGTGCAGCACCAGCTCGGAGGAGGGCTTGCGGCCACGGGCGGCGACGACGGTTCGGCCCTGCAGGTCGACGATCACCAGATCTTCCGGGTCGAGGTGGCCCTTGTGGCAGGCCGAAGGCGTCGTCAGGATCCGCCGCGCGTCGAGGCGGACGCTGAGGTTGCCGTCGCCTGCGCCGCCGAGCCCGCGCAGCCAGATCTCACGGGCGGCCTCGCAGATCGCGGCCCGAGCGGCGCCCTCGTCGAGTCGTTCTCTGGGCGGTCCGGGCCTGCCTGCTCGGTGAGCGTTCCCCATGGCGCGAGCCTCAACGTGCGCGGTCGACGACGCGCCGCTGCCCGGTGAACGAGAAGGCGTCGATGCGCCAGACGCGCTCCTCAAGCACCAGCCGGAGGTCGTAGGAGCTCTTGGTCGACTGATCGCTGTCTCGGCGCAGGGTGAGCCACGCGACCGTGCCCGACGGCTCCACCTCGACGCCCTCTATTCGCTCGGTGACGAGGAAGTAGAAGGGGTGGCTGCGGGTGGTCCGCGGGTCGCGGCCGCGGGCGAGGCCGAGCAGCCCAGCGATGACCGGCCGCGACTTGTCGGTAAACGCCGACAGGAAGGCCTGCTCGTCGCCCAAACGGGCGGCCGCGACGGCAGACAGGAAGGCCTTGTCGACCGGCGGCACGTAGAAGAAGCGCAGGTAGGCCCAAGCGAGGCCGCCGATCACCAGCACCAAGAACAAGCCGAGCAGCGCCTTCTTCACGCGACCCTCCTGCGGCCCTGACAGCCCGCCGGCGCGCCGATCCCTGCCCGCGGCGCAGGCGCCGCAGCGCGCTGGTGACGCCAGCTCACCGCGGCACCGGGCGGATCGCCGCGAGCAGTGCGTCCGACTCGACAAGATCCAGGCGCCACTGACCGCGCACCAGCCGCAAGGGCACCCGCGCCTTGGTGTTGGCGAGGCGCACCTCGACCATGGCGACCGGGCCAGACTCGATGACCTCGCCGATATCACCCTTGGGCAGCAGCGCGGGGCTGGGCCGACCGTCGCGCAGCAGCTTCCAGACCCGGCCCGACTCCTTCTGGATCCGGGTGCCGTTGCGCAACAGCGCCGCCGTCTTCGGCTCACACAGCGCCAAGAAGGCCTCGTCGTCCTGGTTGCTGAGCGCGACGCGAGCCGCCTCTACCACCTCGGCGGGCTCGTCGCGGCAGCCGCCCAGCAGGCCGCAAATCACCAGCGCTCCAAGCGCGCTCGCCGCCACGGAGCACCGGCGCGCCGACGCCATGCCAACGCGATCCGCGGGCGGAGCAGGCTGCGGACCTTGCGGCAAGCGACGGAGACGGCCCATGGCGGCCAGACAGCATGGCGCGGGCCCGGCGTCAAGTCGCCACACGCGGGGCGCGCCGCCAGTCGCCGCGTTGCGGTGGCGCCCGCAGGGTGATACGCCTCGGTCTACAGGCGCGACAGCGCGGTACAGGCGGCAGGGGGCCGCAGCCGGCCGCAGCCGGCCGCAGTCAGCGCGGGGGCGATGATGGAGCTCCAACTGCAGGCGCAGAGCAGCCAGGGGTTCGCCGACGATGCGGGGTCGACCTCGGGGGCGTCGCGCGCGGCGCCGTCGGTTGGGGCGCGAGGTGACCGAGACGTCGGCGCCGCGGCCGGCGGCCCAGGCGGTCGGACCGGCGCCGTGACCCAGCGAACTCGGCAAGGGGCGGCGCTCATCGGCGCCGGCGACGACGGCACGCGCGCCAAGGCCCCGGCGCAAGGCGGCCCACGTTTTGTCGCCATCGCCGGCAACATGGGGGCGGGCAAGTCGACGCTGACGGGGTTT
>SXNM01000053.1 GCA_005777155.1 Pseudomonadota bacterium | reverse complement strand
TCTGGCAGCGGGTTGAGCGGCCCTTTACTGCGCTGACGGGCAGGCAGACCGCCCTGACGGTGCTCGGCTCGCGGCGCGCCACGGCGAGGGCGAAGACGCTCGCCCGTTCTCGCCCACCGCCTTCATCTGCCCCGGCGCGCCGCCTGTGGTCTACGTGCCCTTCTCTCTGGTCAAGCTGGTCTTCGACGACAAGCGTTACCCGGTCGCCTTTCTCGCCTTCGTCATCGGCCATGAGCTCGGCCACCGCGCCAACGACTTCGATCAGGCCGGCTGCGGTCTCGCCGCCTTCCAGCGACCAGGGCAGGGCAAGCACGAAGAAGAGCTGGCCGACAAGCGCGCTGCCTTCTTCACCGCCATCGGCGGTTACAGCACTCGGACCTTGGCGCGCGAAGACACGGTAGGCGCCTTCTTGGCCCAGGAATTCCAGGTGCGTCGCTTTGACTTGCAGAAGCGCAAGGGCCTGATGATCGAGGCCCTGAGCCAATTCGAGCCGCTGGCGAGCCTGTACCAGACCAGCATGGTGCTCGCGCTCTCCGGCGAGACGGCTGCCGCTGCCCGCCTGCTCGGCTGGGCCGAAGAGCTGATCCGCAGCCGCGGTGTGCCGCTGCCCGAACTGCTGGTGGCGCGGGCCCTGGTGCTGATGATGGAGGCCGCGCCCGCGGCGCCTTGGCTGCAAAGCGCCAAGCTGCCCCTCAACGCCAGCCACCTGCGCTGCGCGCCGATCTTCGCCGCTCACACCGCGCTGTGGGAAGAGCCCGAGCCTGGCGCTGTGACCCGCGGCGCCGGCGACGAGCAGGAGGCGGCCCGGCGCAACCTGGTGCTGGCGCGCAAGCTGCTGCAAGAGGCCGAGGAGATGGGCGCTGGGCGGCTGACGACGCAGGCGGGCCTGGCATGCGCCGCATTCTACTTGGGCGAGGCCGACGTCGCGCGTCGCCACGGCCAAGAGGCGGAGAAGCTGGCGCCCAAGGCAGCGCCCCTGGCCGTGCGTGCGGCGCTGCAGGCAAACTTGGCGCTGGTCGCCTTTCTCGAGGCCCTCGACAAGGAGCCCACGCCGGCGCCGACCGACGACAAGGCCCTCTCCACCTGGGGCCGCAAGATCGCGGCGCGCAAGAAGAGCCTCGCGGCGCATGCCCAGCTCAGCGCCGTCGTCGACGCCCTCGGCAAGCTGCCCAAGCGCGTCGCCGTTGACGCGCAAGCCGGTGCGCCGCGCTGCATGTCGCGCACGCCGCCGAGCCCGACGCCGATCCAGCTGCCCGCAGCGACGCCCCCTGAGCGCAAGGTAGGCGCCTGCCCCGAGGGCTGGCGGCTGCTGCACACGCTGCCCTCGCTCGAGGTCGCCCGACAGAGCGTCTCGCCGTCGGGCGTCACCACCTGCGCGCTCGCCAGCAGCCCGTCCGACGCGATTCCAGCGCTGCGGTGGGTCAGCGTCGACCTGCCGGGAGCTACGTCGCCGCCGCTCGAGCCGCTGCGGACGCGGATGCGCATCGTCGAGGCCGGCGCGGTGGCGCTGCCTACCCTCGACGCCTTCGCCTGTGCCTGCGGCGACGGGATGCAGGCGATGGGGGTCAGCGATACCGGCGCCCGCGCGACCATGGTGGCCTGCGAGCCGTACGGCGTCGGGCTCGGCGTGCTGTTCGCCGCCGCCGACGGTGTCTTGCTGCGGCTGGCGGTGATCGACAGCGACTGAGCCCTGGGGCTAGCCTGCGCCTGCTGCCGGAAGTCGAGAGGCTCGGCGGGGGAGGCGCAGATGAAGCCCAAGCACTTGGCGATTCGCATCGAGCAGTGCCTCGCGTTGAGCAAGGCCAGCAACTGCCCGCGCCGCAAGTTCGGCGCACTTCTGCTCGATCCGCGCCGCAACGTCATCCTCATGGACGGCTACAACGGCGGCCCGCGTGGCGGTGGCGAGCTCTGCGGCGGCGACCAGTGCCTGCGCGACCTGCACGGGGTGCCGTCGGGAGAGCGGATGGAGATCGGCTGTCACCACGCCGAGATGAACGTCATCTGCAACGCCGCCGCCTCGGGCGTGGCGACCGCCGGCGCCTGGCTTATCGTCACCGGTGAGCCCTGCATGATGTGCGCCAAGCTCCTGCACCACGCCGGCATCGATCGGGTCATCGTCGTCGACGGCGGCTACGGCGGCGCCAACGGCTGCAGCTACCTCGACCTGCATGGCGTCGTCGTCCAACGCGAAGCAGGCCCGCGGGACCCCCGGTCGGCGCCGGCGCTCGCCGGCAGCGACGCCACGGAACGCTAGCGCTATCGGCTACTTGTATCCGTAGAGCACCCACGCTCGCACCGAGCTGGCGGCCTGGTCGTCAAAGACCTTGCCCAGCAAGTCGGTGTCGGTGCAGCGGTAACCATCCCAGTCCGAGTGGAAGGTCCACTGGACGTCCAAGCCGGCGCCGGCCTGCGCCGTGTAGGCGACGTCCTTGTAGACAAAGCCGCGCGAGGCGCCCTTGATCGGCGTCGGCCCGATGGGGTGGGTCGAGCCGTTGTTGCCCTGACCCGAGGCCTCCCACGTGAAGTCGAGCCCGCCGCCGCTGAGGCGGAAGGCGTTGGGCCCGGAGGTCTGCTCGGAGTCGCCGCAGATGCCGATCTTGTAGATGACGATCTGCTTGCCGGGGATGCCGGCGATGGTGCCCATCGTCAAAGTCGGCGACTGCGAGGAGGTAACCACCTCGCTCCAGGCGATCTGCGCCGGCAGGTTGCTCTTGCAGAGGTTGCTGCAGGTGTCGTCGTCTTTGCTGTTGCCGTCGTCGCACTGCTCGCCGGGGTCGATCTCACCGTCACCGCAGACGATCTTCTTCTTCCACTGGTGGCCGACGTACTCGATGCGTAGCCACGTCGAGCGCGCCAGCGTGGCCTGGCCGAGCTTCACGGTCGCGCCGTACCAGTTGATGTTGCTGTCGGCGTAGAGGCGGACGTTGACGCGGTCGCCCTTGTCGAGCCACAGCCGCCGGTTGAAGGAGAGGCTGTTGTTGGTGTTGCCGGCGTTGTAGTTGCGGCCCTCGCCGACGACAGTCTCGTTGACGATCAGCTCGAAGTGGCGGTGGTGCGTGACGCCCCAGTTGTGCAAAAAGATGTCATAAAAGCCTGCGATCTTGATGGTGATGCGGCCCGTCGCCGGGTCCTGGCTGCTGCCGCTGTTGGCGGCGCTGACGTCGAGGTAGCGGCTCGCTGTATTGCGATCGGTGTGATTGGTGCACAGGTAGCGCCAGTCCGCGGCGCCCTGCGAGGTGCAGCCGCCCTGCCAGTAGACGGGGCGCGGCAGCGCGGCGACCCACTCGACGCCGTTGCAGACCTCTAGGCCGTCGGGGTCGCCCATGCGCAGCCGGCCATAGAGTCCGGCGTCACACTTGGCGCTGGCGTTGCCGATGAGCAGGCCGTTCGACGACGAGATGCCGCCTTGGACGATGAGATCGCCCTTGACCTGCACCTTGCTGCTGCTGGCGGTGTCGATGGTGATCGACCAGTCGACGATGACGCCGTCGGTGCCGGCGTTGAGGTTGCAGATGTCCTTGTTGCCGGCCTTTTGCGGTACGCAGAACGCCGCGTCCTTGACCTTGAGCGTCCACAGCCCCTTGGGCGAGGTCCCGATGTACTTGCCGAGGTCGCCCGAGGTGGGTGGCGTCGGCTTGGGGTAGGTGGCATCCAGGACCTTGGCGTCGACCTCGCCGCAGGGGTCGCAGAGCACGATGCCCTTGGCCTTGTCGTCCGGGGGCAGCAGCACAATCGAGACGGCGGCGAGGTCGGTGTTGCTGAGCTTGACCTGGATTTTCAGGTCTTTGACTAGGCCGACGTCTGGCACGACGATGGTCGATACCGCGTCGGCGCCGGTGTTGTCCGGGATGGCGACGTTCTTGGCAGGCGCGGCGAACACATCCTGGAATTCATTGGACAGCGCGCCGCCGCTGACGTCATCGAGGCCGTCGGGTGGCAGGGCGGCGCTGAGCACGGCGCAGATGAGCTTGCCGTCGTTGGCGATGCCGGTGACAGCTTGCCCCTTCGGGCAGGAGCCGGCGGGCAGGGCGAGTCCGGTGAGCTTGCTGCCATCGCCGATGAACGAGGCCGCTGTCACCGTCTGGCCCGAGATCCCCTGCGCGGTCAGGGTCTTCGCCGCGACGTCGCCCGTGAAGTTGGCGTTCTTGGCCTTGAGCGAGTTGCCGGCGAGATCGAGGTCGGAGTCGAAGGCGAGCTCAGCGACCGAGACGCAGTTCGTACAAGCGAGATCGAGCGCCGGACCGCCCTTGGTCGCTGCGCCGGCGTAGTTGACGGCGAGGTGGCTCGCCGAGACGCAGCCGCTGCACTGGATGGACTCGGCGACGCCAGCGCGCAAGGCCGTTAGGACGCTCGACACCGGCACCGCCGCGAACTCAGGCTCGCTGCCGATCTGGATCGCCAGCTTCAGCGCGGTCGCCCCGCCGACCCAAGCCGCGGCGTCCAGCGCCATCGCCGCGGTCTTGCCGCTCTTGCCGACCTGCCAGGCGAAGCGGCCTTCGGTGACCTTGACCGTCTCCGGGCCCTCCTCGAGCAGCACCGCGTCGCCCGGTCCGCGCAGGCGCAGCGTCAGCGGGTAGTCGCCATCGGTCGCCGGTCCACCGGAAGGCGAGATCAGCGCGCCTTCGATGGTCAATGTGGCCGGAACCGCCGCGATCGACATCGCAGGTAGCCACACCGCCGCCACCGCCGCCCACGCCGCGCGCGCCATCCACGCCCGTCGCGCCGCTGACACCTCTCGCGCCGCTGACACCTCTCGCGCCGCTGACACCTCTCGCGCCGCTGACACCGCATGCCGGCGCTCCGCAAGAATGTCGCCGATCATATGACCTCCGGTGCCCTACGCTACCGCCTGCCGGCCTCGCTGTCACCCGCCCAATTTCGCCCCGGCGGCGGTCGCAGCGGCCCGCGACCACACCGCAGCCAGGGCCTCATGCAGCGCCGCGATGCTGCCATCGTTGTGGACGACGATGTCGGCCAACTCGGCCGTGGCCAGCAGCTGCTGCGCCGCCTTGTTGCTCGGCGCCAGCTCGGCCTGCTCCTGGCGCAAGAACTGCTCGAAGTCCAACGCGTCGCCGCCACGCCCGCGGGCCATCACGCGCTCGAAGCGGGTCTGGACGTCGGCCTGGACGTCGAGCAGCAGGAAGTCGGCGCGTTCCCGCAAGGCCTCGACCTCCATCGGGTTTCTTACGCTGTCGACCACCCAGTCGCCGCCGTCCCGGGCGATTCGCTGCAGCGCCAAGCGCGCCAAGACGCCGCCGCCACCCTCGGTGCGAATCTGCAGCCCACCGGCGATGAGGTTGTCGCGTGTCGGCTCCAGCCCGCGCCCCCGCAGCCAAGCCCGCAGCTCGTCTGAGAGCGAGGTCGCGCTGCAGCCGCGGCCGACGAAGTACTCGGCGACAGCGCCCTTGCCGGAGCCATTGCGACCGGTAAGCCCGATGATCATGGCGCGGGACTCCCCTCTGCGGCGGCCCCGCCAAATGCGGCGGCCTGCACCGTGTCGACAACTCGGACAAGGCCGGCGCCGTGGGCCTCATCGCGCCAGGTCAGCGACGCGCCAGGAGAGGCCGCCTTGCGCTGGACGACGCCGAGCCCCAGCGCAAGGCCAGCGCCGTCGCCTGGCGCACCAGGGCCTTGGATCCCGGCGCCGGCGTTGCCGACCTTTCGCCCACGCCCATCGTACAGCGCAGCGCCGGGCGGTGGCGTCGCGGAGCCGCCTCCCGCGGCGTCTGGCTCCGGACGCAGCCAACACAGCGCCCGCCGCAGCTGACCCCGCCAAGCCTGCATCGCCAGCGCCTCCTGACCGAGGTAGCAGCCCTTCTGCAGCGACACCGCGCCGGCGTGGGCGAGCTCAAGCGGCGTGCTGCCGTCGTGCAGGTCACTCTTCAGCCGCGGCAACCCGGCGCCGACCCGCAGCGCCTCGCCGGCCGCTAGGCAGCCAACGCCGGCCCCTGCGGCGAGCAGCGCTGGCAGCGAGGTCGGCAGCTCCGCGCGCGCCAGCGACGCCGACACTCTGGGGAGCGGCCACGGCGACGCCTGATTGGGCAGCGCCGGGCCGCCCAGCCGTCCGATGCAGTCGAGGTACGCAAACGACTCGGCAGGCAGGAGGCCCGCAAACGCCGCCGCGCCCGGACCGAGCACCTCCATGAGCGCCCGCTCGTCGTCAATCTCGAGGGTGAGCCGCTCGGCGACCCGGTGCGCCAGCAGGTGGTCGATGAGCGCCTGGGCGAGTGCCCGCTCGACCCAGAGCTCGACGCTGTCGGCGCGGGCCAGGCAGCGGACGTACGCCACCATGCGCCCCTTTGCGTCAGTCGCCGTGGCCTCGAACCAATCGCCCGCCGCCCGGCCTTCGAATGGCGCGGTGAGCAGGGCGTGCAGGAAGCGCACGTGGTGCTTGCCGCGGCCGACGACGCAGCAGAGATCGTCGCGACCGTAGACGCCGGCGCCGGCGCAGGTGGCGTCCAAGACCGCCAGGTCTCGCGCGGAGAGGGTGCGGTAGGTCATCGGTGGGCGTCGTCCTGCAGGCGCGGCGGGTGGCGCGCTATTGGCCAAACGAGCGGCCATTGGTTGACCAACTCCGCCAGTCGCCGAATTCCACATCGTAGGTCGAGAAGGCGTTGATCGACAGCCCCGGTCCCCAAATGCGATCAACTCGGGCGATGAAGCTGGAGTCGTTCCACACAAAGATGTTGGCGAGGGCCAAGAAGTCCGGGGCGGTGACCGTCGTCGCGCTGGGCGCGGTGTACATCCACCAGAACGGGAAGCCTGTGGTGGCGCCGTCGATGTGGACGCGGTGCAGCATCGGCGCGGTGCCGGGCGCCGCGGTCCAGGCGACGACGACGGGCTTGCCGACGATGGATCCGGTGGGCTGGCCGATCTCGGGCACGGTCAGGAAGGGGCCGAGCCAGAGCCCCGGCTGACCTGCGAAGACGACCCGGCCGTCCGGCAGCTTCAAGCCGGCGCGGGGAAGCAAGTCCAGCCGCTCGGGGCCTTCGTCGTGGCAGCCGAGCGCGTCGAGACGGTAGACACGGCCCGCGTCGGTGACGCCAAAGCGCGTGCCAGCGGCGCCGGCCACCAGGACCCGCAACGCCGGACGCGCGGTGCAGCCGAGCGGCCACGCAAGGCTCAAGGTCCAGGGCCGACCAGCGGCGTCCTTCGCGGTCTGTGCGCCGCTCGCGCTGGGAAAGGCCCGCCAGAGCCCGCCCTCGCCGGTCTTCATCGTGCCAGCCAACCAGAAGCCGCCCGCCGGGTCGGCGAGGCTGGCGTCGATGGTGGCCGCGCCTGCGATCGCCAGGCCATCGGCGCTGGTCGGCGTCGCCTGCTGGGTGAGCACGAGCACCTCGCCCGTGCCGCCGGTGGCGACCGCGAAGTCCGCCCCGCAAGCCGCGCTCCGGCCCGAACCGCCGAGGGCCCCGAGCTTGACCCAAGGGCCAGCCGGAGGCGCAGGTTCGCCGCCCCATGGCACGCCACCCGCGGAGAAGGCGACCCCGCCCTTATCGCCGACGACCAGCCGCCCGCGCTTGCCGTGGCAGACGGCGACCAGATCCTCGACCAGCGCACCCGATTCGCTGTCGAGCTCATCGCCGCGCAGCCGCCGGACGAGGCCGCCCTCGCCCACCAGCGTGGCATCGGTCGGAGTGCCGGCGGCGGCGAGCAGCGCTGGCGCGTCGCCGTACAGGTCGCCGATCTCGGGCGAGTGGATCAACGATGGGTTGTCCAGCGGGCCGCGGTAGAGGCGGCCGTTGGCGGCGACGGCCATCACCTCATCGCCATCACCGCCGAGCAGCCCGGCCAGCGGCAAGGCGATTGCCAGCGCCTGCGACTCTAGCCCGCCACCCGGGCCGCGCAGCAACAGGTTGTGATCGCCGGGCCGGATGATGCCCTCGTGGCGCGTGCCGGCCTCGATCGGCGCCACGCCGCCGCCAAAATCAACGACCGCCCGCCAGGTCTGGCTGGTGTCGGTCATCGCCTCTGGCAGGGTCAGCGGCTGGAATGGCACCGGCAGCGCGTGGACGACCCCGGTCGCGCCCGGCCCCTCCGGTAGGCGCACGATCGACGCCAGCGGGATGAAGCCGTCCGAGCCGAGGGCCTGCCAACTCTGGACGCGCAGCGTGCCGCCGCTGCCGGCAGGGAAGAAGCGCTGCGGGCCGTCGAGCCGCAACGCCAGCGTCCGCTGCAGCGGGATGTCCAGCCGCACCCCGAGGTTTTGCAGGGTGCCGCCTGGGGTTGGGAACAGATGCCGCAGCACGCCCATCGAGGTCGGTACGAATGACTGGTCGGCCATGACGTAGCCGGCGACGCAGTAGACGGCCAGCTCGTCCAGGCGGGCCGAGATCGACCACGCGCCGGTCTTCTCATTCACCACCGAGCCGGCGCCGGGAGGGGGGTTCTCGGTCTCGAGGCCGCGCGTGCTGGTCTCGCAGGTGATGCGGCGCACGCCGATCGCCGGTTTGCACAAGCGCTCGCCAACGGCCTCGACGTCATCGAAGCAACGGTGGGTCTCCGGGCAGTCATTGTCGGTCTTGCAGCGCGGGAAGCAGCGTCGCGTCGTGCCCCCGGTCAGCGCGCACGTCCATTCTGCCTTGGCGCCGCAGGTCGAGACGTCTTGGCAGAAGTCGCAGATCGGACCCCCGGTAGACGGCTTCAGGCAGCTCGTCGGCGGCATCAGCGCATACTTGTCGAGGTCGAGGATGGTGCCCGACAGCGTGGCCAGCGGCAGGCCCGGCCCGCCACCGCCGCCCGGCGACGGCGGCACGTAGGGAAAGAGCAGCAACGTCGCGTTGGCGACGTCGAACTTTACGATGGAGCTGGCGGAGTACTCGAACTTGGAGGCAGAGACCGTCAGCGGTGGCTGCAGGGCGAGGCTGCTGAACACTGACTGGCCTTTGGCGTCAGTCTTGTCGATGAACTGGCCGAACCCTGGCTGCCCCGGCTGACCGACCACCACGGTGGCGCCGACGATCGGCTTGAGCGTGTAGATGTCGAGCACCGTCACGTGCAGCGTGCCGTCCAGCGGCTCGCCGTGGGTGCCGCCCTGTGGGCTGGTCGGCGAGTGGTACAGGAAGCCGTCGATCAGCGCGTCGGCGCCTTTGGCGCACACCAGCTGCACGGTCACCGGGCCGGCGGCGTGCGGCGGGGTCTCCACGCGCAAGGCGGCGCTGCCGATCACCTCGAGCACCTTGGCCGGCGCCCCGCCGAAGGCGACGCTGCAGCTGCCGTCGAGGCCCGCGCCGTGGACCGTGACCAAGCCGCCGCCGCCCGTGGCGCCGGTGGCGGGCGTCAGCGCGTCAATCTGGGGAGCCATGGGCAGGTAGGCATAGGCGGCGGGCAGCTCCACTTCGTGCGGGCCGCAACGCACGCGCACGTCCGCGGCGCCCGCAGCTCCCGCCGGCACCTTCAACTTCAAGCCCTTGGCGCTGGCGCTCTGGACCTGAGCGGCGAAGGCGCCGATCTGCACCGCGCAGTCGGCGACCAGGCCCGTGCCTTGCAGCTCGACGCTGTTGCCGCCGGCCAACGGGCCTGACGCTGGCGCCACGGTCTGCGCTGCGATGGGCGCCCAGGCGCGATAGGCATTGGCGAGGCTCAGCGAGACGGCACCGACCTTGACCTCGAGGTCATGGCTGCCTGCCGCGAGAGCCGGCGTCTTCAGGCTCGCGCCCACCGCGGCCAGGCCAACGACCTCCTTGCCGCCGATGCGCGCCGACACCACCTCGCCGCCAGCCGGGTCGACGAGCAGCGCCGCAGTGTCGCCGCCGACCGTGCTGCCTTGCGCTGGCAGCAGGCCGTACAGCGTCGCCTTGGCCGCGCCGAGGTAGACCAGCGCCGGATCGCGCGTCGCCGCGCCGAATGGCCCAACGACAGCGAGGCCGACGGCCCGTGGAGCGCCGCCGAGCGTCGCCAGCGTGGGCACCTGCAGCGCGCGGAGCGTGTCGGCGGAGCCCGCGGCGAGCAGGCCCTGCCGACCGTCCACGTAGGCGATCTCGATGGCGCCGAGGCCGCTGCCATAGGCTGTGACGTCGCGGCCGCCCGCATCTGCGCCTACGGCAATCGCCACCGGCTTCACCGAATCTAGGTGCGGCACGCGGCCATAGCGATAAGTGCCTGCCAGCGACGTAACGCCGCTGCCATGGCGCACGGCCACCGGCACCTGCAGCGTGCCCTGGTCGGCGGGCAGCAGGCGCGCCGGGGTCAGCGCCGAGAGCGTCTCGCTGTCGATATAGTGGCAATCCAGCGCCTGTCGCCAGCCGATGAGGACCCGGTCACCTGGATGAAAGCCCTTGCCACGCACCAGGATCGGCGTACCGCCGGTGTCCGGCCCTTGCGATGGTTCGATCGCCTCGACGCGCACCTCGGCGAGGTAGGCGAAGCCCACCGGCAGCGCACCCTGGCGGGCGCCATCGACCACCCGCACATCGACCGGGCCCGGCACTAGCGCTGGCGGCGCGATGGCGAAGAGCCGGCTGCCCCCAGCACGCCAGGTGACCTCGGCCTCGTTCTTGCCGAAGAACACTTTGGAATTGGGGCCGAATCCCTCGCCTTCGACGTCGATTTCGTCGCCGCCGGTCAGCGGCCCGCGGTTGGGCTGCACCTTGAGGACGCTCAGCCCGGCGGCGGTGTGGCTGTCGATCGCGGCGTCTTGGCTGTCGCTCGCGGCCACAGGCTCTTCGGAGCAGGCGCCAAGGGCGGCCAGCAAGCCGAGGCAGGTGATGGCCTGGAGCGTCGTCGCGGGGCGGCGCGGCGCGCCTCGCGCGGCCAGGATCGTCGGGTCGAGGGTCCGCTCCATGCCGGTGTCTGGGCGCATTCCGTCTTGACCTCGCTGCCGTCGCAGCTCCGGAGCCCCCCGAGGCACGGCTCAAGGCTACGAGATCCGCCGGCGCTTGCCAAACCGGCGCGCGCGACCTTTGGCACTGCAGGGCAGGGGCCCCCTCATCAGGCAACACCCGGAGGCCACAGGCGCTCGATGGTCACACCGTCTCCGCGGCACTGTCAGCCGGCCGACAGCGCCGGCACCAGCGCGGCGGCCCGGC
>SXNM01000008.1 GCA_005777155.1 Pseudomonadota bacterium | reverse complement strand
GCTCAGCCACCGCAACCTGGCGTGGACGGCCCAGCTCGCCGGGCAGGTGGTCGACATCTCTCCGGCAGATCGCATCGTCAGCTACCTGCCGCTGTCGCACATCGCCGAGCAGGTCTTCACCCTCCATGGCCCGGCGACCTACGGCAACGAGGTGTGGTTCGCCAGCTCGATTGAGACCGTGGCCGAGACGTTCAAGCAGGCCAACCCCACGATCTTGTTCGCCGTCCCGCGCATCTGGGAGAAGATGTACGCCGGCATCACCGCCAAACTCCGCGGCGCCAGCCCAACCCGGCAGCGGCTCTTTGCCTGGGCCTCGTCGGTGGGCCGAGCGGCGGCGGACCACACAAACGCGGGCCTGCCGTTGCCGACCGCGCTGCGCCTGCAGCACAAGATCGCGGACAAGCTCATCTTCTCGAAGGTCAAGGCCGCCATCGGCCTCGGCGACTGCCGCTTTGCCATCAGCGGCGCCGCGCCGATCTCGGCAGAAGTGCTCATCTTCCTAGCCGGCATCGGCGTGACCGTGCGCGAGGTCTATGGCCAGAGCGAAGGCACCGGGCCGACCTCGTTCAACCGACCTGGACGCACGCGCTTTGGATCGGTCGGGCCGGCGATTCCGGGCGTCGAGGTGCAGATCGCGACCGACGGCGAGATCTTGTTGCGCGGGCCCAACGTCTTCCTCGGCTACTACCGCGACGCCGCCGCGACGGCCGACACGCTCGACGCCGACGGCACCCTGCATTCGGGCGATCTCGGCAGCTTCGACGCCGAGGGCTACCTGCACATCACCGGGCGCAAGAAGGAGATCTTGATCACCTCGGGCGGCAAGAACATCGCGCCGAAGAACATCGAGGCGGCGCTCAAGGACCACCCGCTGGTCGGTGAGGCTGTCGTGATCGGCGACCGGCGCCACTTTTTGACCGCGCTCCTGTGGCTTGAGCCGGAGGCGGCGGCAGCCAAGGCGAAGGCGCTCGGCGTCGAGCAGATGGCGCTGACTAGCCACCCGGAGGTCACGCGCGCGCTGCAGGAGGCGGTCGACGCCTGCAACGCCCGCTTCGCCCGCGTCGAGCACGTCCGGAAATTCACTGCCCTGCCGGGGATGCTGAGCGTCGAGGCCGGCGAGCTGACGCCGACGCTGAAGGTGAAGCGCCGCGTGGTCGCCGAGCACTTCGCGGCCGAGATCGAAGCCATGTACGGCGGCGGAGACCACGCACCGAGCTAGACGCCTTGCGGCTGCTGGCGAGGGCCAGAGAGCGCCCCGACGGCGCCGCCGCGACGGCCGCTAGTTGCCGATGGCGCAGGCCTTGGCGAGGTCGTCGACCAGGCGGATCTTGAAGCCGGTCTGGGTGGCGATGAAGAGCTTGCCCTTGCCGTCGCTGTGGAGGCTGGTCGGCCCGTCGAGGGTGGCGCTGGCCAGCGGGCCGTTGACGCTGCCGGCGCCGCTGCCGAGGTAGGTCGAGACGGTGCCGTCGACGAGGACGCGGCGAATTCGATGGCCGCCCTGGTCGGCGACGAGCAAGGCGCCGGCGCCGTCAAGGTGCAGGCCGTAAGGGGCCCGGAAGCTGGCGGCGTCGCCCTTGCCATTGTCGTCGCCCTCGGCGCCGCTGCCACACAGCGAGGTGACCGCGCCGGCCTTGAGGCGGCGGATCTTCCGTCCCGCCCGGTCGGCGACGTAGACCGTGCCATCGGCGGCGACGGCGACGCCGTGGGGCTGGTTGAAGGTGGCGTTGAGCGCCGGGCCGTCGTCGCTGCCGGCGCCACCGGAGCCCGCGACCGTGGTCACCTCGCCGTCGGCGGCCAGCTTGCGCAGGCGGTGGTTGGCGGCGTCGGCGATGAAGAAGTCGGCGCCGCTCGGGGCGATCCCCGAGGGGTTGTTGAACTTGGCCGCCGTGCCCTTGCCATCGGCGAAGCCGCCGACCGGAGGTTGGCCGAAGCCGCCGGGCGTGTTGCTGCCGGCGAGCGTGCTGACGGCGGCGTCGGCGAGCGCGATCTTGCGCACCAAGTGGCTGCTGCGGTCGAGGACCACGAGGTCGCCGGCGGCGTCGAGCGTCAGCGCGGCCGGGCCGTTGAAGCGGGCGGCGCTGCCCTTGTCGTCGAGCTGCCCAGGCACACCCTCGCCCGCGACGCTGGAGACGGTCTGGTCGGCGGCGATCTTACGGACGCGGTGATCACCGAGATCGGCGACGTAGATCGTGCCATCGGAGGCGCGGACGAGGCCGGTCGGCGCCTTGAAGGCGGCGAGGTCGCCCTTGGCGTCGGTGTAGCCCTGCAGCGAGCCCGCCCAGGTGGTGACGGTGGCGTCGGGCTGCTTGCCGACGCAGGCCCCGCTGCTGCAGGCGTCGCCGGTCGAGCAGGCGTCGCCGTCGCTGCAGGTCGTGCCATCCTTCTCCGGGGCGTGGGCGCAGCCCGTCTTGGCGTCGCAGCTGTCGATGGTGCAGGCCTTGCTGTCGTCGCACGCCGTGGCGCCGCCGGCCTTGCAGGCGCCGCCGCCGCAGTGGTCGCCGGTCGTGCAGGCGTCGCCGTCGCTGCAGGTCACGTCGCCGCCCAGCGACACCGCGAGGCCGCACTTGCTGGTGTCGGCGTCGCAGGGGTTCGCCGTGCAGACGTTGCCGTCGTCGCAGTCGGCTTCCTTGGTGCAGGCGCAGGTGTCCTTGCCGGGCGCGCATTTGCCGGCCTTGCAGGCGTCTCCGCTGGTGCAGACCTCGCCGTCGGTGCAGGCCGCGCCGTCGGTCTTTTTGGCGAAGACGCAGCCGCTCTTGGCGTCGCAGCTGTCGTCGGTGCAGGCCTCGCTGTCGTCACAGGCCGTGACCTTGCCGGGCACGCACACGGCCTTGCCGCCCTGGTCGCCGCAGGCGTCGCCGGTGGTGCAGGCGTCGCCGTCGTCGCAGGCGCCGCTCATGAGGCTGAAGGTGCAGGCGCCCTTGCCGACATCGCAGCTGGCCTTGGTGCATGCGTTGTCGTCGACGCAGTCGCTGTCGCCCGTGCACTGGCAGCTGGCGGCCCCTGGCTTGCAGCTGCCTTTGGCGCAGGTGTCGGGGCCGGTGCAGCTGTCGCCGTCGTCGCAGCCCTTGCCGTCGGCAGCAGCGGCAAAGGTGCAGCCCTTGCCCTTGTCGCAGGTGTCGGTGGTGCACGTCTCAGCGTCGTCGCAGACCAAAGACTTGCCTTTGCAGGCCGCCGAGGCGTCGCAGAGGGTGTCAACGGTGCAGGCGTCGCCGTCGTCGCATGCGAGGCCCGCCTTGCGCTGCGTCTGCAAGCAGGCACCGGAGGCGGCGAGGCAGCTGGCGATGAAGCAGGGGCCGTCGACCGGGCAGGCTTTCGCCTTGCCGCCCAGGCACTTGCCACCGACGCACGTGCCCTCGTCGGTGCAGGCGTCGCCGTCATCGCAACCGCTGCCCTCTGGGCTCTTGGCGGCGACGCAGCCCCCTGCCTCCGTGCAGCTATCGACCGTGCAGGCGATGCCGTCGTCGCACTCGGCGGCGCCGCCGACGCAGGCGCCCTGGGCGTTGCAGAGGTCGGTCCAGGTGCACACCTTGCCGTCGTCGCAGAGCATTCCGACCTGCAGGGCGTTGCTGCAGGCGCCGGTCTTGGGATCGCAGACGTCGAGCGTGCATGGCTTGGCGTCGTCGCAGGTCTTGGCGGCGCCACCTTTGCACTTTGCGCCCTGGCAGGAGTCGGGTCCGCTGCAGGCCGAGCCGTCGTCGCACGCCTTGCCGTGCTGTGGCGTCTGGCTGCAGCCGCTGACCTTGTCGCAGCCATCGAGGGTGCAGGGGTTGCCGTCGTCGCACTTGAGGGCGGCGCCGGGCTTGCAGGTGGCGCCGTCGCAGGCGTCGGCAGGCGTGCAATTGCTGCCGTCGGCGTCACAGGGCGCGCCCTTGCCGCCGACCAGCGCCAGCGGCGTGTTGTTGCAGCCGGCAGCGCCGGCGCAGGCGTCAGCGGTGCAGACTTTGCCGTCGTCGCAGGTCGCCTCGTCGGTCTGGCCGTCGCAGTCATCGTCGACGCCGTTGCAGGCTTCGTCCTTGGGCTTCGCGGCGCTGCAGGCCGAGAGCCCGGCGTCGCCGCAGGCGCGTGTGCCGAAGCAGCGCAGCGTCTTGCCGCTTACGGTCGCCGTCGCGCCGCAGGCTGTCTCGAGCTTGTTGGCGATCGCCGCGCTCGAGCAGGGGCAGGTGCCTGGCTGTTGGTAGGGCTCGCCGGCGTCGGCCTCGCGCACGCAGAACAGGCGCCGCTCGCCCTCGATCGCGGTCGCCAGCGCGCAGCGGTAGCCGGCGCCGCAGTCGCCGTCGCTCTGGCACGAAGGTCCGCAGAAGCCGCCTTTGTCGCCGTAGTCGAGGCAGGCAGAGTCGGAGAGGCCGAATGTCTTGCACTCACTCGACTTCTTGCAGGGATCGCAGAGGCGCAATCGGCTCGCCACGCAGACAAAGAGGGTGCCGTCGTTGCCGGCCAGCTCGCGGCAGCGCTGACCGTTCGGGCAGGGACCGGCGCAGGGCGTGGCGCAGGCGCTGGCGCTGGCGCCCTCGGCTCCAACTCCCTCCAGACAGAGGCCGTGGCTGCAGTCGCTGTCGGCGCTGCATGCGCAGCCGTGGCCGCCTGGGCAGGCCTTGGGGTCGACGGCGCTGCCGTCGCTGGCGCCGCCGCCGGTGCTGTCGTCGCCGCCGGTCGTGGCGCTGACATCGCCGCTGGCACCGACGGCGTCGCTGGCAGCATCGGACTTGGCGTCGCCGGCGCCCTTTCCCGCCGCCGCCGGCTCGTCCGAACAGGATACGCCGGACGACATGGCGGCAAAAACTGCGGCGCAGATGAGGCCGAACCTCCGAATCGCGCTGGAAAACTCTCGGCTGTTCCGCAAGGCAGGCATCGACGCTCCCTGGCGCGCGCGAGGCGGCCTCGCTGCACGATACCGGGATTCGTCGGCGGTCTCAATTTCCGCGCCCGCTGGCAGGTTCCCGAGCGCCGATTGCCGCCGCGGCCGCCACTTGCCACACTGCTGGCGCTGGGCGCTGCCAAGCCCGCAGGAGGTGCTCATGGTCGGCGTCCCCACACGAATTGGGCGGCTGCGCGCGCTGCTGCCCTTCGGCGCTGGCGTGGCCGTCGGCGCTGGTGTCGCCACCGCGCTGCTGTTGGCCGCAGGGCCGCGAGGCGGGGTCGCTGAGGCCGTCGCGGCGCCTACGGCGGCGGTGCCGACGACGACGGCTCCGGCAGCGACCGCCGGGCGCCCTGGTTTGCCGCCTGAGGCGCCATCAGCCGGCCCGATGGTGCTGGCGCTGCAAGACGCGTTGAAGCTGCGGGCGCCGACGGGGACGGCCAACGTCCAGGTCTTGGCACACGGCCAGAACGCCTGGATGGGCCGGCTGGACATGGCGCCGGGCGCCAAGGTGCCCGAGCACGCCGACGCCACCGAGGAGTACCTGTTCGTCCTCGCCGGCCAGGGGACGGTCTGGATCGACGGCAAGGCATCCAAGACCCGGCCGGGCTCGACGGTCTACATGCCGAGCGGCGCGCGCGTCCGCTACGAGAATGGTGGCGAGGGCATGTTGGCGATTCAGGTCTTCGCGGGCCCGGCGCCGGCGGCCAAGTACGCGGGGTGGAAGCCATGGACGCCATGACCTCAGCGTCGGCTGCCGGCAGCGTTGACTCGGCGGGGCCGGTCCTCGGGATCGCCCTGCTCGGCTGCGGCCACGTCGGCGGCGAGGTGGCGCGGGCGCTGCGCGATCCGCGGGCGCTGGCGGCGCTGGAGCATCAGGCCGGGGCGCGGCTGCAGCTGCGGGCCATCGCCGTCCGCGGTGTCGCGCGGCTCCGTGACGCACTGG
>SXNM01000052.1 GCA_005777155.1 Pseudomonadota bacterium | reverse complement strand
GTCCCCTGCTCTACCAACTGAGCTACTTGGGCGTTGCTGTCGCGGCCCCGAACGGCGCGTCCGCCGCGGTCGAGGCCGCGCCGAGCAGGGTTCGGGTTTGCCGTCTCGAGTGCGCCCGCGCGGGGCGTCTCGGCCTCCTTGGCGGAAGCGGACCGGAAGTATGTGAAGGCGGTCGCGACCTGTCAAGACTCCGAAGGTCGACGGGAAGAGGCGAGCGCGGCGATACGCACTCGCTGCGAGTCGCCTGCGACGCCGGCGCCGCAGGCGACAGACCAGGGGGCCTCAGCGTCGCGCTTCTCAGGCTGATGGTGGCCGGCGCAGCCAAGTCGGCGCCCCAGCCGCTCCTCGAGGTTGGCACCTGCGGCGTCGCCGCTCCACGGACCGATGGCGAGGGGCCGGCGTGCTACCAGAGGTAGGCGATGCGTGTCTGCAGGGTCCAGATGCCGTCGGCGCCCTTGGCGAGCCGATCCTTCAGGGCCTTTCCGGCGCTCATGTATCCGAACTCATTGGACCACTGCATCATGTAGTTGTCGCGGGCCTCGGTGAAGCCGAGGTTGCGCCGCAGCCACTTGATCTTGACCGCGAGGTCAATCTCCCAGCCGATGGCGCAGTCGCCGTCGAAAGCGCCGCACTTGTTGTCAGCGTAGGGCGCCTTGTCGAAGGGGTCGGTCCAGCCGCCGGCGGGCGGGGTGGCGCGCGGCGAGAAGTAGTCCGAGACGAAGCCTAGGACGTAGCCGCCGTTGAGGGTGTCGGCCCAAGCCAAGACACCCTGGCCGACGAGCTCGATTTGGCTGTCGGCGCTGTTCATGCGGTAGCGCACCTTCGGGTTGATATACGTAGAGTTGAAGATGCCGCCGCCGCTGTGGAGGGCGCCCGAGGCGCGACCGGCGCCGGTGTTGAAAGAGCGCGCAGCCAGGACCGTCGGGTACATCAGCAGGCCCATGCGGTAGTCGTCATTGATCGGGTACATCTTGAAGATGCTCTTGCCGTCGTCGGTGGCCCCGACCAGCTGCTCGTCGCCCGAGCTGTAGCCGTATTCGGCGATGGCGTCCCAGGTCGGCGCCTTGAGGCCGAGGCGGGCGACGTAGTTCAGGACGCCGCCTTCGAGGGAGTTCTCAGCGAGGCCGGTCTCGTCGCTGAAGGTTCCGCCGGGCAGCAGCTTGAGACCATTGGTCTTTCCGGTAATCGACGTGACCTCGCCTTCGGTGTAGATGGACGGCCCCGTCTCAGACAAGCCCACCTGGAAGCGCCAGAAGAAGTCCAGGATGTGCATGTTGGACTTGTTGAAGTCCTGCGTCCGGTTGACGTAGACAAGGCCCACCAGCAGCTCGTCGGTCTTCTGGGTCAGGTTGAGCTTGTCGTCTTTCCAGATGAGGGCATAGAGCCACTGCGAGACGTCGTTGTCGCACTTCTCGGTGGGCTTGGTGCCGTCCAGCTCCTGCTTGCCTCCGCACGTCGGGTCGGTGACGAGGCCAAACGGGCCGCCGGCCTGGCGGCTTGCGAGGTTGCCCTGCGAGCCGTGGAACCCGAGCGGATCCTCGACCAGCCAGTCGTGGCCGGCCAGAACGATGAGCGGCGTCGGGGCGCGGTTGCCGTTGGTCAGCGCGTTGTAGATGGTGAGCGGGCGGGTGGCGAAGGCGACGCGGTCGAAGGATGAGCCGCCGTTGGCGTCGCCGAAGTCGTTGCGGAAGCCGTTGCCGTCGTTGAAGAGCAGGCCGAGGCCGCCCTGCGACGCCTGGCGTCCCACCTTGATGAGGCCGAGCGGCGCCTGGATGTCGAGCCAGAGCCGGCGCACGAAGAGGAAGGGCTGCTCGCGGGCGTTGATGCCCATGGCCGAGGGGTTCTCGGCGAAGAGCGGCACCGAGCCTTGGCGCGAGTTGTCGCCGAACATCACGTTGTCGAGCATGTCGATCTGGGCGCTCAGCGAGACTACCGGCGTCTTGCCGCGGCTCGGGTCGCCGCCCCAGCGCAGCGTCGGGTCCAGACGCAGGCGCGAATAGACGAAGCTGGCGTCCGATGCATCGTCACGACCGACGTGGGCGGTCTGGGCAAAGCCACCGCTCTTGTCGAGGCGGCCGATCGGGAAGTTGGTGCCGTTGACGTAGCGGGCGCGGAAGTAGCCGTGGAAGTCGAGGAAGAGCTCCTTGTTCAGCCGAAAGGTGCCGAAGGGGAGCTTGTCGTCCTTGGCGGCGTCGCGCTGCAGCTCGTTGAGCGAGAAGCGCAGGTCGCGCACCTCGGCCCGTAGCTTCTTGACCTCGGCGTCACCGCCCTGCGAGTCGCCTCCCTGCGAGTCGCCTCCCTGCGAGTCGCCTCCCTGCGTGGCGCCTCCCTGCGTGGCGGCCGGCGGCGCGGCTTGCGGTTCAGGCGCGGTGGCGGTCTCGCCATCTGCCGCGGACGCCATCGAAGGCAGCAGCAACGTCAGCGCACTCAGGCTCAAGCGCACCCAGCTGCGCCCGGCGCTCGACTCCCGATGAGCGGTCGCGCTGCGTGGGCTGCCACAGTGATCAGTCATAGCGGTACTCCTGAGGTCGATTGATGTCGCTCGATGAGCGCCTGGCGGCGCGATTAGCGCCTTGTCGCCGCGTTGGCGTGGCTGCGTCAAGACGCAGCGCGTCATCAGGGAGGGCGCCGCGCCGACTCGGGCGATCCGACCGGCAGGAGACGTCGCCGACGCCGCAACCGTGCGCGAGACTGCGCCAAAAACAGCCGCGCCGCCCGTGCCAGAGGCAGGGGCGGCGCGGCAGCGCGGTCACCCGCGGCGTTCACACCGGGCTTAGTCGAGCTTGCCGGTGCAGGTGTAGAAGGCGTCGGTGCAGCCCTTCTCCTTCTGGCAGTCGGTGCAGGTGGTGGCCGAGGGATCCGCCACGCACTTGCTGACGCAGTTCTTGATCGTGCAGACGACGATGCCGCCGTAGCAACCCGCGCACGGCTTGCTGAGGGCGACCTTCTCGGGACCGAGCATGCAGTCGACCGTGCAGGCGTTCGGATCGGGCTTGGACAGGCAGCCGAGGCCGCACTTGCTGGCCGCCGAAGAGGCGAGATCGCGACCCTTCTTGCCACCCTGATCGGTGGTCAGCCAGGTCTTGTCGGCGGTGTTCTGGCACTCGTCCTTGGCCGCAACGACCGAGACATCGGCAGCTGCGTCGATGGCGTCGCCGCCAGCGGTGCTGTCGCCGCCAGCGGTGCTGTCGCCGCCAGCGGTGCTGTCGCCGCCAGCGGTGCTGTCGCCGCCAGCGGTGCTTTCGCCGCCAGCGGTTGTGTCGCTAGTCGCGGTGTCCGTGCCGCCGCCACCGCTGCC
>SXNM01000051.1 GCA_005777155.1 Pseudomonadota bacterium | reverse complement strand
GACAGCTCGTCCGGCTTGTGGTGGAGAAAGTCGGCGAGCCCGACCTCCGTCGCGACGGCTTCGGCGCGGGCGCGCACCTCGGCGCTGGCGTCGCCACGGATCGCGCAAGGGAACTCGATGTTCTCGCGCACCGACAGGACAGGGATGAGGTTGAAGTTCTGAAAGATAAATCCAATCTTGCGGTTGCGGATCTCCGCCAGGGCGTCGAAGTCGCGGTCGCCGATGGCCTCGCCGTCCAAGACGTACTGACCGGCCGACGCGCTGTCGAGGCAGCCGATGATGTTGAGCAGCGTCGTCTTCACCGAGCCGGATGGACCCATGACCACCGTGAATTCCCCACGCTCGACGCGCAGATCGACCCCACGCAGCGCGGTGACGGTGGTCTTACCTAGCTCGTAGGACTTGTGGACGCCTTGCAGATCAACCAGGGCCATCGTCGACTCCCATCGGGCAGCGGCGGCGGAGCGAGCACGACGACTCGTGCCACGCCCCACGCTCAGAAGAAGGCGCGAGCCGCAAAAAACGCTCGCCAGACATTGGGTTGCAGGGTGTACTCGGTGACGCCCTCGGCAGAGGGCTGGCCCAGCAGGGGCTGGGCGCCGAGGCTCGCTCGGCCCGGCAGCGTGATGAAGGCGCCGACGCTGAGGGTGAGCCACTGCCGGGCGCTCCACAGCAGCTGCGGCGCCAGCTGGCCCGAGAGGTCCTCCAGGCCGAGGATGGCGACGGCTTGAATGGTGAAGTCGTCGGCGAGCTGCGGATGCATGTAGGAGAGGAACAGGTAGTGGCGGCGCAGCGGCTCGAAGGCGAACTTCTGCGGCGTGCCGGGGTCGGCGCCGGCAGAGGCGCCAGGCATCCCAGGCAGACCGCCGCTCGCCATAGGCAGCCCAGCGCGGACCGCGTCCCGTCGGAGCCGCAGCGCCGCAGCCAAGGCGTTGAACTGGGCCTGGTCGTAGCCCTCGGTGTTGACGAAGTACTCGGCAGAGACGGACGCCGCCTCGCCGAACTGGTAGCGCAGGCCGAGCAGCGCCTTGAGTCGGAGCCCACTGTCGTCGCGCTGCTCGGCGCTGGCGACAGGCGTTCCGGCGCTGGCGCAGCCCGCGGCGGCGCCGAAGTCGCGCAGACATGCGGCGTTGAAGAGCATCCGCGCTGAGCCGCGCTGCAGCAACGCCTCGCCCTGCACCACGAAGGCGTCGCCGACGACGCGCGAGACGGCGGCGCCAAGACGGGGCTTGTGGCGAAAGACGTCTTGGTAGAGGTGACTGTAGAAAGCGAAGAGCTGCACGTCTGTATCGGCGACGAGGCCATAGACTCGGGCGCCGGCGGCGAAGTGCGGCTCGTCGTCGCGGCCGTCGTCCATCGGCTGCCCGGCGCTGTTGAAGGCCGGCGCAGGCATGTCGTCGGGGTAATACACAAGACCAGCGGGCACGCCGCCGAGCTGTCGGGTCGTCTTGGCAGCGACCAGGACGCTCAAGGTCCAGCGCTCAAACTGGCCCTCCATGCGCGTCAGCCAGGAGCCGGCGCGCTGCTGGGTGGGATCGGTGGGGTCTTTCGGCGGGTTGAAGAGGTCGGTCGGGTTCCAGGCCAACCCAGGGCCCCAGACGACGCGCTTCTTGCCGAGCGTCAGGTTCCAGTGCTCGCCAAAGTGGAGGAGCCCGTAGAGCTCGCTGACGAAGCTGCCGGGACGAAAGGCCGCGATGTCGTGGGCGGGGAGTCGTACGCGCTCACCCTCTGCGCCGGCGCCATAGGTCAGACCCGCCTTGGCCCAGACCAAGCTGAGGTCGGTGTAGACCCGCGCCCGCTCGCCGATCTCCAGCCGCAGCTGCAGGTTGGCCTCGCTGAGGTTGCTGAGCTGCGGCGCGTCGTCAGCAGGCAACAGGCGCGCCACGCTGGCGTAGCCGACGCTGGTGCGGCTGTCGATCCAGCCTTGGACGGTGGCCGTGACGGCCGGCCCAGCCTCCTCGCCCGCCTCAGGCGCCGCGGCCGTCGGCGCCGCGTCCTCCGGCGCCGTGTCGGTGACCGTCACGTCAGCGGCCGGCGCCAGCGCGTCGTCCCCGGCTGGCTGAGCGTGAACTGTGGCGGCGAGCGCCCAGGAGAGCGCCGCCGCGAGGGCCCCTGAGCTGGCGAGTCGCCGTGACACCTTCGCCCTCCACTCCGTCCACGTTCAGCGCCGACCCTGACCCCGCTGCTGACGCCGCTGCCGAGGCCGCCGTCGACGCCGACCCCTGCCCAGGAACCGACTACTTGCCGAGGTCGTCGAGCACGAAGCGGGCGGCCGGCGGATCGACATCGGTCCGCAGCGCCTGCCACTCCATCTCAGAGAAGCGTTTCAAGTTCAGCATATTGCGCATCACGATTTTGCCGGGTCGCGTCAGACCGCCGAACGCCTTGTGGTCCTTGAACTCGGCGGCACGCATCAGCTTGCCCGAGGCGCCGAAGTACTCGCCCTTGATCGGCTGGCCATCGGACTTGCGCAGCCAGAGCCGCACCCGGTCGTAGGAAGCGCTCTTGGTCTTGGCGGTGAGGTCCAGGCAGTGCGCCTCGGCGGTGGTGCAGCTGGGCTCGAGCTTGCCGTCGTAGTCGCGCTGATAGTTGACGCGCAGGACGTCCGCGTTGTTGAAGTCGCCGCCCTGAAAGCTGTCGCGGTTGGCGAGTCGGACCGCGCGCTTGAGGTTCGGCATGTAGACCCACAGGTTGTCGCCGACGCGCAGCATCTCTTGGCCTGCAACGGCGGAAGGCGCCTGGAACTGCACGCGAAACTTGTCGTCGCCCTTCTTGGTCACCTTCATCGTGTAGTCGCGCGTCGTCCCATCGTCGCGGTGGGCGATCATGCGAGTCTTGGCCTCGAAGTTGACCGGACCCATGGCGCCGTCGTACTGCCGCAGCAGGCTCTCGGCGGTGGCCTGCGCGACGGCAGGCGAGGGCAGCAGCGCGAACGCGACGAACATGGGGACCAGCAGCCGGGCGGCACATTCGGCGCCCCCGCCGAGTCGGCGAGACGCGAACCTCTCAGGAGACACCATCGCACCCTCCATCTGCGCTACAGCGCGCGCAACGCCTCGACGGGCCGCAGGCGCGACGCGCGCCACGCCGGCCCAGCGGCTGCCAACAAGGTCCCGAGCAACGTCAGCGCCAGCGTCGGCGCGTAGAGCCACAGCGGCACCACCGGAATGAGCGCAAAGACCGAGGTGCCGCCGGGCGGCGTCACCGCCAAGCCGCCGGCGCTCGCCACCGCCGAGACCAAGGCCAGCGCCAACAGCGCGCCAACACCGCCGCCGATCAGCGAGAGGGCGAGGCCCTCAGCCAGGAAGAGCAGCGTGATGCGGCTGCGGCGGACGCCGACCGCCATCATGGTGCCGATCTCGCGGGTCCGCTCCATCACGCTCATCAGCATCGTGTTCACCACGCCGATGACGGCGATCACCAAGAACACCACCCCGATGGCCCCGAGGACCATGCGCTGAACGCGGACGAGGTCGGCCACATTCGGCCGCAGCTGGTCCCAGGTCCGCACCTCGTACTGCGGCCCGAGCTGCTCGGTGATGAGCGCGGCGATGGCGTCGACCTGGTCGCGGTCTTCGACGGCGATGACGACCTCGGTGATGCGCCCCGGCATCGACAGCAGCTCCTGGGCGAAGGCCAGCGGCACGTAGACCAGGCGCTTGCTGTCGAAGGGCGTGTCGGCGTCGACGGAGCCGATGAGCTCGACATCCATGGCGTTTTGCTGACCGTCTGCGGTCGCCGCCTGCAACGCGAGCGTCGTCGCTGCGCCGTCGGCAACGCCCGGGCGGCCGGCCCTGGCCTCGAGCGCTTCAGCCAGCTGCTTGCCCATCACCACCACGGCCTTGGCCTGCGGGTCGTCACCGATGTGCTGTCCGGCGAGGCCCTGGCGGCGACCCGGCAGCGCGAGGGCGTCTCGGCGGGGGTCGACGCCGACGCCGACAAAGTTGCCGCTCTGGCTACCGTTGCTCAGGAGGCCACTGAAGACGAGGCGCGGCGCCACACCAACAACCCCAGGCATGGCCGCGATCTTGGCGAGCCACGGCGCGTCGGCGGGCATATCGAGGTCGAGGGGCTGGTTCTCGCGGACGTCGTTGTAGCCCCTGCGGTGCACCTGGATGGCGCCCACCTTGCCCTTGACGACGTTGTCGATGATGGCGTTGCCGAGGCCTGCGATGAAGGCGCCGAGCACCAGCGTCATCAGCACGCTGAAGCCGATCGCCCCCATCGTCAGCAGCGAGCGGGCGCGGCTGCGCATGACGTTGCGCAGCGCCAACCTGAGCAATCGCAGCGTCATGGTCCTACCCTCCCGCCAGGGCCTGCACCGGTCGCAGGCGGCTCGCGCGCCAGGCCGGGTACAAGGCAAAGACCAACGCGCCGGCGGTCGCCAACAGCACCACCCCGACCAAGTAGCCCGATCCGATGAAGGGCCGCACCATGGTCGGTACGCTGCTACCAGGCAAAGGGATCTGCAGGCCGCGGGCGCCAAGCCACGCCGTCATGCCGGCCCCGACCGCGCCACCGAGCAGGCCGCCGAGGGCGCCGATCAGCGTGGCCTCGAGCAAGAAGAGCCCGACGATGGTCCGCCGGCGGACGCCGATCGCCATCATGGTGCCGATCTCGCGCGTCCGGTCGAGCACGCTCATCAGCATCGTGTTGGCGACGCCGAGCAACATGAGCAGCAGGAACACCGTGGCGACGATCTGCAGCACCGCGTTCTGCCGGGCCCGAATGTCGACCACAAAGGGCGCCACCTGCTCCCAGGTGTGCACCTCGAACTCTGGCCCGACCGCGGCCTGAATCGCGGCGACCACCTCTGGAATCGCCTCTATCTCATGCACATCGATGACGAGCTCGGTGACGCGCCCCTCGAGCTTCAGCAGCCGCTGCGCCACATCGAGCCGGACCATACCGATCTTGCGCTCGCCGGGGGAGTTGAGCTGCATGGTCCCGACCAGACTGACGTTCTCTCCCGACAGCGTGCCGTCGCGGTCGGGCGCAAGCAGCGCCGCCGGCCCCGCCGCCGCCGGTTTGGCCCGCAGCGCCTTGTCGAGCTCGACCGTCACCACCATGGCGTCGGCGACCTGAGCCTTCGCCGGCGCGCCCTTGGCCGAGGCGAACTTGCCGCCGTCGACGATGAGCGTCAGTCGATTGGGACACACCTCGAATTCCAGCGCAGGGTCGACCGCTTGGTTGAGCAGGAAGATCGTCTCGTCGCCGAGCGAGATCATGCCGGGAAAGAGGATGCGCGGCGCCACCGCCTTGACGCCGGCCACCGCCGCGACCTTCGCGCGCAGCGGCGCGTCCTCGAAGTCGAGGGTCAGCGGCGAGGCCAGCACGTTCTTCAAGTAGCCCTTGCGGTGCACCTGGATGGCCCCGGTCTGGCCGTGCACGACGCCGTCAACCAGCGAGTACTGAAGGCCGTTCAGCAGTCCGCGCACCGTGATCATCACGCCGACGCCGAGCACGAGCGCCGCCAGCGTAATCGCTGTGCGTCGCTGGTTGCGCAGCACGTTGCGGGCCGCGATCTTCGCGAGGCTCAAAGCCTTCATCATGTGTCCGCCTGCTCTGCCGCCGGCGATCCCGCGGCTGACGCCCCCACAGCGATGACCTGGGCCGCCTCCGCCGTCAGGCTGCCGCGCAAGAAGCGCTGCACATGCAGGCGGGTGTAGGTGAGGCGGTCAAAGGGCAGCGCACCGTCGAACTCCATCGCCATGAGGTGGCGCCAGATCAGCAGCGGCCCGACAAACTGCATGGCGACGACGGCCGGCGGCTCTTGGCGCAACAGCCCGCGCGCCATCAGCGACGCTACCAACGTGACCAGCGGCTGCCGCATGGCCATCGCCCGCTCGATGTAGTCGATGCGCCCGGCGGCCGCCAAGCGAAGCCCGTCCGAGAGCAAGATGCGAAAGCGCTTGCGCTCGCGTGGCGCCTCATAGCGGCTCGTCACCGTGGCGACCATGGCCTCCAGGAAGCCCTGCAGGTCGGTGGCGTCGCCGTCGAAGTCGGGCAGCTTGGGCCGTCCGAGCATCAGGCGCTCATCGGCGTCGGTCTCAAAGAGCACAGCGTCGAAGAGCGCCTCCTTGCTACCGAAGTGGTGATAGAGGCCAGACTCCCGCACACCGACCGCGCGAGCGATCTCCCGCACACTGACCCCGTGAAAACCCCGCTCGGCGAAGCACTCCAGCGCGGCGTCCAGGATCGCCTGTCGCGTGTCGCGCTGCGGGTCGTGCTTCGGTCGGGCCATGTCATCCAACGTCTACGGTGATCCGGTTCGGGACCGACGTGGCGACGGTCCATCACCGTCGGCGCCGCCTTGCCCGCCGTTCGCCGTCAAATGTAGCGAACGTTCGATTTATGTCAAGGGCCGCGTCGAGGCACAGCGCAGGCGACACCACTGCGCCATCCCCCGGTTGCCCCACCGACGCCGCCCCGCCACACTCAGGGCGGGCGCGCCCGTCGCAGCGCGGCTCCCTGAATTTCAGCGACGCGCGAGGAGCGCAGCAGATGGGCACGGCGGGATCGCAGTCGGCACAGCCCTCCGCGGCGGCGAGATCGCCCGCCGGGCTCGTCGACGGCGGCGCCCTCGAGGTCTACGTCGAGCCGAGCCACGCCCTGCCCGACGGCGCCAGCCTCCGCTACAAGGCCGCCGGCCCCGGCCGCGCGGTCCAGCGCGTCCGCTACGAGAGCGACGACGGCGAGGCGGGGCTGTGGACCGTCTGGTCGCCAGCGCCGCAGGGCCCGCAGGATGTGGCAGTGGCGACGGTGTGGGCCGTGCCGGTTCACGACTCCAGCGCCGGCGTCTCGGTCCTGGTCGTCGGCGGCCCTGGGGGCTTGCGGCTGCGTTGGGACGACGACCCGCAGGTGGTGGTGGCCGAGCCATACCTGCTGCTCGACGAGGTGCCGACGGAGGCGAGCGACGACGACGGCGACAGCGACAGCGAGGGCTGAGGCAACATGCAGGGAGGTTCCCGACCGCGACGGGTCGCCAGAAGCGCTGAAGCGAAGCAAGGACGCCGCGCAGAGGCGCCAAGACCCGGCGAACCGAGGCCCTCGCCCTGCGACGGGGCGTAGTGAAGGAGGCTCCGAGAGCCTGCGGCGCTGATGTGCGGGCACCAGCCCAGCTGTCACGCGGCGCCGCGCCGGCTACATCACGATCGCCACCAGCGCCGCCGTCAGGTAGCCGACGACCGTGCCGCCGAGCATCGCCCGCAGCCCCAGCTCGGCGAGGACCGGGCGCCGCTCAGGGGCCATGCCGCTGATGCCGCCGATCTGAATGGCGATCGACGAAAAGTTGGCGAAGCCGCACAGCGCATAGGCCGAGATGATGGTCGCCCGCGGCGAGAGCGGCGTCGGCCCAGAGAGGTCTTTGGCCAAGTCCAGATAAGCGACGAACTCGTTGAGCACCAGCTTGATGCCGAGCAGACGCCCGACCGCCGGCGCGTCCTCCCAGCCGGCGCCACAGAGCCAAGCGATGGGCGTGAAGAGGTAGCCCAAGATCGCCTGCAGCGTCAGGCCAGGCAGACCGATGAGCTCGAGCAGAGAGCCGAGGATGGCGTTGCCGAGCGCGACCAGGGCGATGAACGCCAGCAGCATCGCGCCGACGTTGAGCGCCAGCGCCAAGCCCTCGGAGGCGCCGGCTGCGGCGGCGTCGATGGCGTTGCGGTGCAGCCGCTCGACCTCGATGCGGTGATCCGGGCCGGTGACCGGCACCTCGGACTCGGGCACCATCAGCTTGGCGACCATCACGGTGCACGGCGCGCTCATGATCGACGCCGTCAGCAGGTGACCCGCAATGTCCGGGAAGCGGCCATGCAGCATGCCGACGTAGGCCGCCAGTACGCCGCCGGCGACGCTGCCAAAGCCGCCGACCATGATGCAGTGCAGCTCCGACCGAGTGGCGGCGCCGAGGAAGGGTCGCACGAGCAGCGGCGCCTCGGTCTGGCCGAGGAAGATGTTGCCGACCGTGGACAGCGACTCAGCGCCAGAGATGCCCATCCACCGCGCGAGATAGCGCGAGAAGAACCGCACGACCCGCACCATGACGCCCGAGTGGTAGCCGAGCGTCATCAACGACGAGAAGAAGATGATCGTCGGCAACACCGCAAAGGCGACGAGGCCGAATGGCACCTCCATCGCTTGCCCGAAGAGGAAGCGCGCGCCCTCGTTGGAGAACGACATCAGGTTGACGAAGGCGTCGTTGATCGACGCGAAGGCGCGCGCCGCGACATCGGTCTTGAGGATCAGCGCCGCAAGCACGAGCTGAATTGCCGCGCCGGCGGCGACGATGCGCAGCGGAAAGCGCTGGCCGGGCCGCCGCTCGCGCAGCAGCCAACAGAGCGAGATGAGCACGATCGAGCCGAGGACCGCCTGCAGACGCTCGGCCAGCGTACCCGCCGTCGCGCTGCGGTCGAAGCGAATCGCGGCGTCCTTGGCCGGGTCGGCGGCGACAGCAGCCGGCGCGGCCTCCTTGGCCGGGTCGGCGGCGACAGCAGCCGGCGCGGCGTTCCCAGCACCGGCGCCCGCGGGCGCAGCCTCGCTGGCGAGGACCGGCAGGGCCGTCAGGATCCATAGCGCCACGAGGGCGACGATCTTGGCCATGGTTGGCTCCCGGGCGGAGGCGCGGCGTCGCTCGCGGCGTCAGACGCCGTCTGCGGGCTCCAGCGTGAGGCGGTCGGGCTCTCCCCTGTGGCTACCTTGTGCGACGGCCGGTGGTGCGTCAACCAGCGCTCCAACGACCGGCCCACACCGCTTGCGTCGTCGCGAGGCGGGCGCAGTGACGCCGATGTCGATGCGACGTTGAGGCCGCGACCGCACGCCACTCGGCTCAGCTTTCCAGCCGCCGTCGAGTGCTCTAGCGTAGGCAGGAGATGGCCACCCCTGCCCCAGCCCACCCGTCGTGCCGCGCGCCCCGCCTGTGGGGCGTCGTCGCGCTCGCGCTTGCCACGCTGGCGGGACCAGTCGCCACGGCGGCCCCGCTCGGCGACCCGGCCGTCGTCAAGATCGTCTCCAGCCTGCCACGCACCGGCTCTGCCAACGCCCAGAGCACGACGGTGGTCAACGGCATCCGCATGGCGATCGAGGAGAACGGCGGCCGCGCCGGACCGTTCCAGGTGATCTACGAGGACTGGGACGACGCCAGCGCCAAGAAGGGCGACTGGGACCCCGAGGTCGAGGCCGCCAACGCTGAGAAGGCGGTCGCCGATCCGGACGTCATGGTCGTCCTCGGCCCTTACAACTCCGGCGCCGCCAAGATCTCGATGCCGATCTCCAACAAGGCGCGGCTGGCGATGATCTCGCCGGCCAACTCTTATCCCGGCCTGACCAAGCCCGGCATGGGCGAACCCGACGAGCCCGCCGTCTACCGCCCGAGCGGCGCCGTCAACTACTTCCGCGTCGTGCCCGCCGATGACCTGCAGGGGCGCGCCGCCGCCCAGTGGATTCGACAGCTGGGCGCCCGCTCGGTCTACGTGCTCGACGACCGCAGCCTCTACGGCAAGGGCATCGCCGACGTGCTGACCCAGGCGGCGCCAGCCGCGGGGCTGCGCTTGCTCGGTCGCGAGGGCATGGACCCGAAGGCGCAGGAGTACCGGTCGCTGATGACCAAGATCAAGGCGCTGGACCCTGACTTCATCTTCTTCGGCGGCACCACGCAGACCAACGCCGGTCAGCTGGCCAAAGACCTCGTGGCGACCGGACTCCGCGCCAAGCTGATGCTGCCGGACGGCTGCTACGAGGCGGCGTTCTTGCAGGCGGCCGGCAGCGGTGTCCTGGACGGCCGCACCTTTGTCACCTTCGGCGGGCTGCCACCCGAACACATGCACGGAAAAGGCGCCGCGTTTGTAAGCCGCTACCGCGAGCGCTTTGGTGGCGAGCCTGAGGGGTACGCCGTCTACGGCTACGTCGCGGCGCGGGCGGCGCTCGACGTCATCGCCGAGGTAGGCCGCAAGGACCGCGACGCCGTGCGGGCGGCGCTGCTCCGCTACGGCCAGCGTGACGGCGCGTTGGGCACTTGGAGCTTCGACGCCCAGGGCGACACCACGATGAGCACGATGGCGGGGCTGCGCGTCGAAGGCGGCGCCTTTGTGTTCGCGACCCTGCTCGGGGCAGACGCGCCAGCGCCGACCGCAGACGCCGCGGCGACCGGCACCGCGGCGGCCAACGACACCACCGGGGCGACGGCAGATGCACCCACGGCGGGGCCCGCCGGCGGCGAGGCGACGATCATCGGCCAACAGCTGCTGATCGGCGTCAGCAACGGCATGGTCTACGCGCTCATCGCGCTCGGCTACTCGCTGGTCTACGGCATCCTCGAGTTCATCAATTTCGCGCATGGCGACGTCTTCATGTTGGCGTCGTTCTTCGCCTTGACGCTGGTCGGGGTCCTCAACTTGCAGGCCGCCGAGGGCATGCCGCTGGCGCTCGGGCTCGCGCTGGTGCTGGTGCTGACGATGGCCTTCGCCGGCGGCGTCAACCTCGCCATCGACCGCGTAGTCTACCGGCCGTTGCGCCGCGCACCGAAGCTGGCGCCGCTGGTGTCGGCGATCGGCGTCTCGTTTCTGCTGCAGAACCTCGGCATGGCCTGGGGCGCGCTGCCGATGGCGGTGTTCAGCGGCGGGGCCCAGCCGGCAGCGCCGAAGGCTTTTCCCTCGCTGCTGCCCACCGGCAACCTCTTCGGCGCCGACGCGGCGCTGTCGCTGAGGCCGAGCGAGGCGCTCTGCATCGTCGCGTCGCTGCTGCTGATGCTCGGTCTGGTCTGGTTGGTCGGCCACACTCGCCTCGGCCTCGCCATGCGGGCCCTGGCGCAGGACCCCGACGCGGCGCGGCTGCAGGGGGTCGACGTCGATCGCGTGGTGGCGCTGACGTTCTTGCTCGGCGGCGCGCTCGCCGGCGTCGCGGCGGTCCTCTTCTCGCTGTCGATCCAGACCATCAGCTACCAGATGGGCTACCAGAACGGGCTCTACGCCTTCACCGCCGCCGTCATCGGTGGCATTGGCCGCATCCCAGGCGCCGTCGTCGGCGGGTTGTTGCTCGGCGTCGTGCGGGCGCTGAGCGACCAGTACATCGGCGCGCAATGGCAGCCAGCGGTGCTGTTCGGCATCCTCATCGCGCTCTTGGTCTTTCGTCCCACCGGCCTGCTCGGCAGCGCCGCGCGCGAGAAGGTCTAGCGTGGCGTCGCCGACCGCACCCACCGCCGCCGCCTCGGCCTCTTACCGGCCATCGCTTGAGCTCGGGCTGCTCCTGCTGCTGCTGGTGTATCCGTGGCTGCCGATCGTCGACATCGCCGCAGACGCCGCCGGCGTGCCGCTGCGCCTCGAGCCGCGCCTCGTGACCGTGTTCATCTACGCCCTGCTCGTGCTGGCGCTGAACCTGCAGGTCGGACAGGCTGGGCTGCTCCAGCTCGGTATTGCGGCCTTCTTCGGCATCGGCGCGATGACCACCGGCGTGCTGACGGTGACCAAGTTCCCGTTCCAATTCGGGTTCTGGGGGGCCCTGCTCGGCGCGCCGTTGGCGGCGTTGGCGGCCGGCTTGATCCTTGGGGCGCCGACCCTGCGCCGGCGCGGCGACTACCTCGCCATCGTCACGCTCGGCTTTGGCGAGGTGGTGCGCACGGTGTTGCTCAACCTGGAGCACATCACCGACGGCCCGCGCGGCCTGAACCCGGTGGCCGAGATCTGGGTGCCGGCCGGGCTGCGCGACCTGCTCGGCGGCGCGGACAGCTCGCGCGCCTCGCTGCTTGTGACCTACCACGTCGCGCTCGGCGTGCTGGTGGCGGCTTTCGTGGTGCTGCGCGTGCTCGAGGGCAGCCGCGTCGGCCGCGCCCTGGCCGCCCTGCGCGACGATGAGCTGGCCGCCTCCTGCATGGGCCTCGACCCGGCGCGCCTGAAGCTCCAGGCCTTCGCCGGCGGCGCGGCGCTGGCAGGGGTCGCGGGCTGCCTCTACGCCACCAACCTGACGACCACGGCCGACCCGAACAACTACGACTTCAACAACGCGATCATGGTCCTGTGCTGCCTCATCCTCGGCGGCCTCGGCACATTGCGCGGCGCCTTGCTCGGGGCGGCGCTGGTCATCGGCTTCGACAACGTCCTGTCGCCCCTGCTCGATCGCGCCCTGCAGCAGCTCCCCGGCGTCGGCGGCCACCCGCTCGCCAACTTCAGCGCCTGGCGCTGGCTGCTGTTTGGCCTGTTGCTGGTGGTCATGATGCGCGTGCGACCCGCCGGGCTTTTTGCGCCCGCAGGCAAGCGCAGCGCGGCCATAGGGGCGGCGCGATGAGGGCCAACGTCACCGCCACGCCCCCCCGCCTGGAGCTGCGCGGCCTGACGCTGCGCTTTGGCGGGCTCACCGCCCTCGACGGCGTCAACCTGCAGGTCGCTCCTGGCGAGATCTGCGCCGTCATCGGCCCCAACGGCGCCGGCAAGACCAGCTTGTTCAATGCGATCACAGGCATCTACGAACCGACGGCGGGCGCCATCTTGGTCGACGGCGCCGACCTTCGCCAGCCGCCGGGCAGGGCTGACATCGCGAGGTGGCTCGGCGTCGGGCTGCTCGGCGCGGTGGCCGCTGTCTTGGTGGCGAGCGACCTCAACGCGCTGTGGGCGGCGACCGTCAAGGCGCTGCCGCCCGAGCGCTGGCGGCTGGACGCCGCGTTCCAGGGCCTTGGCGACCACCTGGCGATGCGCTCGCTCTTCGACCACGCCCTGACCGCGCTGCTGGCTTTCGTGGTCTGCGCCCTCGGTGCCCGCGCCATCTGGCTGCGCGGCCGCTGCTCGCCTCAGACCGTCGCGCTGCGCGGCGCGGCGCGCTCTTTTCAGAACATCCGGCTGTTTTCGCAGCTCTCGGTGCGCGACAACGTCTTGGTCGCCATGGACCGTGGCTTGCGAGGCGCGGCCGGTGTCGGCCCTCTCGGCCGGCTGCGCGTCGCGGCCGGTGACGCCGCGCTGCCGGGTGTCGGCCTGGCGCTCATCGCGACGCTGGCGTGGCTACACGCGGCGCACCCGCCAGCGGCCGGCCCGGCGCCGCTGCTCGCCAGCGTCGCGCT
>SXNM01000050.1 GCA_005777155.1 Pseudomonadota bacterium | reverse complement strand
GTCGCGGTCCTGGCGCGCGGGCGCGTGCTGCTCGAGGGCGCGTTGGAGGGCCTGCGCGCTGTCGCATGCCCTTGGACCACGTGGAAGCTGGCCGCCGCCACGCCGAGGGCTGCAGGCCGATGGCCGTCAAGCGCTGGGCGATGCGCTCGCCGAGGCCGGACGCTGGCAGTCCGCGCAGGCGGGCGATGGCTTCGAGCAGGCCAAACGCGTCCAGGTGCCCAGGGATCTGCAAGTTCTCAGGCAGATAGCCGATTCGGGCCCGCACCGCGACATCGATCGGATCGCCGCCAAGGACCCGCACCTCGCCCTCATCAGGGCGCGCGATGCCGAGCATGACCTTGATGCAGGTGGTCTTGCCGGCGCCGTTCTGACCGACCAGCCCAAAGACCGCGCCGCGCGGCACAGAGAGCTGAAGGTCGCGCAGCGCCTGGACCCGCCGGCTGCCGCGGCCGTAGCCCTTGCCGAGGCCACGGACCTCGATGGCCAGCGCGGTCATGCTGCGCTCCGCAGCGTCAGCACGGTCAGCTCATGGCGTGCCAGCAGGCGCATCGGCGGCCCCCAGGAGCCAGTGCCACGGCTGACGTAGATGCGCGTTCGCCCACGGTGCAGATGGAGCCCAGCCACGTAGGGCTGGACGAGGCGCACCAGCATGCCGAAGGGCCAGAGCTGGCCGCCGTGCGTGTGGCCCGAGAGCACGAGGTCCAGACCGAAGTCGGCGGCCTCGTCGACAGCACGCGGCTGATGAGCGAGCAGGACGGACGGCAACGCCGGGTCGCGCCCCGAGGCGGCGCGTGGCAGGTCGGGGCCGTGGTCGCCGCCGAATCGCCCGGCGGACCAGTCGTCGATGCCCAGCAGCTCAAGCGCCGCACCGTCATGCTCGACGCGCACCCGCTCGTTGCGCAGCGGCCGCACGCCGAGGCGACGGAGCTCGGCCAGCCACTCGTCGGCCCCGGAGTAGTATTCGTGGTTACCGGTGACGAAGAAGGTGCCGTGGCGGCTGAGAAGGTCGGCGATTGGCGCCATGTCGTCGCGCAGCGCCGCCACAGAGCCGTCCATCATGTCGCCGGTCAGCGCGACGAGGTCGGCTTGCTGAGCGTTGGCGAGCGCCACGATCCGCTCGACCTCTGGCCGGCGGATCATCGCCGAGACGTGGAGGTCGGAGATCTGCACGACGCGGAACCCGTCGAGCGCCGCGGGCAGGTTGGCGATAGGTACATCGACCCGCACCACGGCGGGCGGCTCGGCGGCATTGCGCAGGGCCGTCGCGCCGAGGGCTGCAGCGCTGAGGATCGCCCCGCCGCCAAGCGCCCGCGCCAGCAGCACGCGCTGCTCAGGGTCGACAGCGCCGTCCTCGCCACTGAACAACCGCGCCCAGGCGCCATGGGCGAGCCGCACCAGCTCGCCGCCGCCAAGGGTCAACAGCAGCAGAAAGAGGAGCCCCATCCAGATGAAGGCCGGCGGGCCGAGCGCTTGGCCGAGGCTGCCGCCGACGAGGCGCGACGCGGCGAGGCCCAGCAGCATGCCCGCCGCCGCCACGAAGATCGCGATCCGCCCGGCCACGGCCCAGGGGGCCGGCCACGCAGGGTCGTGGATGAGGCGCAGCCAGATCCAGCGGTGGACCACGAAGAGCAAGGCGCCAAAAGCCAGCAGAAACACAGCCCCAGCGACGTAGCGAGACATCGAAGCTCCTCGCGTAGTCGGGCCGCGGTCGGCATGGCCGCAGGCGCTCCACGGCGACAGAACCGCCGGTGCGGCGCGGAGATTCCCCGTGGCGCCAGGCGCCTAGAGCTTGCCAAGTCGGGTCATCGTCATCAGGCCGATGATGGCGGTGATCAGCACGACCTCAAGGCCAATCCCGGCCAGCAAGCGGCCTCGATTCGCTGGTTCGCCGGCGCAAGCGCGCGCCAACTCCGCGTGTACCAAGCGCTTGGCGATCGGCTCGATCGGGCCCCACAACAGCAAGCCGGCCCACAGGCTTGGCCGCCACCAGGGCGCGCCAGCGGTGTCGGCCATGGCTGCCAACGTCGCGACGCCGAGCACGATCTCCAGGCGGCCGAGGTTCATGGCGCCGAGCCGGTGCAGACGGTCGGCGATGCGCGCCAGGCCGGGGTTGCGGGTCGCGCCGGTGGCGACCAAGACGGCGGTCAGGAGCAAGAGCAGAAAGAGCAAGTAGCCTAGGTATTTGTGGCTATGCATCAGGCCGATCATCATCGCAATCCTCCCAAGCGGCGCTCAGAGCAGCGCCTCGCCGTTAGCCTCCGGGTGACTCGTCGCCCAGCCCCTCGGGCAGATCCGCCGGCAGGTGCAGGCCCGCGAACGCCGCGATCGCGTCGTGCGGATCGAGCGGCGCCATCGGCACCTTCGCCAGCGAGCTGCCGCCGTCGACCCGCAGCGTCGCGCCGGGGATGTACGCCGCCGCCGGCGACAAGAGACAGACGACCGCCGCCGAGACCTCACCCTCCGTGCCGAGGCGCCCCGTCGGGTTGCCCACCATCATCGGCAGCGCCATCTCGAGCACCGACGGCGGGTCATTGCGCAGCCCGGACGAACGGCTGCCGCCCGGCGCCACCGCGGTGACGCGCACGCCGTGGCTGGCCCACTCGGTCGCCAGCGTCATCGTCAAGTTGACGACGCCCGCCCGCGCCGCGCCCGTGTGGGCCATGCCCGGGAAGCCTTTCCACATCTCTGCGACGATATTGACGATCGCGCCGCCGTGCCGCTGCATCGCCGCCAAGTAAGCGGCGCGAGTGACCCAGAAGGTGCCGTTGAGGTTGGTGTCGACGACCGCGCGCCAGCCTTTGGGGCGGATCTCCTCAGCGCCAGCGACGAACTGGCCGCCAGCGTTGTTGACCAGCAGGTCGAGGCGACCGTGGCGGGCGACGATGTCTTCGACGGCCATCTGCACGGCGTCTTCGTCACGGATGTCGAGCTGCTGCAGGTCGGACGCCCCGCCCGCCGCCGCGATCTCCTCGACGACCGTCTGCAGCTTGTCCGCTTTGCGCCCCGCGACTACCACCGTCGCGCCAAGCGCCGCCAGCTCGTGGGCGATGCAGCGCCCGATGCCGCTGCCGCCGCCGGTGACGAGCGCCACC
>SXNM01000007.1 GCA_005777155.1 Pseudomonadota bacterium | reverse complement strand
GATGCGCGAGGCCGCGCTCGCCGTCGAGGACGCGCCGCCCGGGGTGAGCCGGGCCGGACGCAAGGGCGCCAAGGGCGGCGCGCGGCCCGGCCAAATTGGGGCCGCCGCGGCGGAGGCGAAGGCCCAGCTGGCGGCCCAGCGGGCGCAAAAGGCGCAGGCGCTCGCTGACGCCAAAGCAGACGCCGAGCCGGGCGCAAAGGTGCGCAACGCGCTCGCCGGCCTCTTTGACGCCAGCGCCGACCGGCTGGAGAGCAGCCTCGCCAAGCTGCGCACGACGCTGCAGGCGATGCCGGTGGAGCGCATCACGCTGCTGCGCGGTCGCGCTCGCTACCACGATGAGCGGCCGCGCGCCGTCGCCGCTGGCGAGGTGTCGAATTTCGCCGCCCGCATCGAGCGCAAGGCCGAAGGCATGGTCGAGCTCGAGGTGTCGTTCGCCACCGAGGCAGGCGCGGTGTCGCCCGCCGCCTCCGCTGCCGCCGCTGCCGCCGCTGCGGCCGATCCGGCGGCGGCGCCGGTCGCGGCGGCCAACACCATTCGGGGTCAGGTCTCGACCACCACGGGCGACGCCAGCCTCGACATTCAGCTCGACCGCTTGCCCCTGGCGCCGTGGGGCGCCGTGCTGCCGCGGTCGCTGCGGGTACACCCCGACAGCCTGCTGCGCGACACGCGGATTCAGCTGCGCTACGACAGCCGCGCCCGCACCATCGCGCTCGACGGCAAGGGTGAGGTGGCGCACTTCGACCTGGAGGCCCGGCGCCTAGCCCTGCACGTCATCGCTGATCTCGTCGTGAGGGGCAGCGGCAAGATCCTGCTCGACCTCGGACAAGACAAGCTGGCGGCCACCGGCATCGAGCTCGCGATTGGTCGGGCCAGCGCGCTCATCGAGGCCAAGATCGCCAAGGCGCGCACGGCGCCCATCCTCGACCTCGATATCCAGGTGCCGACGCTTGAGTGCCAAGACGCCGTCGACTCGCTAGTCGGGCCGGTGGCGCCCATGCTGGCAGGGGCTCGCTGCAGCGGAACCATTGCCTTCCGCGTCGACGTCGGGCTCGACACCGCCAAGATGACCAGCCTCAAGCTGGAGTTCGAGCCGACGCTGCGCAACGTCGAGATCCAGTCGATGGGCAAGCACATCGATCTCGCCGTCCTCCGTGGCACTTTTTGGCAGCACGCCAAGCAAAAGGACGGCTCGATCCACTCGTTCATCACCGGCCCCGGCGCCGAGTCGTGGGTAAGCCTGCCAGAGGTCTCCGCCGACATGGTCAAGGTGGTCACCACCAGCGAAGATGGCTCCTTTTTCTGGCATCGCGGCTTCTCGCTGCAGGCGATTCGCGACTCAGTCGTCGCCAACCTCAACGAGGGCCGCTTCGTGCGCGGCGCCTCGACCATCAGCCAGCAGGTCGTCAAGAACCTCTTCTTCGTCGAGAGAGAGAAGACCCTCTCGCGCAAGCTGCAAGAGGCGGTGGTGACCTGGGAGCTTGAGCACCGCTTCAGCAAGGAAGAGATCCTCGCCCTCTACTTCAACATCATTGAATTCGGGCCGCAGATCTACGGCATCCGCGCCGCCGCCCAGCGGTACTTCGCGCGCCACCCGGTGAACCTGACCCTGCTGCAGGCGATCTGGCTCGGCTCCATCATCCCGAGTCCGCGCGGCCACTACCACCACTTCGCCAAGGGCCAGGTCACCGACACTTGGCGCAACCACCTGTGCTGGCTGGCCGATATCATGCTCAAGCGCGAGAAAATCACGGCCGACGAGCGAGCGCGCCTGGCCGAGTGCCACGTCGTCTTTGGCGGGGGGCCTGATGGCAGCGAGGTCCCAGCCGACGGTGGGCTTGGCCATGACTTGGACGGTTGGGACGCCGACGCCTTGCCGCCGGGAGATCCCGACGCGCCACCGCCGCCCCCCGAGCCCGAGGGCCGTCGCATCGCGCCTCCGCCGGACGGACCACAGCCGCCGCGGAGCCCGGAGCCTCGACGCCCGACGCCACCTTAGTCGCGCTACGACCCGCCGCCGCTCAAAGTGCCGCGTCACGCGCGCCGCCCTGGAGGGACTCGCTGTCTCGGCGGTTGCCCGTCGCCGGCTCAGGCCGCTGCAGCCCTAGCCGCTGCCGGCAGAGACCACCCGGATGACGTCGTGCAGGGAGGTCGCCCGCTCTTCGCGCTCAGAGCCCGCTGGTGGCGCCGCCCAGACCGTCGGCACCGGAATCGGCGCCGGGCCCCACCAAGCATCAGGCAGATCGTCGGGGTGGGTGCCATCGACGACGAAGTCGTGGGCGCGGCCTGCGAAATTCGCCCGCACCTCGGCGCCGTAGCGGTGCTCCCACGGGTCCTCGACCAAGAGGCGACGAAGGCTGCGGCGCACCGTCGTGACCATGCGCACGGACCAGACCTCAATCGGTTCGACCTTCGGGATGTTGGACTCGCGCACCTCGTCGATGGCCTCGCGCGCGGCGCGGCGCTCGCTGTCGGAGAAGACGAAAGGCAGTGGCGCGCTCGGGTTGACGTCGTTGCGCTCAAGTCGGCCGATGTTGCGCAAGTTGAACTGCGGTGTGTGGTTGTGTTTCACCGCGTCGAGCACTTCGCCGGGCAGGTCCTGGTCGCTCTTGACCTTGAAGGTGGCGGCGTAGGTCTCGCGGTGCTCGTTACGGGCGACGACCCAGGCGCTCAGCCGATCGGGCTGAAAGTCGTAGGGCACGAAGAAAGCAAAGCGCTCCTTGCCGAGCAGCTTCGTCAGCAGAGGCAGCAGCTGGCGCGATAGGGCGGACGACGCGGCCAACCGCCGGTCGAGCGGCCACGCCTCTGGCACGGCCAGAAGCTGGAGGCCGGTAGCCTCTGCCTCGGCGTGCGCCGGCGGGTCAGTCATCGCCGAGCTTCACCGCCTCGGTGGCTTCGGCGGCGATGTAGAATTCGCTCGTGCGGTCGCGGCTGGCGACCATCCCAAGCGCCTCCTCGATCTCACGCGTGATGCGCTCGCACTCGGGTCCGGAGACGCCCTTGACCTCGATGCTGACGTTGCCCTCATCATCGATCTTGAACTGGATCTCACGCCGCTTGGCCATGCTTGCCCCCGCGTCAATCGCCCCAGGACGAGACCGTGACGTGGATGTGGTCGTTCTCGTCGACCTTCTCTTCTTCGAGCGTATAGCCGCGCTTCTGCACCTCTTCCTTGACGGTGTGGTAGGCGTAGCGCTGCATCACCTTGCGGGTGAACTCGGCTTGATTGTACCCGGCGGTCTGCTCCACGAATTCCCAGTCGGCGACGAACGTCGCGCACCCCGTCTCGGCGTCGATGTTGACGCCGATCTCGTAGGTCTTGCTGGAGTGGATGACGAGGTCGGCCTCAGTGGTCTGGCCGAGGTAGCCTTTGACCCGGACCTTCTGGCCGACTTCGGCCTTGGTGTAGGCAAAGCCGAGCTCCTCGAGGACGAGTTCCAGGCGCAAGATGTTCTTGATCTGCGACTTGACGGTCGTGAAGTGCGACATTCGCCCTGCCCCTCCAAAGCTGCGCCCAACCTGGCGCCCGCGACCCCAGCGCGGCCCCCGGGCGTTCCGGCGGGCGCGCGCAAGGGTGCGGCCCCCTACAGCTCCAATCGCGGCGCGTCGTCGTCAGCCGAGCCGTCCTCATCGGAGGTGCTGGCCCGCCGCGCCCTAGAACGCGCCCACTCGCGCATACCGGCGAGGCGCTCGCGCATGGTCTGCGAGAGCGGGATCACCTCGCGCATCGCCACGACGACGCCGTCAGTGGTGATGTCGGACTCGCCCTGGCCCTCGTCATAGGCGTTGTAGAGCGCGGTGACCAGGACCTCCTCAAGCTCGCTGCCCGAGTAGCCCGCCGAGGCGCCCACCAAGCGCTTCATGTCGAAGTTGGCGGGATCGCGGCCGCGGCGCCGGATGTGGATGTCGAGGATGGCGCGCCGCTCTTCGCGGTTGGGCAGGTCGACGAAGAAG
>SXNM01000049.1 GCA_005777155.1 Pseudomonadota bacterium | reverse complement strand
CGGCGTACCTCGACAAAGAGGCCCTCGCGCGCCTGCCGGTGGGCCGACCCCCGCTCAACATAGCCCTCCGCCTCTCGGCAGTCCGCGACGCCGACCGGGTCTGCGTCATCGACGCTGGGCGGGTGGTCGAACAGGGCACCCACGACAGCCTGCTGCAGCGCGATAGCCTCTACCGTCGGTTGGTCGAGCGACAATTCGCCAGCGAGGCCTTCGCCGGCAGCGCCACCGCACCCGATGCTTGAAGGCGGCGACTGAACCGGCGACCATCGCGGCGCATGACCAACCGCCTTGGCCAATATGAGCTGCTCGAGAAGTTCGCCGAAGGCGGCATGGCCGAGGTCTGGTTTGGCCGCGTCGTCGGGGCCGAGGGCTTCTTGCGCGAGGTGGCGGTGAAGCGGCTGCTGCCGTCGTCGGCCCGAGATCCTGCCCAGGTGGCGATGTTCCTCGATGAGGCCCGGCTCGGGGCGATGCTGCACCACCCGCACATCGTCTCGGTGCTCGACCTCGGCGGCGGCGCTAGCGTTGGCTCAGCGGCACCGGGTGATCTCGCCGCAGCGCCGGCCGCGTCGGGCGGTGAGGTTGCCGCGGCGCACCTCCTCGCTGGGCGCTCCGGCGAGTGGTTCATGGCTATGGAGTTGGTCGATGGGCCGCACCTCGGCAGGCTCTTCGCGCAGTCGCTGCGAATCGGCAAGCCGCTGCCGGAGCCGCTGTGCGCTGCCGTGGTCGCCGCCGCGGCGGAGGGCCTGCACCACGCCCACGAGCGCGTCGACCCGGTGACCGGCGCGAGCCTCGAGATCGTCCACCGCGACGTCAGCCCGCAAAACGTCCTCATCTCGCGCCATGGCGACGTCAAGATCACCGACTTTGGCGTCGCGCGGGCCCGCAGCCACCGCAGCCGTACCCGCTCGGGGGTCGTCAAGGGCAAGCTCGGGTACCTCTCGCCAGAGCAGTGCCGCGGGACACCCGTCGATCGCCGCAGCGACGTGTTCTCCCTCGGCATCGTCTTGTATGAGCTGCTGACCCGCCAGCGCCTGTACCGCGGCGACGGCGAGTTCGACGTCATGCAGCGCATCTGCGAGCAAGAGCCGCTGCCGCCGGGCATGGTCTTCGAGGGCGTTGACCCGACCCTCGGCGAGATCGCGCTGCGGGCGCTGCGCAAAGAGCCGGCGGCGCGATTCCAGAGCGCCGGCGAGCTTGGCGACGCGCTGTTGGCCTGGCTGCAGGGCAAAAGCGTCGGCGACGCCCGTCACCAGCTGGGCTGGTGGGTGCGCAACCACACGGCGCCGATCTGGATGCCGCTCGAGCAGCGCATGCTGCGGTGGGCCGAGCGTGACGCTCAGCTTGGTCAGCCGGTCTTGGTCGATCGCACGCGCACCGAGGTGGCGATGCAACGCCTGCCGCGGGCGCTGCCGCCTGAACCCGACGTCTTTATCGGCCGCCGAGCTGAGCTGGAGGCGGTAAACGCGCGGCTCGACAGCGACGCTCGGCTGCTGACCTTGCGGGGCGTCCCCGGCGTCGGCAAGTCTCGGCTCGGCCAGCGCGCACTCCGCCTGCGCGCTTCCGGCGGACGGGCCAAGCTGCGGGTCGAGCTCGCCACGGTCGAGGGCGAGCTTGGGCTGGTGTCAGCCATGACCCAGGCCCTGGCCCTGCCGGCCTGCGCCGATCTGGAGGCCGGGCAGATCGCCATCGAGCACGCGCTCGCCCGCGCCGGCGATGTCCTGCTGCTGCTCGACAACGCCGACGGCGTCCGCAGCGCCCTGGCCAAGCTGCTCCCGGCTTGTGTCGAGCGAGCGCCGAAGCTGCGCCTCATCGTCACCGCGCGCCGCGCCTTGCGCTGCGCCCACGAGCAGGTCATCGACGTCGTCCCGCTCTCGACGCCGGAGGGCGACGACCTCAGCGACAGCGAGGCAGTGGCGTTGCTGCTGGCGCGCGCCAGGGAGGTCCGGCCTGGCTTTCGCCTCGCCGCCGGCCAACAGGCCGCCACGGCGGCGCTGGTGCGACGACTGGACGGCCTGCCGCTGGCGCTCGAGCTCGCTGCGGCGCGCCTCGACGTGCTCGAGCCAGACGAGCTGCTGGCGCGGCTAGACCAAGATCAGGACGCGCTGCGCGGAAGTGGCCGCCGGGGCGATACAGGCCTGCGTGACGTGTTCGCCTCCGCCCTCTGCGACCTGCCTCCGGATTTGCTGCGCCTGTTGGCGCGGTCGACCGTGTTCTGCGCTGCCTTCGATCTCACCGCCGCTGAGCGGGTCCTCGCCGCAGACGCCAGCGAGCGACGCGCCCTGTTGGCGGGCCTCGACGCGCTGCGTGAGCGGAGCTTGTTGCGATTGCGCGACGATGGCGACGGCGCCATGCGGTTCGCCCTGCTGACGAGTCTCCGCGAGGTTGCAGCCGAGGCCCTTGACGCCGCAGATGGCGCAGCGACGCGCGCGCGGCGCGATGCGTGGCTGCGCGACGTCTGCCTCGACCTGCTTGGGCGCGTCGATCGCCACGGCGGCGCCGACGCGATGCGCCGCTTGGAGCAGCTGCGCGACGAGCTGGAGGCCGCCGCCGCCGCGCCGACACGCGCCGTTTTCGTGCTGGCATGGGCGCAGGTCAGGCTGCGACGCGGGCCGCTGCGTGGTGTCGCTGAGCGGCTAGAACAGGCGATGGCGCGCTTTGGCCACGACGCACCAGCGCTCGGGCTGCTGCTCGCCGACCTACACGTCGCCACCGGGGACCTCGCCGCGGCGCGCAGGGCATTGGCCCAAGTGCTGACTTCGCCGCTCGAGTCGCCAGTGGCGCTCGGCAGGCTCGCCAGCGTGGCGCTCCGCCAGTCTCGGCCAGACGAGGCGCTGGCCGCCGCCGACCGCGGCCTCGATCGGCTGCGCAGCCAAGGCAGCGGCCGCGGCGCAGGTGCGCTGCTGCTGGTGCGGGCGCAGGGGCTCGACGCGCTCGGCCAAGACGCCGTCGCCGATCGCGCCCTGGAGCAAGCGATCGAGGCGTTGCGAGCAGACGGCGACGCGTCACAGCTCATCACCGCGCTGACGGTCGCGGGGCGCCGGGCCCTCGATCGCGGCCTGCCTGCGGGTGCCGGAGTCTACGCCATCGAGGCGGTCGAGATCGCAGAGCGCGCCGGGGACGCCAAGGGGACGCTGCGTGCCCGTCTCGTCCTGGCCGCCGGCGCGTTGCAGGATGGCCGGGTCCAAGAGGCCGAAGCCACGCTTGAGCGCTGCGAGCTCTCAGGCGCCGCCGCGCAGGACGCCGAACTGAGCTCAGATCTCCATTGGCTGCGGCTGGTCGCTGACCTGCTCGCCGGACGACGCGGACGGCGCACGGCCGAGCGCGCGGCCGACTCTGCGGCGGTCACCGGCGACCGTCGGCATGTCGCGCGGGCAGCCCTCTTCGCCTGCGCGGCGGCGCTGGCCGAGGGCGACGTCACATCGGCCGAGCGGGCGCTCGACACCGCGGAGGGCTGGACCGCCGATCGACCCGCAGATCGCGCCTGGATCGCCGCTCTGGCCGCCCGACTCACGGCCCAGAGCTCGACCCAGCCGCCGCCGCGCCGGGCCGCCGTGCCTGCCCCACCTGTGTTCGATCCCGCCGGAATGAGCTTCTCGTCCCATCTGTTGCGGCAGGTCTTGACGCAGCTCGACGCGGCGAGGCCCGGCGAAATCAGCGTCTAGCCGTGCGCCTCCGCCCTTGGAGCCATCGATGACAGAGAGCATGGCTGAAAGCCAGGTCACGCAGCCGTGGTCGCTCCGCTGGGCCCTCGCTGCCCTCTCAGCGCTCGGACTCGCCTTCGCCTTGGTGTTGGTGCGGGTCAAGCTGCGGCTGGAGCTGGATCCGAGCTACGAGAGCTCCTGCAATTTCGGCGCCACATTCAACTGTGACCGCGTGCAGACCTCGGCGGCCTCGACCGTGTTCGGCCGGCCGCTGGCGCTGTTTGGCGCCGCCACCTACGCCGCAGTGCTCGGCCTGGCCTTGCTGCGACCGACCCGCCAGACCGCCCTGAGCCTCAGCGCGTTCGGCGTGCCCGTGCTGCTGCACTCTGCTTGGCTGGCCTATGTGTCCTCGGCGGTCATCGGCGCCTTCTGCCTCTACTGCGTCGCGATGTACCTGTGCAACATCGGAATTTTCATCGTCGCAGCGCTCTCCGTGCGGTCGGCGCCGGCAGAGGCCTTGCGCCACTTGGCCCGGCAGCCT
>SXNM01000048.1 GCA_005777155.1 Pseudomonadota bacterium | reverse complement strand
GGCGGCGTGCTTGAGCCGCCTGGGGCGCGGCCGGTCGTGGTCGAGGACGGCGCGTTTGTCGGCTCGCGCGCCATCGTCGTCGAGGGCGTCCACATCGGCGCGGAGGCGGTGATCGGCGCCAACGTCGTGCTAACGGCGAGCACGGCCATTCTGGACGTCAGCGGTCCGACGCTCATCGAGCACCGAGGCGCTGTGCCGCCGCGGGCAGTGGTCATTCCCGGCACTCGACCGAAGCGCTTTCCAGCCGGGGAGTTCGGCGTGCCGTGCGCGCTCATCATCGGTCAGCGCAGCCCGTCGACCGACCGCAAGACCTCGCTGGAGCGGGCGCTGCGCGACTTCGGCGTCGCCGTCTGAGGCCCGACGTGGCAGGCGGCAGTGACCGTCGCTACGAGGCGGCGTCGCGGCTTGCGGCCGGGGCGTGGCCCAAGTGGCCAGCGTGGTCGGCGTACTCCCAAATCATGGCGTCGACCAGCTCGCGCACCTCGGTGATGTCGACGGAGGCCGCGGGCAGCCGCCGGCAGAGCGCGAGCGCGGTCTCGTCCTGCGAGAGGCGCAGCAGGCCGATCGCGCAGCTCATGAGGCGCGCGTTCAGGCCAAACAGCCGGGTCAGCGCCTCGTCGTCGCCACGGACGTCGGCGTAATCGCCAAGGATGACGAAGACGCCGACGCTGCAGCCGGCCGCCGGGCGCTCCTCGGCGGCGTCGACGTCGGCGTCAGCGGCGGGCGGTTCGGGCGCCTCGACCACCACCATCACGGTGGCGCCGTGCAAGGGGTGGTCGAACGAGAGCGCGCCGCTGCGCTGCCCGAGCTCCAGCTCGACATCGGCGATCCATACCGACAGGGCGCCCTTGATCTGGTGGAGCAGCCTGAGCACCTCGGGCGGCGGCGACGGCTGCAGGTCCTCAACGTCGGTCGACATGGGCGGATCCTTCGGGTGCGATGGGCCTCTGTGCGCGGTGGCCGCGGACGGACGATGGGGACGGCGGCCAAGGGCGTCAAGCGCTGCGGCCGCATTTCCTTGCGGCGTCGGTGGCCTGTGCGGGCGCGGCGCGACCTGCGCGCAGACGCCGTGCGTTGCGCCGGTCGCTGAGTTGAACGTAGGCCGCGATGGCGTAGCCTCGACCGTGCCGTGGCAGGCGCAGGGGCGGGCCTTCTCGATCGGAGTCTTGGATGAACTGGCAGTTGCTTGGGATTTTCGTCTGGATCGCGGCGCAGCTCGCCATCGGCGTCTGGGCTAGCCGCAAGGTCAGGACCGAAGACGACTACCTGGTCGCCGGGCGCAGCTTGGGCTACCCGATGGCGACGGCGACGATCTTCGCCACCTGGTTCGGTGCCGAGACCTGCATCGGCGCGGCGGGGCAGGCGGCGGCGGGTGGGCTGGCCGAGACCAGCGCTGACCCATTTGGCTACACGCTGTGTCTGGTCTTGATGGGCACCTTCCTCGCGCGCCCGCTGTGGCGCAAAAAGCTCCGGACCATCGCCGACCTGTACCGAGCGCGCTACGGCGCGGCGGCGGAGCGGGCGGCGGTCCTGGTCATGGTACCGACCTCAGTGTTGTGGGCGGCGGCGCAAATCCGCGCCTTTGGCCAAGTGCTCAGCGCGTCGTCGTCCCTGGAGGTGCACGTCACCATCGCCATCGCCGCCCTCATCGTCATCGCCTACACGATGGTCGGCGGTATGCTCGCCGACGCCTACACCGACCTCGTTCAGGGATGCGTGCTCATCGTTGGCCTCGTCTTGCTCGGCGTAGCGGCCTGGGGCGCAGAGAGCGCGCCGAGCCTCGTCGACACCATCGGCGGCGCCACCTTCTTCAGCGCGGAGCGGAGTTGGCTGTCGGCCATGGACGCCTGGCTCGTCCCAGTCTTCGGCTCGCTGGTGGCGGCGGAACTGGTCAGCCGCGTCTCGTCGTCGCGCAGCGCTGACGTGGCGCAGCGCAGCGCTTGGATGGCCAGCGTCCTGTACCTTTTCATCGGCCTCATCCCCGTCAGCATCGGCCTCGCCGCCGCCGACTTGCTCGGCCCCGTCGAAAATCCCGAGCAGGTGCTCATCGTCGCCGCCCAACGGTTCCTGCCGGGAGCGCTGTCTGTGGTGTTCGCCGGCGCCCTGGTGAGCGCCATCTTGTCGACGGTCGACTCGGCGCTGCTCTCGGCGGGGGCGCTCTTTGGCCACAACGTTCTGGCCCCCATGCTCGGGGTGGTCGACGAGGCCGGACGGCTGCGCCTCGATCGCGGCTGCGTCGTCGGCTTCGGCGTGGTGGCGTGGGCCATCGCCGAGTCAAGCGAGGGTGTCTACGCGCTGGTCGAGATGGCCTCATCGCTCGGCACCTCGGGCCTCTTTGTGCTGACGGTGTCGGCGCTGCTGCCGCATCGGCGCGGTGGGCGCTGGACGGCGCTGGCGACGATGGCAACGGGCCTGCTGGTCTTTCTCGTCGGCAACACGCTGGGCGCCTATGAGGGTCCTTTCGTCTTGTCGTTGGCGTCGGCGGTCCTTGTCTTTGGGCTCGGCTGCGCGCTGGAGGCGGCGCCACCCGAGGGCACGGCGAGCGCCGGGGAGGCTGCATGACGGTCGATCGCGATTGGATGCGCACGTTCGCCGACAAGGTCTGCAGCCCAGCGCAGGCCATTTTGCGGGTGCAGCCTGGGGCGCGCATCTTCATCGGATCTGGCGCCGCCGAGCCGATGGCGCTGGTCGAAGCGCTGGTCCAGGACGGCGGACACCTGAGGGGCAACTAGATTATCCACCTGCTGACCCTCGGCCCTGCGCCCTACGTCGCGCCAGGGCTGCAAGAGCGCTTTCGCCACACCGCCTTCTTCATCGGCGCCAACGTGCGCGAGGCTGTCGCGGCCGGCCGCGCCGACTTCATGCCGATCTTCCTCTCGGAGATCCCTGCTCTGCTGCGCCACGGCGACAAGCGGCCCGACACCGCGCTCATCTCCGTCTCGCCGCCCGACGTCCATGGCACGGTCAGCCTCGGCGTCTCGGTCGACATCGTGCGCGCCGCGGTCGACAGCGCGCGCCAGATCATCGCCGAAGTCAACGCGCAGATGCCGCGCACGCTGGGCGACACCGTCCTGCACGTCAAAGACATCGCCGCGCTGGTGCCGAGTGATCGGCCATTGCCAGAGGCCAGGCCCGAGGCCCTCGATGCGGTCTGCCACGCCATCGGCGCCGAGGTCGCCAAGCTCATCCCGAACGGCGCCACCCTGCAGATGGGCATCGGCCGCATCCCCGACGCCGTCCTGGCTGCCCTTTGCGACCACCACGACCTCGGCGTCCACACCGAGATGTTCAGCGACGGCGTGATGGACCTCGCCCTGCGCGGCGTCATCAACGGCAAGCGCAAGAGCTTCAACGCCGGCAAGATCGTGTCATCGTTTATCATCGGCAGCGAACGACTCTACCGATGGGTCCACGACAACCCGATGGTGGAGCTGCGTCCGACCGAGTTCACCAACGATCCTCAGTGCATCGCCAGCCATGAGCGCATGGTCGCCATCAACTCCGCCATCGCCGTCGATCTCACCGGCCAGGTCGCCGCCGACACGGTCCGCGGCCGCTTTTTCTCCGGCATCGGCGGCCAGGTCGACTTCATCCGTGGCGCCGCCCGCAGCCGCGGCGGGGTGCCCGTCATCGCCCTGCCCTCGACCGCCAAGGACGGCACGATCAGCCGCATCCAGCCGGTCTTCGAGGAGGGGACCGGCGTGGTGACCTCGCGCGGTGACGTCCACTGGGTCGTCACGGAGTACGGCGCGGTCGACCTCTGGGGTCGCTCGATTCGCGAGCGAGTCGAGGCGCTTGTCAGCATCGCTCACCCGGACTTTCGCGCCGAGCTGTGGGCGGCGGCGCAGGGGCGGCGGTGGATTGGGCCGCGACCTGTGGCCTGAGCGGCGGCGCCAAAGGGCGAGCGGAGGGGCGGCGGCGGAGCGAATCGGCTGAGTTACTTCGGCGAATCGCCGATGTCGAGGTGTCGAGGTGTCGAGCGAGGCGGCGGGCGTCGCGCGTCCGTCTCAACGCGACGTGGCGGTCGGCAGAGATCACAGGGCCTCCAGGGGCAGCTGCGAATGGACGCGCTCGGCATCCCTGTGACGCCGGCTCCGTCGCAGATCCGCCTGCGCTGAGGCGCCGGGGCAAGCTGGCCTCACGGCGCGACGGGCAGCTTGCTTCCCGTGCAAGCATGACGTTCCATGCAGTGCCTCGTCAGGCGGAGGGTGCACAGTGACCGACTTGGACCAAAGCCCGCGCCAGCAACGCCCGCGACCGCCACCGCGAGAGGGCGAGCGGCAGGCGCCCCAGCAGCCGTCGGCCTTGCAGGGCAAGCGCTACACCGAGCAGCGCGAGCAGCTGCGGCCTGCCGCCGAGACCGACCGCAAGCCGATGGCGCAATTCGAGGTGCTGGGAGAGCGCTTCGACACCTTACAGCAGGTCCACGACCACTTGGTGGCGGTTCAGCCGCCGGGGCCCGAGGTGGTGGTTCGCCTGACAGACGGTTCAGAGAACCGGCCGACTGCACAAACGACCTGGAACTACTATCAGCCCGGGCAGAAGATCGTGCTCGACGGCGTCGGTCGCAGGGTCGATGGTACCCACGGCGATCGCCCGACGCTTGGCTACTTCCTCTCGTACCGGCCGATCATCGGCGAGGGCCATGGCGTCGATCGCCCGGCGGCGGCGAACCTTGAGGTGCGAAACCTGACGATCCGAGGCTTTCAGTCGGGCGGCATCGAGATCTCGCCGCAGACAGGCGCTGGCCGGGAGCACCACTGGGATGGCGGCAAGACCGCCTTCCTCAGCGGGGCCCACATCCACGGCGTTCGCTTCAAAGACCTCGGCAGCAAGCGGTCGCCGGCGACAGAGGCCGACTGGTCCAAGCTGCAGTTTGGCGCTGGCGGCATCATGGCGCGCGGGCTGACGGGCTCGCTCATCGAGGGCAACGACTTCTCGGGCCTCGAAAACGGCATGGTTGAAGGTGCAGCGAACGGCGGCAAGGCTGGGCCACAGCTGATACATGCCGTCTACTTGAACAACCAGAGCGGCGGCAACACGATCCGCGACAACCGGTTTGACACTGTCTCGGGCGACACGATCCGCGTCTCGAACGGCAGTCACAACAACCAAGTGCTGAACAACCGCAGCGAGAACGCCGGCAAGCAGGCCTTCGTGTCCGACTGGTTCAACAACCAGGACCCGAAGAATCCGCAGACCGCCTCGCACGGCACCGTCATCGCCGGCAACCAGATCGGCAGCGCGTATGGTGGCAAGGGCGGCGTGAAGCGCTTTCACCGCAAGGAGAGCGTGGGTGTACGCCCAGAGCTCGCGGCCTAGCGCCTTGCGTCGCGGGCCTTGGCGCGCCACGGCCACGTGGGCAGGCGCCGCGCTGACGCTCGCTGCCTTGGCGACGCCGTCGCGTCCGACCGCTGCCCTGACCCTCACCAAGCTGGAGTCCAGCAAGCCGGCGCCCGGCATCACCGTCGACCACTACAAGGTCAGCGCGCCAAAAACGCATGTCTGGGTAGCGACGGTCGCGCTATGCACCAGCGGCGTGCACGTCGACGCCACGCGCGCGCCCAAGGCGCTGCAGTCCGCTGCGGCCTTTGGAGCCGCCCGAGGCGCCAAGCTCGCGACCAACGGCGACTTCTACAAGACAGGGCCGGTGCGGGTCTACGGCGACGCCGTCGGCGAGGGGATCCGCTGGCCCTTGGTCCAGACCGGCCTCGACCCGGCGTACAAGTCCGAGTGGTACTGGAACGACGCCGGGTGGATCGCCTTTCTGCACGACGGCGTGCAGTTCAGCCATACCGGCTGGCAGAAGAAGAACGGCAAGGGCCTCGTCGCCGGTTGGTCGCCGACGCAGGTCACGAGTTCCTTGCCAGCAGGGGTCTTGGCGCTGGTCGGCGGCTTTCCGGAGCTGGTCATCGAAGGCAAGGTCTACACCTGCAGCGCACCGACCGACAGCTCGTGTTTTCCGGACCGCTCCGACATGCGGGCGCGTCACCCGCGGACGGCGATGGGCCTGACCGCTGACCTGCAGAGCTTTCTGCTGGTGGTGGTCGATGGCCGCACGTCAACCTCCATCGGCATGTACGGCGCTGAGCTCGCGGAGCTGATGGGACAGCTCGGCGCCCACGAGGCGTTCAACCTCGACGGCGGCGGCTCGTCGCAGCTGTGGGTCCAGGGCGAGGGCACGATGAACGACGCCGATGGCAACAACAACGGCGGCGGGCTGCGCGCCGTCGCCAACCACTGGGGCGTGCTGGCGGGGACGACCGCCGGCTACCCGGCGCGGCCAGGCCACTGCCCGACACAACCGGTCTGCGCGGCGGTGCCGGCCAGTGGCGCCACGCTGGAGGAGACCTCACCCTGCTTCCGGACGTTCGGCACGAAAGAGAACTGGCACAGCGAGCAGGTCGGCTCGGCGGGCGCGCTGCGCTGGACCAACGCCAGCAACGACGCCGCGGCCGACAACTGGGCGTGGTGGCGGCTCGAGCTGGCCGAAGCCGGCACCTACCAGGTCGAGGTCTCGACCCACGCCACCTACGGCAAGTTCCAGTCGACCCACTACGAGGTCCGAGCGGCGGACGTGACCAAGACCCTCACCGTCGACCAGACGCAGGCGAACAAGGGGTGGATCTCGCTCGGCACCTACGCCTTCAGCGCCGGCGGCGCGCAGTGGGTCGCGGTGTTCGACGACCACAAGGGCCCACCCGTCAAGGGCCAGCACATCGTCGCCGACGCCCTGCGGCTGACGCGCCTCGAGCCATGGTGCGGCAGCGGCGTCTGCGGCGGCGGCGAGACCTGCGCCAATTGCCCGGCGGACTGCGGCAAATGCCCGCCTGTCTGCGGTGATGGCGCCTGCACCACCGGCGAGACGTGCGCCATGTGCCCAGCCGACTGCGGCGCCTGCCCTGCCCCCGTTGACGAAGGGCCCATCGACGCTGGCGCAGGGGACGGCGCAGCGGACGGTGGGGCAACGGCCAGCGACAGTCAGCCGGCGGAGGCGATCGGCAGCGGCGATGGCTTCGACGTTCAAGCTGACGCCGGCGGCGGCTCCAGCGCCGACGGCGTCGCGTCCGACAGCGACGGCGCCAGCGAGCCCGACAGCGACGGCGCCAGCGAGCCCGACAGCGACGGCGCCAGCGAGCCCGACAGCGACGACAGCGGCAACAGCGACCACCCCAGCGATGGAGCCGCGTCGGACGGCGCCGCGCCACTCGCCGACGGCGACAGCCTTGGTCCGCACGCCAGCGACGACGTACGGGCCAGCGGCGCACACCTTCAGGTCGCGAACGCGCCGAGCGCTGGCTGTTCGACGGGGCGTCCCGGTCACGGCCAGACGGACGCGTTCGGCTGGCAATTGACAGTCGCCGCGGCGGCTTGGTGCCTCCGGCGCCGACCCAAGCGTCACGCCGGCCCACACACCTAGCGCTGCTCCCCGTTTGGCGCCGAGAGCGCTGAAATGGGGGCGACCCTCGCTGATAGAATCCGGCAATGACGCCATGTTTTGGCTAGGGGGCGTCGAGCCCTGCCCGAATCGACGGCTGGAGACGCGGCCCATCATCGCTGGTCGAGTCTCTCGGGCCCGCCACGGACGTCAAGGCGCCGCCGACGCGTCGACCGCGCTGGCGAGCAGCCCATTGGCGGCGCGCAGGGCGCCCAAGACAGGACCGCCATCGCGAACTCCGACAGAGAGTCGAGCTCAAGCTGGCGCGCCGGTGGCGTTTGAGCAGGGGCCGCTGACGGGAGCGCGCCCCGAGAGCCCGGCGGCTGGCGATGGGCGCTCTCCGGCGCGCCGTGGGCCCTCGCTGTCGGCGCAGCATCTCAAGAGGCCGGCGGGGCCGACGTGGCCGCACCGGCGCGTTGAGCGGAGTTCGAGATCGCGACCGCCGCAGGGTGCTGGAGCCGGCGCTCGACTGAGATGGCGTAAAACCGCTCCTGGACCTCCCGAACGTGGCCGATCGCCACGACGCCATACTGCGCGCACACCTTGGCCGCCGCCGTGCTCGGCGCTGGGAAAAAGCCGAACCCGTCGGCGCCCAAAACCTTCAGCAGCGCGCTGTCCTCAAACTCCGCCACCACGCGCGGCTGGATCGCCTGTCGCTCAAACCACTGGTTCAGCGAACGCCGGAGGGTCAGGTTCTCGAGCGGCAGCAGGACAGGCGCCCCGTCGAGGCAACGTGGAAACTCAGCAGGATGACGACGTATCAGCTCCGGGGTGCCAAAGAAGCTGACCTCCGACTCCTCGAGCAGGTGGTGGTAGGCGCGGATGCTGCTGCCGGGTGGTACCGGCGCGTCGGAGATGACGATTCGAGGACGTGCAGCGCTAGGTCGGCCAACAGCTTGTCGTACGCGGCCTCGTGGCAGGCGACGTGCACCGGCAGGCCGAGGTCAAAGGCAGGCTGCAGCAGGCGGCGCACGACCAGCTTCGGCACCGAGTTGGCGATGCCGACATCGAGGCGGGCGGGCGCCCCTGTCGAGCGCCCGTGTACGGCCTGGACCATCTCGCGACCGAGGCTGAAGATCTCTTCGGCATGGCGAAACACCACACGCCCTGTGTCGGTGAGGACGAGCCTGCGACCCGTCCTTACGAAGAGCTGCTCGCCGAGCTGCGCCTCGAGGGTGTGGATCTGTGTGCTCAGCGTCGGGTGGGACAGGCGCAGGACCTTGCCGGCCGCGACGAGCCCGCCCTCTCGCGCAACCACTCAGAAATAATAGAGGTGATGGTAGTTGATCCAGCGCATGACGCGACTTTATGTCTGCTATTTCTGCAGTTCAAGTAGAACTTTCGTGATTGCCAACATTGCTGACTACCCTACCTTGGGCTCATGCAGACGACCTCACCGCCACCGCATGTGCTCCTCTCCACGCAGGAGGTCCTCCCGCGGCGCCACACCGCGATGATGTTGCTCCTCGCTGCCGCGGCCGGCGCGGTGAACGCCGGCGCCTTCGCCGCCTGCGACCGCTTCGTGACGCACGTGACGGGCACGGTGACGCGCATCGGCATCGACGCAGGACGCTGGCTGCTGATGCTCGAGTACTCTCTGGTGCTGGCGGCGTTCGTGTTTGGCGCCATGGCGTCGGTGATCGCGATTCAGGGTCGGGCGCTGCGCGGAAAGCCGCCCCTTCATGCTGCGCCTCTGTTCGGCACGGTCGCGGTCCTGGTGTTGACGGCCGCCCTTGGCGACGCCGGCTACTTCGGCCCGATCGGCGCTCCGGCTGAAGAGGCCATCCACTTCGCGTTCCTGAGCTTGCTCGCCTTCGGCATGGGTCTACTCAACGCCACGGCCGCGAGCAGCACCGCGCTGGCGGTGCGGGTCACCCACATGACCGGGCCGGCCTCGGATTTCGGCGTTCATCTGGCGACGGCGTGGTACTGCGACGGCGAGGCGCGGCGCCAAGCGCTGCAGCTGGCAGTGCTGCGTGGCGGAAAATCTTCGCCTTCATCGCCGGCGCGGCACTGATGTTCCCCCTCGTCGGCGTCGTCGGCCATGGGGCCTTCGTCTTGCCGGCGCTCCTGCTGCTCGTCGCCGTGGCACGCGGCTTCCACCCGGTCGCGACGGGGGCGCCCCCGAGCCTGCGTCCCGGCATTCCCTGCCCCTAAAACAGTCCATCGCGCAGCGATAAGCGCCGGGCCGATTCGCCATCAAGGAGGACCCCATGAGCCAGAAGTCCGCGAACGTTCCGCATGCCGAAGCGCTGGCGCGCCTTGTCGAAGGCAACAAGCGCTTTACCGCGGATGTGCGGAGCGTCGCCTCGTTCACCAGCAAGGCCCAGCGCCAGGCGCTTGTCACAGGCCAGCAGCCCTTCGCCATCGTCTTGTCGTGCTCAGACTCTAGGGCACCGTCCGAGCTGATCTTCGACTGCGGCCTCGGCGAGCTGTTCGTCGTGCGCGTCGCCGGCAACGTCGTCGCGTCCTCGATCTTAGGCAGCGTGGAGTTCGCCGCAGCCACCTTTGGGACCCAGCTGATCGTGGTGATGGGACATTCGCGGTGCGGCGCCGTCGCGGCGACCGTCGAGGCCATCCGGACCAGTGGCCCAGCGCTGTCTGAAAGCATCGGCGACATCGTAGCCCGCATTCGGCCAGCCGTCACCGAGCTCGTCCACGCCCACGATGACAGCGACGACCTGCTCGGCCCCGCCATCCGCGCCAATGTCCGCGTCGCGACCGGTCACTTACGACGCGGCAGCCGGCTCCTGGAGGAGCGCATCCTGGCCAACCAGCTCCGCGTCGTCGGTGCCGAGTACTCGTTTGAGACGGGCCTGGTCGATTTCTTCGACGTCTAGGCGCCGCGGCCCCGATCCCACCGCCGCGCCCGGCGCCTGGGTCGCCAGCGCCGGCTTGCGGCAGGACCACAGGCGCGCACGGGGCGCATGGATGCAGCAGGGCAGAGCTGCGGCAGCCGCCCACGCGGCCGGCCACGGCACGCGCTGGGACGGGCGCCACACGCACTTGGCGCACCGGCTGCCACGGACACGTCTTTTGGGACCACGCCCTGCGATGGACGCGGCGGGGCGTCCGGCGGGGCGCCTTCACGAAGACGGCGCCGTCAGGATCCCAGCGCCAACGAGGGCGCAGCGGCGGGTCCGCCAGACGTCAACGGGCGGAGGCGACGATTCAGAGCCCAACGCTGGGCGAGCACCCACTCAACGCGCCCGCCGAAGCCACCAACCAAACAGCGCGATCCCGGTCAGGGCCAAAAACCACGCCGGCCACGCCCCAAAGCTGCGGAACGGCGAGCCTAGGTCGCGCACTTCCGCCTCGACCCGCAGCGTCGTCGCGGTGAACCAAGGCGCCCGGGCCACGACCCTGCCCGCGGCGTCGATAGAGGCGGTGTGCCCGGTCGCGGTCGCGCGCCAGAGCGGTCGGCGCAGCTCCACCGCCCGCGCCGCTTGCACCATCAGGTGGAGCTCTGGCGCGTTGCTGCGGCCGAACCACACGTCGTCGGTGAGGTTGATCAGCAGCTCGGCGTCGTGGTGCAACTCATGGATAGGCCGCGGAAATAGGTTTTCGTAACAGATCGACAGGCCAACCCGCGCCGCGCCGACATCGAAGACCGCCGACCCCTCGCCGGCGCCGATGTCGCTGATGCCCGGTATCGACTCGGCCAGGGCGGGCACCAGCTCGCGTCCGGGCATGTACTCGCCGAAGGGGACCAGGCGCTGCTTGTCGTAGAAAGCGCGCGGCATGCGAGGCACTAGGATGAGGGCGGCGTTGCGGGCGCGCTCGCGCCAGTCGGGGTCGAGGCGACGCAAAGTCCCTACGATCATCGGCTTGCCGAGATCTCGCGCCAGGTCGTCGATCTCCCGCGTCATGCCGCGCAGCAGCGCGTTGGCGCGACCGATCGGCCGCGCGTCCGGCGGGCGCCCGTCCACCTCGCTCGGCACATAGAAGAACGGCAGCGCGCCCTCGGACCAGACGATGAGGTCGACATCGCTGAGCTCCGCCTTGCGGGTCAAAGCCTTGGCGCGCGCCAGCATCGGCAGCCGAGGCTTGGGTGACTCGGCCTTTTTTTCGCGAAGGCTCGGGTTGTGTTGCACCAAGAGGCCACGAACCGTGCGTGTGACCGGCGCCGACTCCATGGACACGATCCGCAGCGCCCCGTAGCCGAGCCAAACCGCCATCAGCGCGGCGAGCCAGACGGCGTTCCGGGCGCGCTGACTGGGCGCGGCGATGAGCTCTGCCAGCAGCGCCGAGCAGACGATCGCTGCCGCGGAGACACCCCAGATGCCAATCAGATCCGCCAATTGGTGCAGCCAAGGCGCTGTATAGAGGGCGTTGCCGAGAAACCACGGAAACTGATACGGAACCAAGACCTCCGCGCTCACCACCGCGATCGCGGCGACCGCCGGCGCCAACCCCGGCTGCCAGCCGCTTCGCCGGTGCGCCGTGACGAACGCCGCAATCGCGGCCTGGTGCAGGCCCATGCCGGCGCCATAGAGTACGACCACCGCCGCCGCCAGGGGCATCGGAAAGCCGCTCATCTCGCGCATCGTCTCTGCGATCCAGTAGAACACGACGACGTGGAGGACCGTGCCCGCCAAGAGGCCGAGACCCGCGGCGCCAGCTATCGAGAGCCCGCCGCGCCGCAGGCGAAGCAACAGCGGCGTCCAGCCGACCAGCGCCAGCGGCCAGGCACCGACGCCTGGATAGGCCGCCGCCAGCAGCGCCCCCGTCGCCAGCGCCGCCGCCACCCCGGAGCCGCCTCCGAGGGCCCGCCAGAGGCGCGCTGCCGGCGACCCGGGCGCCGCGCTGTCGCCTCTGCTGGCAGCTCCTTCCGCGCCCCTGGCTTCGACCTGCGACCCAGATCGCGCGACGTCTTCAGCATCACCGCGCGGCCGTGGCCTCTTCTCGCTCCGCTCCGCCACCGCGCCCTCCGCTCCGGGACGCCGCCCTCGGCGCATCCCTGCCCAGTCACGCGCCGCCAGCCACGGCTTGCAGACGCCGAAGCCACGGGCTACACGACAGCGGTGCGCAGTGTCTTTCTCTTTAGTTCAGATGTCACCACATCGCCGATGCGCGACGCACTCGGCTATGTGGACGTGCGCCTCGACTGCTTTCCGATGCGGGACGGCCGTCCCCACTGCCCGATCACCGCCCCGCCTCAGCTGGCGATCTTGGAGCCAGAGCCTGAGCGCCCGCTCGGCGCCCTGCTACACGGCCTCGATCAGCATCCCGTCATCGGCCGGGTGCCGCAGCTGCTCGTCCTCGATGTGCAGTGGCTCTCGATGGCTGACCGCTTCGCCGTCACCGATTTCCTGATCCGCGGCTTTCGACCCGCCGAAGCGCTCGCTCGCGTCAACCGCCTGCTCGGCCGCGTCGAGGCCACCGCGCCACCCAATGTGGTCGACTTCGACGGCCTAGTCATCGACGGCGACGGACATGAGGCCCGCCTGCACGGCCAGCGTCTCGCGCTGACGCCACAGGAATTCGCGCTGCTGCGCCACCTGACCGGCGTGCACGGACGCGCGCAAAGCCGCGAACAGCTCTTGCAGCGGGTCTGGGGCCGACGCTATGAGGGGGGCGCTCGCACGGTCGACATTCACGTCCGACGGCTGCGCGCCAAACTCGGCGAGGCGCAGGCGGCGCGGCTGCAAACGGTGCGCGGCATCGGCTACAAGTGGGCGTAGGCGCAACAGATCTGCACAACTCCCAGCGGAAGCTCGCCGCAGGCGGCTAGACGAACTCGATGATCTCCATCGAGGCCTTGTCGCCGTGGCGCGGACCGAGCTTGAACCGGCGGGTGTAGCCGCCCGGACGCTGCGCAAAGCGCGGCGCCAGCTCGGTGAAGAGCTTGTGCACGAGGCCCTGGTCGCGCAGCGTGGCGAAGGCGAGGCTGCGGTGGTGCTGGCTGTCGGTGCGCGCCATCGTGATCAAGGGCTCCACCCACGACCGCAGCTCCTTGGCCTTGGCCGAGGTCGTGTGGATGCGCTCGTGCTCGATCAGCGACTTGCACAGGTTGTGCATCATCGACTTGAGGTGGGCGGTGTCCCGGCTCAGGCGGTTGCCACGCTTTAGGTGTCGCATCTTCTCACTCTCTCGCGGTCTCTGCAGACGCGTCGCTGTGGGGCGCTCCCCCGTTGCCGCCAGAACCTCCGGCTCAGGGCGACCCGCTTGACCACTCACGGTGGCGCCTGCGGCGTTGCCCGGGTCGGCGGTGCGTCGGCCCTACTCCTCGATCAGGGTAGCCGGACGCTTGTCCGGATCCCAGCCCTCGATCCGCATGCCGAGCTCGAGACCGAGGTCAACCAGGACCTCCTTGATCTCCTTGAGCGACTTGCGG
>SXNM01000047.1 GCA_005777155.1 Pseudomonadota bacterium | reverse complement strand
GCATGAACAGGTCGGGCACCCAGTTGGCTAGGTTCAGGTTGTGCGTGCGGCGCGCCTCGTCGCCCGTGTTGTCGCGCAGCTCGAGGAACTCTTCGATGTCGGCGTGCCACGTCTCCAGGTAGACGCAGCAGGCGCCCTTTCGCCGACCGCCCTGGTTCACCGCCGCCACGGACGAGTCGAGCGTCTTGAGCCACGGCACGATGCCGTTGCTGTGGCCGTTGGTGCCCCGAATCAGCGAGCCGCGGGCGCGCACGCGCGACCAGGAGACGCCGATACCGCCGCTGTACTTGGAGAGCCGCGCCACGTCTTGGTACCGGCTGTAGATCGAGTCGAGCTCGTCGTCGGGCGAGTCGAGCAGGTAGCAGCTCGACATCTGCATGTGGTGGGTGCCGGAGTTGAAGAGCGTCGGCGAGCTCGGGAGGTAGTCGAGCTTGCTGATGAGGTCGTAAAGCTGACGCGCCTCATCGACCGTGCGGGCGAGCCCGACCGCGACGCGCATTAAGAAGTACTGCGGCATCTCAATGACGCGGCGGGTGATCGGATGGCGCAGGAGGTAGCGGTCGTAGACCGTCTGCAGGCCGAAGTAGCCGAACAGGCGGCCGCGGGTGGGCACCAAGGTGGCGTCGAGCTCGCCGGCGTGCTCGGCGACGAAGGCCGCGACGGAGCGGTGGATGAGGCCCTGTCCAGCCGCGACCCTGATGCAGTCGCCGAAGGTGCGGATACCCTGGTCGAGCACCTCGCTGACGATGACCTGGTCGAGCAGCCGCGCCGCAGCAAAGGACCACGCCGGGTCGTCGGTGACGCGGTTGGCTGCGTTGTGGATGAGGTTCTTCTGCACTTCGCTCTCGGCGACGCCGTCGTAGAGGCCGCGCAGGGTCTGGCGTACCAGCGATTCGGCGTCGACGTGCAGCCCATCGACGAGGTGGCCGACGCGCTGGACGAGGTCGCTGCCGCGCAGCCATGCCTGCTCACCGTCCGCCAGCGTCACCCGCAGGCTGCGCAGCGGCTGGCTCGTCGGCGCAGGCGGGAAGAGATCGAGGGCCTCCTGGCGGGCGTCTGGGTTCTCATGCAGGCGCGACGCTTGGGTCACCGTGGCGAAACCGTCGTAGGTCGTCGGGCGAGGCTGGCGCACCCGACTGATGGAGGTCTGGGCGCTCGTCTGGCCGCCAGTCTCGGCGCCAGAGGAGGCGCCGGTGGTGTGCAACATGCCATCCATCTTGGGGTATTTCCTCGTTGCCGTCTGTGCGGGCGTAGGGGGGTCGCTTGCGAGTTCTAGTTCGGCGCGGCGCGGTTGAGGCGGGAATTCAGCGAAAACTCGCCCCACGCGGCCTCTTGGGGCCGGCGCGTCGCGCTGGCCTCGAGCCGATGCGTGCATCGGCAGGTCGAGAGGAGTCATGCCGATGCTGCACGCCCCGCGGTGTCCATCACCGCCTTGGCCGGCCACGCGCTGCGTGGTCCGCTGCCTCGTCTTCACCACTAGGTATCGGGGTGCGGGCCATGCGTCAACCCAACATGCGGTGGTGGAGCGGCGCCGAGCCCCCTCGCGAGCAAGCAGCGCGCGGCAGAAAAAACTGGCGTCTCTCCCGCTGGCTAGCGCGGTCAGACGGGACCCGACAGATCTCGTCGGCAGGCCTCCTACCACGGCAGGCGCTACTGGAGGTTTCGATCGGATCTCCGCCAGTTATCTGTCCACTGCGTGATCGCGATCGGCATCAGCCTGGCTCAGCGCATGGTCCCAAACGACGCGGCGCGCGGGCGACGGTCAGGCGGGGGATGCGCTCCCGAAAGGAAGAGGTTTTTCAGCGTTTTAGAGAGACCGGCGCCGTCGCGTTCGACTGTAGAGGTGCCTGATCACGCTGCGGCCTCGCGCGAGCAAGACAGCTCATAACAACCTGAAATGACACTGAATACCCACGCCGAGCGCCGCTATCGTCCTACTTGCGTCCGGTTCCCTCGGGCGTGAAGGTCGTCAGGGCTTGCTGCAGGGAGTCACTGACGGGGTGCAGCTGACGCCAAGGGCCTGTGGCCTCGACCAACCAGAGGCGCGGCCCTTGGACGTAGAGCGCGGTGACCAGGAGCCAATCCTCAGCGCCGCGGTGACCGATGGCGTCCACCCGCGATGCCTCCAGGCCGCCGACAGTGCGGAAGGCGCGGGCCGGCTCGACCCGGTAGCCGCTGCGCTCCAGGTGTCGCGACAGGGCCTCGCTCCAGAACGCCAAGGTGGCCTCGGGTGGCTCCTCGATCTCGCGCGCCCGTAGCACCACACCGTCTGGCGTGACCCAGCGGTTGCCGTCGTCCTCGCCGTAGCGCGCGAAGCCGGGCGGGGCCTGCAGCGCGTGGTGCGGGGCGCAGGCGCAGAGGAGCAGGCATGCCGCGAGCCATGCCGACCGCCACCGCTTGGGCGCCACCAGGACGTGGACCGGGCTCGGTCGTGCGCTCATGGCCGACTTCCTTGCGAACCGAAGGACGTCAAGACCTGGTCGATGCCGGTGCCATCAAGCCAGTCGAACGGGGCGCGGCCATAACGCATTGGCGCGCTCGACTGCCACTGCAGGTCGATGGTGACGCGGGCATAGCGCACCCGGTCGCGGGCGGTGCGCAGCTGGTTGGCGAGCGCCTCGGTCTCGGTCAACAGCTGCAGGAGCTGCCACTCGATGCGCCCGGTCTCGCCGGCGTCTGCTTGGGCCAAAAAGGTCCGCATCTGCGCCATCAACGTCCTTCTGCCCTGCAGCTGTGCCGCGAGGCGGGCGATCTCCAGCGTGCGGTCCTGGCGCTGTTGGCGCTTGTCCAGCACCTGCCCCTCGGCCTCGATGGTGGCGATGAGCCCCTCTAGCTGCTGCGGCGGTACCTTGAGCTCCAGCCGCGCCTGGCTCCGCAGCAAGGCGATGCCCTCCAGGCGGTCGAGGTGGGCGATGATGGCGGCTTGGCTCTCTTCGGGTCGGCTGACCTTGACGAAAAGGTGCGCTTCGTGGGCCGTCAGCCGCTCTGGATCCTCGGCGGCCTCTGCCTTGGCGGCAGGCGCAACAGCGGCCGTCGGGACGGCGGTTGGGGCGGCGGCGGTTGGGGTCGGCTCGGCGCCAGCGCGGGCAGCGGTGGCGAAGATCACGAGCAGCAGCGGCGACGGCAAGGCGCGGACGCGGGTGCGGGGACTCATTGCTGCACCTCCACGGTGGGAAGGGCGGCCAGCAGCGCCGCCTTGTGGCGACCAAGAGCCGCAGGATCAGGCAAGAAGGCGGACACCACCCACAGCCGCTCGCCGACCACCTTGACCGCGAGCAGCCAGCTCCAGGGTCGCGGCTCACGGGACTGCCAGATCTGCCAATGAAAGCCAGCGGCCTTGCCCTCCTCGATGCGCTTGTCGCCACGCCCCTCCAGCTCCCAGGCGACGGCCTTGTGCCAGAACTCGGCGTCACCCTTGGGCTCATTGTCGACGCCAAACACCTGCAGGCTGCTGCTGTCGGCGGCGCGGGCTGTCAGCGGATCGGCCTCGCGCAGCGCGACGAAGCCCTGCACTGCGCCGAGGCGGACATCGTCGGCGCTCCCTGCGGGCCCTGGCTTGCCGGGGCCGAGGGCGCGCACGAAGGGGAACGCCGACCGCCGCGCGATGCCGGTGTCGCCCTCCTGCGAGACCAGCTCGATGGTGATGGTCTGCCAGGCGACGAGGGCGCGCAGCGTCTGCAGGCTGGCCTCCAGCTCCTCGATCTGCCCGGAGAGACGCTTGATCTGCTCCATGAGCGCCAGCCGCTCTTCGACGTTCTGCGCCCGCGCCAAAAGCTGCAGCAGCCGCTCACGCGCCTCACGTAGCACGGCCAGGCGGCTGCCGAGATCGCTGACCTGCTCACTGACGTCGAGGGCCTGGATGCGGCGATCCATTACCCTGCCCACCTCGGCGAAGGTCGCCATCGCCTGCTCGAAGTCGCCCGCCGGCACCCGCACGACGACGAGGTTGCCAGCCATCCGGTCAACATAGCCTTTGCGCTCTTTGACCTTGGCCTCAATCGCCAACAGGGCGTCGACCCGGCGGCGCACCTCGAGCTGTAGGTAGCCGAGGTAGACGACGTCGCGCTTGAGCTGCGCCGGCGACTGCTCGGGCTCCTCGAAGCCGGCGCCCGACTTGGCCTTGGCGGTGGCGGTCTGCTGCCCGCTGCCGGTGGATGGGGCGCCGCCACCGCTTGAGGCGCCGCCGGTCGACGATTGGCTGCCGCTCTTGGTCGCGCCGCCCGGTCCAGCCGACTTGCGGGGGCCGCCGCTCGACCGCGCGCCCTCCGCTCGAGCGACCGGCGCCGAGTCTGACGCTGGCTGAGGCGCCGGCGGCTGCTCCCTCGACGGAGCCGCGCTCTCGCCATCGTGCGCGGCGGACGACTTGCTGGTGGGCCGGGGCTGGGCAGAGCGGCTGGCCCGCTCCTGCGCCTCGACCTGACGCCAGCCCTGGCCGCCGCCTTGCACGACGGGCTGGTAGGGCTGCCAGGCCCCTGCCATCTGCGGCGAGTGGCCGCCGCAGCCGCTGCCGACGAGACAGCCGAGCAGCAGCGCCAGTCGCGTCGCCTCCCATGCGCGGTGCATCATGCTCTGCTCCTGCGGATGCTCAGGCCTTGACCGGGCGCGGCTGGGCCTTTGGGGCTCTGGCGCTGGCGGTCGACCCGCCCTGGGTGCCGCCGAGGGCCGGGAGGCCAAGCGCGGGGAGGCGCCAACTGCCCGGGCCGAGCGCAATGATCGCGATGGCGATCGCAGCATGCAAGAGCGAAGATTGGTGCAAGAACGAGAGGCTGCTGTCGAAATTAGCCGCGGTCGTCAGCAAGCCGATGCCCAGGGAGAGGGCCGCCAGCGCCGCGCCAATCCGCGCCCAAAGGCCGATGACGATGATCAGCCCGGCCAGCGCCTCGACGGCGCCGTGACCGAGCAGCCACAGCCGCCCTGGGCCTGGCAGGCGCCAGCTCGACTCGCCGAGCACTGTGCGGGCCGTCAGGGTGGCAGAGGTGGCCGCGCGGAGGTCTTTGCACGCCGTCACCCGCGCGTCCTGGCAGCGCGCCGGGACCAGGCGACGACAGTCGGCGTCGGCACCGCAGAGGGCGCGCTCTTCGGCCTCGCAGGCCGGCGCCGGGTCGCGCAGGCAGTGCCCGGCGCCGAGGCCCACGCGCTCGCTGCCGCCGACGCAGAGCGCGGCGCCTAGGAGCAGCCGCAGGAGCAGCAGCGCGGCATCGCCGCCGATGCCATGACTTCTGGCGCTAGCAGGGGAGGGGCTTGGCATCGCGGACTCCTCGGCGGCGACGGCCGTCCGCCGTGAGCTTGGCACCGCTCGGCGCTGGCGCAATCTTTTCAGCCGGGCTGGGCGGGCCCGCATGGTGCGCCGCCCGAGCATCGCGAGAGACGCAGACCGCACAGTCTCATGGTCGACGAATAGGGCGCGGCGCTGGTTGGCGACGGCCAGAAGTCAGGGATCCAGTGCGCGCGGCCGGAGCCAGGTCTGCAGCTCCATCGGGCGGCGCAGCACCTCGGCCCAAGGGAGCGTGCCGCTGGCGGCTGCAGCGCCCTCGGCAGCCTCGGTCAGCACGACGGCGTTGGCGGTCGTCAGCTCTTCGGCGTGCCCGCTGAGCATGGCGGCGGCCTGCTCCCACCCCGGGTTGTGGCCGATGGCGAGGACGACCTGCCAGGTGTCCGGCCAGGACGCGGCGAGCCGCTGCAGCGCCGGCAGGCCCTCGAGGTAGAGTTCGCACGTGAAGTGGACCTCGGGCACCGCTGGATTCCCCTCGGCCATCTGCCGCCAGGTGAGGCGAGTCCGCAAGGCGTCGCTGCTGACCACGGCGTCAGGCCAGTGACCGAGCGCGCGCAGGGCGGCAGCGATCCGCGGCGCGTCGCGCTCGCCCCGCCGGCTCAGCGGCCTCGCGTGGTCGTCGAGTTCGGAGGTGTCCCACCTGCTCTTGGCGTGACGCATGAGAATCAGGGTCCGCATCCGACCTCCTGGAGACGGTGTCAACTTGGCGCCTTCGGCGCCGAATTAGGCGCGCCTCTGCTTGAAGAGGACCGGGAAGTGACCCTTTTCCGGCGAGGAGGCCCGGAGCCCCCCGGGAGCAGACGGCGAGGGACGTGACCGTCAGCACGGGTCGCGTCTCTCAGGTGACTCGCGCCCCTTGTCGCCCAGCACCGGGGCGCTACCCTACCTGTGGCCTCGGCGGCCGCGAGCGCGGTCATCCGCGCCGGGGGGCGATGATGCGGCGGAGTGCGCAAATGTCCACCCACGACGCGGTTCGTCCCGGCGACGCCGGCGCCAGCGCCCAATCGCGCGCGCGCCGGTGGCGCCTGATCAAGAGTTCGGCGGCGTCCGGCCAAACAGCGACGCGCCCGCGGCCCGGGCCCGATGCGCGCTCTGGCCGCGGTGCCCGCGCCGCGGCAGCGCTGTTCGGCCTCTGGCTGCTGGTGGCGGCGAGCGCCTGCAGCGACGACGGCGGCTGCTCGCCCGGCGAGTCCATCGCTTGCGACTGCCCAAACAAGGGGGTGAGCGTGGTCTGTGGCGACGACGGCCAGCAGCCGCCCTGCCTCTGCGCTGCCGGCGGCACCGCGAGCGGCCCCGGCGGTCACCTCGACTGGAGCAAGGACCCCGCGGTGGTGCTCGACTCGCTGACTGGGCTGACTTGGCAGCGGAAGGCGTCGAGCGACAAGTTCACTTGGCAGGACGCCAAAGCGCACTGCGCCGCCCTGATCCTGGCGGGTCAGGACGACTGGCAGCTGCCGCACAAGGACGAGCTGCTCACGCTGGTCAAGAAGACGACGACCAAGCCGGCGATCGATGCCACCGCGTTCCCAGACACCGAGTGGGCGCCGTTTTGGACCCGAACGCTGTATGGGCCGCTGCCAGACACCCACGCCTGGGGCATCGACTTCGAGGACGGCGGCGACGGCTACGCGCCTTTCACCGAGCTACACTTCGCGCGGTGCGTGCGTACACCTTGACCGGGGCATCAGGCTCTTCGGCTGGGGCGTCGAGGCCGAATTCGCTCAGCTTGCGGTGTAAGGTGTTGCGGCCGATGCCGAGCTTGCGCGCGACGAGGCTGCGGTTGTTGTCGCAGCGTGCGAGCATCCACGCGATGTAGCGGCGCTCGACCTCACGCAGCGTCGGTTCGTCCGACAGGGACGGGCCCATCTGGGCGTCGAGATCGCGGCGGCGGCTGCCCGTCGGGATGGTCAGGTGCTCGATGCGAATCGCGTCGTCGCAGCGCGACACCGCCGCCTCAATGCAGGTCTCCAGCTCGCGGACATCGCCGGGCCAGCTCCAGGCCAACAGGGCACCGAGCGCGTCGCGGTTGATGCGCGGCTTGGGCTTGCCGTGGCGGCGAGCCGCGGAGTCGAGCTTGCAGTCCACCAGGGCCCGCAGGTCAGCCCAGCCACGGCGGGCGAGCGGCGGCAGCTCAATGGCGTGGGCCCTCAGGAGCGGCGTCAGCTCCGGTGGCAGCATGGCGGCGTGGAGCATCTCGGTGCTGGAGCGGCAAGTACACATAATTACGCGAACGTCGCACGGGACCGCCTCGCTGCCGCCGACCCGGAACAGCAGACGCTTGCCGACCACCTGGGCGAGGCGCTGCAGCGCAGACGACGAGAGCGACGTGAACTCGGCGAGGTACACGACACCGCCGCGAGCGCGCTCGATGGCGCCCAATCGCACGACGGGCTCGCTGCCGGCGCTCCGCTCAGCGCCAAACAACGCCAGCTCGACGAGGCTCTCGCCCTGGCTTGCGCAGTCGATGGCGACCAGCGGCTGCCGGCTGCGGGCGGAGCTGCTATGGATCGCCCGCGCCGTCAGGGCCTTGCCGGCTCCGGCGGCGCCGATGAGCATCACCGCCTCGTCGCTCTGCGCCGCGATCTCGACCTCAGACAGCACCCGCAACATTCGGCGCCCGCGGCCGACCAGCTGGGCGAATGGGACTCCCATCGCCGGGTTTGCGCCGACCGCAGCGTCGCCTGACAGGCCAGCGACCTCCGGCGGTCGCAGGTCGGCCGCGCCCGACGCCATTCCCGACACAGCGCCCGCCTGAGTCCCCGGCAGCGCCGCCTCTTCAAGCAGCAGCCCGACCTGGTAGGCGAGCACCTCGACCGTCGCCTGATCGTCGTCATGAAAGCCGCCGCCGCTGAGCTTATTCAGCACCTGCAGCACGCCGATGCGGTCGCCGGCGCCGCCTTAGACGGGCACAGCGATCATCGAGCGGGTCACATAGCCGGTCGCGCGATCGACGCCTGCCTCGAAGTGCTGATTGGTGTCGCAGGCGTCGGCGCGCACCAACTCGCCGGTGCGGGCGACGTGGCCGGCAATTCCGTCGCCGATCGCCAGTCGAATCGAGGGCATCTCAGGCAGGTGCGCCGCGACGCTGACGAGCTCACCGCGGGCGTAGTCGATGACGTAGAGCGTCGCCCGGTCGGCGGCGAGCAGCTCGCGTGCGGTGTCGACGACGCGCGTCAGCAGCTCGTCTGCGCTGATCTCGCTGACAACCAGGCGGCCAAGCGCATGCAACAACGCGCGCTCGGCGCTGTGAGACCACATTCGCTGGGTGCTGCCGTCGCTGTTCAAGGGCCCTCCGACGGCGTGGCCGCGTCGCCAGCGCGACGGCGAGATGGTTCCCCTCGGCAAGCCGGATGTCAACCGGATCTTGTCAGAACCTTTTGTGATTACAGGTGAAACAGGCCGGCCTGCTCCGAAATGGACCAGGCCAGGCGGGATTGATTTGCGATCTTCGAAGGACAGCCGAGCGACGCGCCTTCGTGCTCCTCGCCGCGGTCGCCGGCGTAGGGGGCGAGCGTTCGACGGCCAAGGGTTGGCAGGGCGAACTCTGGACGGCACCATCGTTGGCGAGACCGGCGCCCGCTGCCGGCAGGAGGCCCAGATGCCCACCGCCGCTCGCCTGCTCGTCCTCGACTTCGACGGCACCATGACGGACGCCGAGGTCGAGGGCGCGCCTTATCGCCAGGGCGTGCTGGAAGACGTCGCCCTGCTGGCCCGCGCTGACCTGTCAGACGTCCTCGCCTGGGCGCAGGAGCTCGAGGCGGAGATCGCCAACGACCCGCAGCGCCACGGCTGGACCTTCAAGGGGCGCATCGTCGCGCCGGCGACGGTCGACCCCTACCTGCGGGTCATGCCGGTGGCGCGCAAGATCTTGGACCGCGTCGGCCGCTTCCGCGACGAGGAGGATCGGGCGGCCGTGCTCGAGGGGCTGCTGTACAAGTACAACTACCGCAAGACCGTGATCGCATTCCGTGAAGGCGCGCTGGAGGTGCTGACCTCGTTGGCCGACCGGGCGGTGTACGTCGTGACCAACTCGCACCGCGAGGCCGTGCAAGACAAGCTGCGGGTGCTCGGCGGGGGCCGTGCGCGGGAGGGCGGCGCCGCGGCGTCAGGGTCCGGCGACGGCGACGGCGCGCTCGGGTGGCTGGTCGAGCGTGTGCACGGATCTGCCCGCAAGTTCGAGATCGACGAGGAGTTTACAGCCATCCCCTCGGCGATGAGCCTGCCCGGCCTGCCACGGCCGGTGTTGCTGCGACGGGCCGCCTACTTCGACGTCCTCGACCGCTTGCGCCGCCAGGTCGGCTGCGGCTGGGAGGACGTCGTCGTCTGTGGCGACATCTTCGAGCTCGACCTCGCGCTGCCGCAGGCCCTCGGCGCCCGCGTCGGCCTGCTCGCCAACCCGTTCACGCCGCCGTGGGAGCTGGCACACCTGCGAGATCACCCGCGCGGCGCCGTGCTCGATTCCGTGCGGGCGATCCCAGGCTTCTGCGGATTTTGAGGGCTGGAGCGCTCAAAACGCCGATGACGTAGCCGAGAGATTCAGAAGCGGTGGCCGGGGACGGGGCCGTGCTCGGTCTGGGTCAGCAGCTCGGGGCCGCGCTCTGTCATCAAGATGGTGTGCTCGAACTGCGCTGACCGCTTGCCGTCTTCGGTTCGGACCGTCCAGCCGTCGTGCTTGTCGAGGCGCGTCTTGTAGCCGCCGGCGTTGAGCATGGGCTCGATGGTGAAGCAGACGCCGGGCCACAGCACGAAGCTGCCGAGCTCGGGGTCCGGGAAGTGAGGCACCCCAGGCTCCTGGTGGAAGACGCGCCCGATGCCGTGGCCTTGGTAGTCGCGGACGACAGAGAAGCCGTGGGCGTGCGCCAGCTTGCTGATGGCGCGACCGATCTCGATGACGGCGCCGCCGGGCCGCGCCGCGGCGATGCCGGCGTGCAACGCGTCGAAGGCGACCTGGACCAAGGCCCGGCTGCCGGCGTCAACGTCGCCGATGAGGAAGGTTTCGGACTGATCGCCGTGCCAGCCGTCGACGATGCTGGTCAGGTCGAGGTTGACGATGTCGCCGTCGAGCAGCACCTCGCCGGTCGGAATGCCGTGGCAGACCACCTCGTTTCGGCTGATGCAGCAGCTCGCCGGGAAGCCGTGGTAGCCGAGCGTCGCCGGGATGGCGCCGTGGTCGCGCGTGTAGTCGTGGACGAGGCGATCGAGGTGGGCAGTGTTGGCGCCTGCGACCATGTGGGGCCGCATGAAATCCATGAGGCGGGCGTTGAAGCGCCCGGCGACGCGCATCCCCTCGCGGCCCTCAGGGCCGAGGAGCAGCGCGGCGATGGACGCTGGCAGGCTTGCAGGCGCCGCGCTTCGCGGGGGACTGGGAGGCGCGACGGCGCCTGCGGCCTCCGCCACCAGGTGGCACTTCTTGTATTTTTTGCCGCTGCCACACCAGCAGGGGTCGTTGCGCCCAGGCCCGTCCACTGCTCCCCCCGTCCGCAGGTCCAACGCGGCCCCGCACCCCGGGGTGGCGCGTGCCGGCGCGCCGAGATTGTGGCACGCTCTCAGCGCGCCGGGCAAGGCAATGCTGGCCCGGCCTGCCCACGGCGCCTCGGCGCGACGGAGCGATGCCCTCATGGCCCACGAACGACGCAGCGAGACGCCGCAGTTGGTGCTGGCGATGGTGGGTCTGCCGGCGCGCGGCAAGAGCTACATGGCGCACCGGCTGCGCCGCTACCTCGGGTGGCTCGGCTACCGCACGCGGGTCTTCAACGTCGGCAGCTATCGCCGGGCCCGCCTCGGCGTTCGGCATCGGGAGTCCTACTTCAGCCCGCACAACACCGCGGCGCAGCGGCAGCGTGAGGCGCTGGCCGACCTCGCCCTGGCCGACCTGCTCGACTGGCTGCGCAGCGGCGGCGAGGTCGGAATCTACGACGCGACCAACACCACGCGTGCACGGCGCGCCCGGGTGCGGGAGCGCGTCGAGGCCGTGGGCGTGCGGTTGCTCTTCATCGAGTCGATCTGCGATGACCCTAGCTTGGTCGAAGCCAACATCCGCGAGACCAAACTCCAGAGCCCTGACTACGTCGAAATGGACCCGGAGATCGCGCTCGCTGATTTTCGGGCCCGCGTCGCGCACTACGCCTCGGTCTACGAGACGGTGCAGAGCGGTGAGGGCAGCTTCGTCAAGGTCATCGACGTGGGTCGGCGGCTCGAAGCGGAGCTGGTGCGCGGCTATTTGCCCGGCAAGATCCTGTTCTTTCTCGCCAATGGCCACGCCGGCCGTCGCCCGATCTTGTTGACCAGGCACGGCGAGAGCCTATTCAACCTCGAGGACCGCGTCGGCGGCGATCCCGGCCTCTCGCCGCGCGGCGAGCGGTACGCCGTGGCCCTCGCTGGCTTTGTGCGCCTGCGCCTTGGCGCGGGTGCAGACATCGCCGTGTTGAGCAGCACGTTGCGCCGCACGGTCGAGACCACGGCGCTGTTTGAAGTGGCGCCGCAGCGCTGGCGGGCGCTCGACGAGATCGACGCCGGCATCTGCGATGGCAAGACCTACGCCGAGATCGCCGCGGCGCTGCCGCAGGAGTACGCGGCGCGCCAAGCCGACAAGTTCCACTACCGCTACCCCGGCGGCGAGAGCTACCGCGACGTCATCGGCCGCGTCGAGCCAGTGCTCCTGGAGATCGAGCGCCAGCGACGGCCGGTGGTGGTGGTGGCGCATCAGTCCATCATTCGCGTGCTCTACTCATACTTTCAAGAGCTTCCGGCGGAGGAGTGTGCCTGGCTACGCATCCCGCTGCACACCGTCTTCGAGCTGCGACCGGTCGCGACCGGGCTAGAGGAAGAGCGGCATGTCCTCACCGTCGATCCCTGAAGCGCCGAGCGTCGGCGATGACCCGCAGCCCGAGGACGCGCACCTCAATCCGGCGGAGGTGCTCGACGGTCGCGGCGGGACGCTGCCTTCGCGGCCGCGCGCCGGTCAGCTGCTGCGCCTCGTGGTCGACGCGCTGGCCGATGACGGCGCCGGGCTCTGCCGCGTGCGCGTCGGCAACCCGCCCTCGACGTCGGACTGGCGGGTCGAGGTCCGCCACGCCCTGCCGGGCGAGCAGGTGTTGGCCCAGGTCGGGCGAGCCGGCCGCGGCGTGGCCGAGGCGCGGCTGCTCCACATCGGGGCGCACAGCGACGACCGCGTAGCTCCGGCCTGCCGCCACGCCGGGCCCTACGACGGCGGCGAGCGCGGCTGCGGAGGCTGCGCCCTGCAGCACCTGCAGCCAGCGGCCCTCTCTCGGGCCAAGCGGGCGCGCCTGTGCGACGCCTTCACCCTGGCCGGCCTCGACACCGCCTGTGTCGTCGACGGCCCGCCAGTGCAGCCGGCCTTTGGGATGCGGACCAAGATGGAGTTCAGCTTCGCAGACGACGGCGACCGCCAGCCCGCGCTGGGGCTCCACCCGCCTGGCTTTCAGCACCAGGTCGTCGCGATCACCTCCTGCGACCACCTGCCGGAGCGGGCGCTGGCGATCTTGCTTGCCGCCGCGGCCTGGCAGCGGCGCCGCGGCGT
>SXNM01000046.1 GCA_005777155.1 Pseudomonadota bacterium | reverse complement strand
GTTGTCGCTGCACGAGGTGACGGCGGTGGCGACGCACGCGCCACCCTTGCAGAAATCGGGGCCGGCGCAGGCGTCGCCGTCGCTACAGGCGCTAGCGTCGTCGTTGCTGTGGGCGCAGCCCTTTTGCGGGTCGCAGCTGTCGGTCGTGCAGGGGTTTGCGTCGTCGCAGGGCGTCGGCGCCAAGGGCAGGCCGACACAGGTGCCACCAGCGCAGGCGTCGGACTTCGTGCAGGCGTCGTCGTCGTCGCAGGGCTTTCCCTCGCTGGCCGGCTTGGCTTCGCATACGCCGCTGGATTTCTGGCAGGTCGGCACCGAACAAGCGAAAAGTCCGCTGGCAACGGGGTCGGGTGGCGAGCACGTCACCACCGTCGCCGGGTTGACCTTGCAATTGGGCTGGCCGAGCAGCTTATCGCAGTAGAGCTTGCCGTTGCAGGCGTCGCCGTCGTCGAAGGGCGCGCAGTCGCCGTCCTCCCAGCACAAGCAGGTCTCGAGCAGCAGCTTGCAGGCGCCGCCCTGACACGCCTCGGCGGTGCAGACCAAGGCGTCTGTGTCACAGGCTGTCGCGTCTTGCAGCGGCAACGCCTTGCACTTGCCGTCCTTGTGGTCGCACTGGATGGGCTTGCAAGGCCCGTCGCCTGCGCCGTTGCACACCGGGACGCTCGCCGCGTTGGGCAGTCAGTTGCCGCTCGGCTTGTCGCAGTAGAGGCCGCCGTTGCAGGGGTCGCCATCGTCGAAGGGAGCGCAGTCGCCGTCCTTCTGGCAGGGGCACTTCGGCCCGCCCTTCTTGCAGCTGCCGCCCTTGCAGGTGTCGAGGCCGGTGCACCAGCTGCCATCTGCCTCGCAGGGGCCGCCGTCGTTCTTGGCGACCTCGCTGCAGAGGCCCGTCTTCTTTTCGCAGACATTGTCGGCGCAGAGCGGATCTTCGGCGGCCGGGCAGTCGACGACCGTCGCCGGGTTTGCCTTACAGATGCCGACGGGCTTGTGGCAGTAGAGCTTGGCGCAGGCGTTGTCGCCGGCGTACTTGGCGCAGTCAGCGGTGGAGGTGCACAGGCACTTTCCTTCCTTGGCGATGCACTCGCCGCCCAGGCAGCTCTCCTTGGTGCTGCAGTCCCACCCATCGTCGCACGGCGCGCCGTCCACCGCTGTAGTCAACTTGCATTGTCCACTCGCGGGGTTGCATGCATTGGCCGCGCAGGCGGTGTCGTAAGCGTCGCCACAGGTGACGACGGTCGCCGGGTTGAGCGTGCACTTGCCGTCGATCTGATTGCAGAACAGCAGCCCGTTGCAGAGGTTGCCGTCGTCAAAGGGGGCGCAGTCGGCGTCGACCTTGCAGTCGCATGTGGCCAGCAGCGGGCCGGCTTGGCAGGCCCCGGCTTGGCAGGCGTCGGCGGAGCAGTTGGAGCCGTCGAGATCGCACTTGGCGCCGTCGGGCAGCGGGGCCGCCTTGCAGCCGCCATCGGCAGGCTGGCACTGGTTCTTCGTGCACGCCGAGTCGTCCTCGGTCGGACACTGAATGACGGTGCTGGGGTTGACCTTACAGCTGGGCTTGCCGTCGGTTTTATCGCAGTAGAGCGTGCCATTGCAGGGGTTCTTGTCGCTGAACGCCGCGCAATCGCCGTCGACCTGACACGCGCAGCTCGAGGGCCCGCTGCAGGCGCCATTGGCGCAGGCGTCGGGGCTGGTGCAGGCCTCGCCGTCGTCGCACGGCGTGCCGGTGGCCACCGGCATCAAGGCGCAGGTCCCGCTGGCGGGCAGGCAGGTGTTCTTACTGCATGCGGTGTCGAGGTCGGCGCCGCAAGTCACCACGCTCGACGGCAGCACGGCGCAGACCGGTTTGGCGCCGGTCGTGTCGCAGTAGAGCTTGCCGTTGCAGAGATCGCCGTCTTCCTTTGCCGAGCAGTCTTGGTCGTTCTGGCACTCGCAGGCCTTGGCGCCGATGCAGCTGCCGGCCGAGCACGCCTCGTCGGCGGTGCAGGGATCGTCATCGACGCAAGGCGTCCCATCGGCGGCGGGCGCCGCGATGCAGATGCCGGCGAGGCTGCACGCGGCCTTCTTGCAGGGCTGGGACGGCGCCGGGCAGTCGTCGGCGGTCTCGCAGACGCTGTGCTGCATGTCGAGGCCCAAGCTGTCGGCGATGTCCGAGGCGCCGCCGCCAGCCGACGGTGGCGGCTCTTGCTCGCAGGCGCCGAGCCACAGCGCAGCGACGAGCGCCACCGAAGACAGCCGGTCGGGCCGCCAGTGGCCGCGCAGCGCCGCGAAGTGGCTTGAAGCGAGTTGGACCATCGTCTGCAACGCACCCTCCGACGCTGAGCCCGCGTCCGCCACGTCTGCGCCTCAGTATAGCGAAGAGGTGGGCCTGTGCGCGAGCACGCTCCGCCAGCAGACCTCAGCGATGCGCCAAAGCGTACAGTCGGGCGCTCCATCAGGAGCCGCTCGGATACGGATAGAAGCCCTGGCCTGTCTTTTTACCGAGCTTGCCGGCCGCGACTAGATCGCGCAGCAGCTGCGGCGGCGCGAATCGCACGGGGTCGATCTCGCGCGCCAGGGTCTCCGCGATCGCCAATCGCACGTCGAGGCCGACCAGATCGGTCAAGGCGAGCGGGCCCATCGGGTGGCGATAGCCGAGGGTCATGGCGCGGTCGATGTCAGCAGCGCTGGCCACGCCCTCCTCGAGCATGCGGATCGCCTCCAGCCCGAGCGCCAACCCCAAGCGACTGCTGGCAAAGCCGGCGACGTCGCGCACGACGATGGGCTCCTTGCCGAGCTGACGGGCATAGGCGACGACGCGCTCCAACACCGCGTCGTCGGTCGTGTCGGCGCGGACCACTTCGAGCAAGGGCTGCAAGTGCACGGGGTTGAAGAAGTGCATCCCGCAGAGACGGGCCTGGGCCGCCGGCGGCAGTGGCTCGGCCAAAATCCGCAGCGGAATCGACGAGGTGTTGCTAGCCAAGACGGCCGCGGCCCCGGCAGCGGCGGCGACCTGGACGAGGATTTGGCGCTTGAGGTCGGGCAACTCGGGCACGGCCTCGACGATGAGATCGGCGTCGGCGACAGCGGCAGGCAGCGAGGCCGCCGGTCGCAGCCGGGCGAGGGCTGCGTCGCGGGCCTCAGGCGTCAGTTTGCCTTTGTCGACGCCGATCTGGAGGTTGCGCCGGATGGCGTCGAGTCCGCGCTCGGTAGCGGCTACGGTCACGTCGTGCAGGGCGACGGCGCTGCCAGCGACCGCCGCCACCTGGGCGATACCGTGGCCCATGGTGCCGGCGCCGATGACGACGACCCGTGCAAACTCCAGTCGCCCTTCGCCCAGCGTCATCCGTTGTCCCCCTTGCTTCCGGTGCTCTGCCGCGCCCGCTTCGCCAAGAAGGCGTCCATGCGCGCGAACTTGCCTGGCGACTCAAAGAGCACAGCCTGGCTGCGCGACTCGGCCGCGACGAGCTCGCCGCCACCGTGCGAGACGCGCGCCAGCGCGGCCTTGGTGGTGCGCACCGCCAAGCCGTCGTTGCCGGCGATCCGCTGCGCCAGGTCGAGCGCGAAGTCCAGCACGGCGTCGTCGGCGACTACGTGCTCGCAGAGGCCAATGCGGAGGGCCTCGGAACTGTCGACCAGCCGGCCGGTGAAGAGCAGCTCGCGCGCCCTGCCGAGTCCGACCAGCGACGGCAGGCGGTAGGTGCCACCCGCCGCCGCCATGATGCCGAGGGTGACCTCGGGCTGACCGAAGCGCGCCGAGGCGCCGGCGACGCGGAGATCACAGGCCAGGGCGAGCTCGCAGCCACCGCCGAGGGCAAAGCCACGCACCGCGGCGATGGCGGGCACCGGCAGGCTGGCGACGCGGTCGAAGAGCCGACTGTTGATGGCGGCCAGCGCGTCGGCGGCCCGGCGCTCGCGCAGCTCCGCGATGTCGGCGCCGGCGGCGAAGGCGCGCGCGCCCGACCCCTGCACCACGACCGCGCCGATCTCAGGTCCACAATCAGAGACGGCGCGCTCCACCTCGGCACATGCGGCGTGCAGCGCCTCGACCATCGCGGCGTCGAGCGCG
>SXNM01000045.1 GCA_005777155.1 Pseudomonadota bacterium | reverse complement strand
TGATTGTGGAGATCCGCGCTGGCGCCGGCGGCGACGAAGCGGGTTTGTTCGCCGCTGATTTGTTCCGCATGTACACGCGCTATTCCGAGCGCCACAAGTGGCGCGCCGAAATCATGTCCTAAGCGGCCCGAGGTCCGCGGCGGCGGCCGGCCAGATGCGCCACCGCTGGAGACCTGCGGCGCCGTCGAGCGGCCCGAGGTGCGATCCGGGATGAGCGCGACGGCGCCGGGCGCCTGCGGGGCGCCGGAGAGGTCTGCGCGGACGTTGAGCGTGAGCTGCGTGAGCTCGGCAGGCGCCGTCACCGCCGACAACAGGCGCAGATCGTCGCTCAGCCACGCGCCTAACTTGGCGTGCGGATCGTCGGTGTCGCTGTAGCGGTCGAGCCACCACCGCAGCGCCCTCGCCATCTCGGCCGCGGTGCCGTAGCGGTCTTCGGGTCGCTTCTCGAGGGCGCGAAGGATCGCCAAGTCGAGGCTGGCGTTGATCCGGTGGTCTTGCCACGACGGCGGTCTCGCTACCTCGTGGACGATGCGCTCCATCACGCGGGCGTCCGAAGTGTCGGCGTACATGCGCGTCATCGTGACCAGCTCATAGAGCACGACGCCGAGCGAGAACACGTCGGTGCGGCGATCCACTTTGCGGCCGAGGCACCGCTCCGGCGACATGTACTCCAACGTGCCCTTGCGGATACCCGGCCGCGTCAAGTGGGTCTGCAGCGTCGCCTTGGCGCAACCAAAGTCGATGAGCTTGACCTGGCCGGTGCGGTCGACCAGCAGGTTGTCGGGCTTGATGTCGCGGTGGACGATCTGCAGCTCGGCGTCGCCGTCCCGTTCCAGGCGTTCGTGGGCGTTGTGCAGCGCGACGGCGACGTCGACGACCAGCTGCACCGCGCAGGACAGCGGGATCGCGGCGCCAATCGTCAGCGCGTGGTCGAAGACCTGGGCCAAATCTAAGCCCGGAACCCACTCCATGACCATGGCCAGCCGGCCGCCGGCGCCGCGCTCGAGGTTGTAGAAGCGCACGATGCCGGGGTGATCGAGCTCACCAAGGACCTTGGCCTCGGTCTCGAACATGTCGACCATCTCGGCCTGATCGCACAGGTGCGGGTGCAGGCGCTTGAGGACCGTCTTGTGGTGGGTGGGATCGTCTTCCCGCTCGGCCAGGAACACGTCGGCGAAGCCGCCCTCGCCGATGCGACGGAGCAGCCGCCACGGCCCGAAGTGCTGCTCGTCGTGACTCACCAGCTCGGGCGCGGCCTCAGCGTCGCTCATGCCGGCACCGAGCTTGAACGGGCCACCGGCGAAGAGCGCGGAGCTCGCCCGGTCGCAAGGCGGAGCGTCTCCGCGAGGCGGTCAGCGACCCGCAACGCGAGCGCCGTGATGGTGATCTGCGGGTTGACCCCGATGGGGGTCGGGAACAGGCTGGCGTCGGCGACATAGCATCCAGGCAGATCCCACAGCGCGCCAGCCGCGTCGACCACCGAGGTCCGAGGGTCCGCGCCGAGGCGAACTGTGCCCATCAGGTGGGGCGTGAAGAGCTCCATCTGGCTGATGCGGATGCGATCTGGGGTCAGCTGCCGCAGCTGATCAGGGTGACGGATCTCGTCGACGCCGGAGATCGACAGGTACATGCGCTCGGCGCCCATCTCGAAGTGTAGCTCGCAGAGGCGACGCATCGCGGTGAGGAATTGCGCCAGATCTCGGTCGGTAATCGAGTAGCTCGGCCAGGACAGCCCGAAGGGACCGCGGCGGACGCGCCCGCTCGACGTGTCTTCGACGAGCACCCCAGAGAGGATCATGTGGTCGTACTGCTGCATGGCCGCCCAGGCCGCGCGACCGAGCCGAGGGACCGCGGCGGCGATGATGCCGGGCGGGCCCATATTCTCGGCCAAGACGATGCCCTGCTCGTGGAATTCACGCACCTGCCCCCACTGGGACACGCCCTGCCAGGCGCGGACGGGGTCGGGGTAGACCGCGAGGACTTTGGCGTTGGGGTGGGTCACGAAATTGCGCCCAAGCTGGCCCGAAGGCCGCCCTACGCCATGACGCAGCAGCAGGAGCGCCGACTGAATTGCACCGCACGCGACCACGACCGCCCGCGCCCGCACCTCTACGCGCGCCGAAGACTGCAGCGTCCGCCGATCGACCGCCGCCCCCCGGACGCCGACACAACGGCCTCCCTCGATGCACAGTCCGTCGACGCGCAGCTCGGTCAGGGCGCGCGCCCCCGCCGCCATGGCGCGCGGCATGTAGCTGACCAGCGTCGATTGCTTGGCGCCGGTCACGCAGCCGAGGATGCAGGTGTTGGCGCCGACGCAGTGGTCATGGTTGCGGTGATTGCGGTCGTGTCGCCAGCCCAGACGCTCGGCGCCCTGCGCCATCAGGCGGTTGTCCCCGCCCACCGACCAAGGATCCTGCGGCCTCGCCGACAGGTCACGCTCGGCGCGGGCAAAAAGCGGGTCGAGGCCCGCCTCGCCGAAGTCCGGGCCGATGCGCGCCGCCCACTCGGCGAGGACCGAAGCCGGCGGGCGCCAGCACATGCCACCGTTGATGACAGTGCTGCCGCCGACGCACCTCCCCTCGGCAGCGAGGAAGGTCGAGCGCCCGTACAGGAGCGTCGTGCCGGCGTCGCGGTACAGGCGCGGCAGCGTCTCAGACAGCCAGGGCGAGAAGCTGGAGGTCGGGTGCCACGCGCCCTCCTCGACGAAGATGACGTCGAGTCCGGCCTCCGCCAGGGTCGCGCCCGCCGCGGCCCCGCCGGCGCCAGTGCCGATGACGACGACGTCGCAGTGATGCACATCGCCGTCGCGGTGATCTGGTCCGGCGCGCAGCTGGTCGGCCGCTGGCAGACGCCGCGCCGGCGACCCCGCCGCAGCCGACGCCGACCCACCCGTCGCGCCAGACGCTGACGCGTGCCTGTGCGGCTCATCGCCGACGCCACGGCCCAGGCTCAACGGCGGCCCCACGCAGCCACCTCTGTCGCGCTCGGTGAAAGGTGATCCGCCGGGCCGCCCACTCCCCCTTGGAGCAAGCGTTGGCGAAGCGCGATGCGGTCCCGCAGGTGCGGCAGCGGATCGTGGCCTATCGCGCGCTGCACCTGCGGCAGATCGTAGTAGGCCGTCAGGATCGCTGCGCGGGCCGCGGTGACGGCGTCGCGTAGGGCGCCCCACCCGCAATGGCTGAGCGCCTCCAGGAGCTCGGCGTCGCGCTGCGACCGGGCCTCGGCGCCTGGGCCATCGGTCGCACAGAGCCGCCGGAGCCCCCCGAGGCGAGGGCGCCAGACAGCTGCCCACATGGGCGCCAGATCCAGCAGCACGAAGAGCAGCATCAGCCCGCGCGCTAGCGGTGGCTGCATACAGCGCAAGGTCACGCGCACGGCGAGGTCGACCTCGGCCTGCGTCGCGGCGTCGACGGGTGCGCCAGCGGCGCCGATGGGCAACATGGCGCGGATGACCCCTGCGAGCGATCGGCTTGTCCAGGCGCCCAACGGCATCGGATCCGGCAACACCCAGCCATCGGCGGGATGCCGCTGCAGCTGGCTTGGCCGCAGGTCGAGCCAAGGCGCCGGGGAGGGGCCGCCGCTCATGCCTTCTCGCTGCCGGTGCGGACCGCCCAGACTGCGGCGACGACGGCCAGCGCGGCGAGGAGCAGCAGAGCTCCATGCTCGCGCAGCCAGCTGGGCGCCGGCGCAGCGCTCGCGGCCGCGGCGGCAGCTGCGGGCCCAGAGGTCGCCGACTCAGTGGCGGAAGCGACTGCCGACGCGACTGCGGCAGGCGGCTGCGGCGGGGCGGGCTGGGCCGGGCCGGCGGCGAGCGCGGCGCGGTCGATGCTGGCGACGAGCGACTCTGGCTTGGCGGCGAGGTAGAAGTAAGGAAACCGGGCATGTCCGCTCTGGATCTCGGGGTCCATCGTGCCATCGGGCCGCAGGAAGAAAATGCGAGGGACGTAGTTGCCGTAGCTAGCGAACCGCTCCTGGAGCCAAGCCGGCTGCTCATCGTGGTTCTGCAGCACCCAGAGGACCTTGGACGACGCGGCGACGACAGGTCCGCTGGAGAACGCCGGCGCCAACGACCTGCACTTGGGGCACCAGTCCGCATAGACGACGACACCGATCGCCTTGCCTTCTGCCTTTGCCCGCGCGACAGCGTTGTCAAAGGGCAGCCACGGCACCGTCGTGCCCCACTCAATCGCGTCGGCGGCGCGGGCCTCCTCGACCAGCGGCGCCGACGTCAGCGCCGCCGCGAGGCACAGCGCCGCCAGCAGACGGGGGCGCGAGGGCCCGCTGCGGGGCGCGAGGCGCACCAAGACTACGCGGATCATGTTCGAGCTCCTGCACGTCGCGGCCCAAAGACGCCGCCCCGCGACCGGGCCGACAAAGGTGCCGGAGATCCAGCGATCCGACAAGCTCCGCCTTGCATTGCGGGGGTTCCGCTCGCTACTGTTCAGGTGGTAGTGCGTCAACGCGCGGCCTTTCGGCCGGCGACGGCGCATGTCAGAGGGCATTTCCAGGGGGGCTCGTCATGTGCAAGGCAGCAAGGGGATTGGGGAGCGCGTCGGTCACTTGGTGGCGAACGGCATTGGGGTGTGGCTTCTTGGCTGCGGCGGTGTTGGCGCCCGCCCTCGCGACAGCGGCGCCGGACACGCTGCAGGTCGAAGGCGCGTTGACCTCGACCGGCGGATCGCCGGCGGCGGACGGCAAATACAGCGTCAAGTTCTCGCTCTACGACGCGGCCAGCGGCGGCGCGACGCTCTGGTCCGAGGGCCCGACAGAGGTCGCGATCAGCGGCGGTCGCTTCGCGGCCGTGCTGGGCGCGACGAGCAAGATCGACCCGGCCAAGCTGCCGGCTGGCGGCGCCTGGCTCGGCGTGCAGGTGGGATCGGACCCGGAGCTCGAGCGCAAGGCCTTGCATGCGTCGGTGTTTGCCCTGCGCGCGGCGTGGGCCAACGGCGTCGCTTGCTCTGGGTGCATCGGCTCGGACCACATCGCCAACGGCTCAGTGGCTGCGGCCAAGCTGGGCTTCAACTACGCCGGTAGCTCGACGAAGGGTGGCCCGGCGGTGGACGTCGACTGTACCGCCTGTGTCAGCGTCGCAGAGCTCAAGTTCGATGGCGATCTCGACCTCGGCGGTAGCTCCATCAAGGCCGCCAACGGGACCTTCACGGGCGACGTGGTGGCCAAGACTGTGACAGCGACCAGCTTCCTCGGCGACGGCAGCAAGCTCACCGGCATCAAGACGCCCGCGGGCTCCTGCAAGGTCGCCGGCGAAGTGGTCAAGGGCATCAACGCCGATGGCACCCTGCTCTGCGCCCAGGCGATGGACCCGAGCGGCCTGCCCAAAGACGGCATCGACGAGATCAGCAACGGGCTGCTCTTCAACCAGTTCAAGGATGTCATCGCCGCCAAGACCAAGAACGCCCCCATTCCGGACAACACCGGCGCCGAGGGCATCAGCGACATCGACTTTCCCGACATCGGCGTGGCGCAGTCTCTCGCGATCACGGTCCAGGTCGCCAACACCGACCTCAGCTCGCTGGCGCTCGTGCTGTTGCCGCCCGACGACAAGAAGGTCGGCTATACCGTGTGCGATCCCTGCGGCGTCAAGGACGCCAAGGCCTACAAGGTGACGTTCCCCACCGACGCCAAGTTCCAGGCCGGCGACCTCGCCCAGTGGATTGGCAAGAACCCCAAGGGTATCTGGAACCTGAAGGCCAAGGACACCAGCTACTGTGTCAAGCAGGCCCCAGGCAACGACGCCCTCTGCGACCTGACGACCAAGACGGACGGCGTCATTGCCGACTGGAGCATCGCCATTCAGACGCTGTCGACGAAGAAGGTCGGCGTGGGCGGCAATCTCGTGCTCGGCACCGACACGGCGCCCTGCGACACCTTCGCCAAGGGCGCCATCCGCTACAGCACGGCGCTGTCAGCGATCCAGGTCTGTGATGGCAGCAAGTGGTGGCCGGAGGTGATCGGCGACGCCAAGGAGACCGCCGGCACGAGCTGCAAGGCCATCAAGGACAGGGCGCCTGGCGTCAAGAGCGGCACCTACTGGGTCGATCCCGACGGCGCCGGCAGCGGTGCGCCCTACCAGGTCTATTGCGACCAGGAGACGGGCGGCGGCGGCTGGACGCTCGTGGTCAAGGTCAAGGGCAACGATCCGGCGCTCAACCGCTCCAACACCGCGCAGTGGCGCAACAAGACGCCGTTCAACGGGCAGGACTGCAAGACCGTCAAGGACGAGAACGCCCTGTGCGAGAGCTACGACAAGGTGCCCTTTACCGACGTCATGATCCGGTCGCTCAACAAGTCGTGGCGGAACTTGGCGTGGGGCCACCGCGACCAGTTCCAGAGCATGTGGACCGTCGTCCAAGCCGGCACGCGAATCATGACGAAAAACCGCCTGTTCGGCGCCGTCGAGAACCTGGACTACAACGGCGAGAACCGCTACCACCGCGAGTGCGCCGCCAACCAGTACGGCTTCTTCACGGCGGACTGGAGCCAGAACCACGGCGGCATCGTCGGCCACAACATGGTCGCCGGTCACGCTGGCGGCGTCCTTGGCAGCTCGACCTTCGATTGGGAAGCTTGGGACGGCACTGTGTACTACGGCTACCAAAACTTCCTGAAGACTCGCTGCCTCACCGACTTCGCCGTGGGCTCTTGCTATGGCAACTGCGACGCCGGCAACAACGCCAAGTCGATCAACGCGCACTGGTGGGGCAACGGCAACAGCTCCACCCACGATTGGAACAGCCACGGCGTATTCGTGCGCTGAGCGGCGCGACCCGGGCGCCGGCGTCCCGCTCCCTGTCGCGTCATGGCGGTGGAGCGGGGCGCCCAGCTCGGTCGTTTGTCACGACAGCGCGACGCCAAGGGCGGGCCGCTCGTCTCATCGACGCCGGCCGAATCGTGGGGCCGAGGCGGCTCTCCAAAGGAAGCGAGCCAGTCGCGGCGCTCAACGGGGTGGGTCGCGCCGCTCGATGGGTTTGACGGCGCCGTTTGGCGGTCGAACAGCCGCGGGCGTTACATCATCCCGAGCTCGAGCCGCGCTGCCTCGCTCATCTTCTCCATCGACCAAGGTGGATCGAAGACGAGGTCGACCGCCACCTCGGCGACGCCGGTCAAGCGCCCGAGTTTGCGGTGGATGTCGTCCTGGAGCACCTGACCCATGCCGCAGCCTGGCGCGGTCAGCGTCATCTGCACCTTGACGCGCACGCCGTCTGCGCCGCCGCCCTCGTCTGCGCCGCTGGCCGCGTCCTCGATGTCGATGCCGTAGATCAGCCCAAGCTCAACGATATTGACAGGGATCTCGGGGTCGTAGCAGGTCGAGAGCACCTCGAGCACCCGCTCCTCGTCGATCTCGCCGTCTGGATCGCCGAGCAGCGCCGGATCGACTTGGTGGCCGATGGCGTCAGCGTCGACGCCCTCGACGCGCACCAGGTAGCCGGTGTCGACGCGGACCGTGTAGTGGCCGCCGAGCACCTGCATGATGGTGCCCTCGCTGCCCTGCGGCACCTTGACGTGGAAGCCGTCCGGGATGATCACCGCGTTGCAGTCACGCTCGAACGTGACGCTCTGGTGCTGGGCCGGGTGGCTGCTAACCGCGCTGTCCATGAAGCTCCGGTATTCCGCTGGCGCCAACGCCCAAGGCTCAGGCGCGACAATTGCGGCCCCCACTACCACGCCGCGCGCGGCTATCACAAGCGCTAGGGCTCTAAGCCACTGGCGGGGCTGCCTTCTGTGGCGCGCGGTGGCGTCGGCGGTGACGTTGGGACGGGCGGCGCGCTGTCCGCGTCGTCGGCTCCGCGTAGCCACGCGGCGAACGCACGATCGGCGAGCAAGGCGGCGACGCGGCGGTCGGCGAGCAGCTCACGCAGATCCCCCGCGCGGGCTGCCCCTTGGAGGCGAGCGTCGGCCATGACCACCCGCAGCGCCATCGGCGCCCGCTCGTCGGGTTGCCAGCCGCGCGCCAGCCGCAATCGCAGCGACTGCAGCGCGTCTAGCTCGACGAGGCGCCATACGTTGTAGGTGCGAGCGGTGGCGATCGCGTGGCTGTCGCGCAGCGGGGCGCGGAGGTCGGGGACCTGGCGGACCAGCACCGGCTCGGCCCACGCCGTCGTGGCCAGCAGCAGCCAGAGCAGCAGCAGAGCACGCAGGGCGCCGAGCAGGGCGCCGAGGCCTCGATCGATGCCCGCAGCGCGCTCGCTCCAGCTGCGGATCGCGGCCGGGACGACGCTGATGATGAGAAAGGCCGCAAGCAAGACGAGGGCTACCGCGGCGCCCAGGCAGCCGAATTCGAGACCGACGCCGGGGCTCTGGCCGTGGGCGAGCAGCCAAGCCCGCAGCGGCGGCACGATGCGGGGCGCCAGCAGCCACACGGCGAGCAGCGTCAAGGCGCCGAGCACCTGCGCCATCATGCCGCTGCGCCAGCCGTGGACGACCCCAATCAGCAGCAAGAGGGCGGCGGCGAGATCAATTGCCATCCGCGTGGCTCGCCCCCTGCCCGCCACCCTGCCCGTCCTGCCGTGTCCCAACTCCCGCCCCACCCTGCGGTGGAGCGCCGCCCTGGCCGGCTGGCGGCGTAGCGCCCTCAGCGCCACCGTTGCCCTTGGGTGCCGCTCGCTGGCGCTCCTGCAGCTGGGCCTCGGCCTCGCCGAGTAGCTTTCGATAGCCGGCGTTGTTGGGATCCAGATCGACAGCCTTGCGCAAGTAGCGCACCCGCAGGTCCAGGTTGGTCGAGCGCTGGGCGAGCCCGACGAAACGCGACGCCTGTTGCTGCGCCTCCGTCACCGCCTGCGTTCCGTCGCCCTCGTCAATTGCCATTGGGCAGGGCTGCTGAGCCGCCTCGGCGTCCGGCGCAGCGCGCCAAGCGATCTGTTCACGGCGAAAGCACACGATCTCCGCGGTCTTGCCGCCCGCCATCCGCAGCCACGGGCCCTGGCGGCGCCCGCGCAGGTAGGCGCCCTGCTCGAAGAGCTGTCCGGCGTCGTCGAAAATCTGCCAGGTCCCCTCGCGTGTGCCGCCCAACAGCGCGCCGCGTTCGGCGAGGCGGGCCTCGCAGGGCAGCTTCATCCCCTTGGCGTCGACCGGGCAGTGGGCACGCCACACCGCCGCCAGCCCGTCGCGGCGTCCCTCGACGAAGGTCTCGGTGCGGAGGGGCAGCGCGCAGGCATGGTCGGGGTTCCAGACAGTCCAGGCGCCGTGCTGGCGGCCGTCCTCGAGCGCGCAGCCGGACTCGAGCGCGTGACGCGGGCAGCGCTTGATGGGCGCGGAGTCGGCGACGCTCTGTGGTCGCGCCGGTGCGTCGCACTGTGGCGTCGACGCGGCCTTGGGCGCGGTGGGAAGGGCAACCGGCAAGGCGTCGGCGGGCGCTGGGGGCGCGCTGGGCGTGGGCGCTGCGTCGCGTGGAGCTGGCTGGGCCGGCGGCTGGCGCGCCGGGCTCTTGTCGTCCGTGGGCGCGGCGGGCGGCTCTGGCGGCTCGGCGCCTTTGCGGGCGGCGGCGGCGGGCTTGGCGTGGCCCGAGGACGGCAGCGCGACCCAGCACAGCACGAGCGCCGGCGTCACCAGCTGGCGCCAAGTCGCGCAATGCACTCTCATCGCTGCCTCCCTCTACGGCGCCTACTCCAACCGCGCCGCTGCCATCCTAGCCGGCAGCGGCGGTGGGAGCCAATTCCCGCCCCCGTGCAGACGCGGGGGAGCCGCGGTCGATTCGGAGGCGCGGCACGGACCGGGGCCAGAGGGGGGTGAGCATCGGCGACGCTTGCACCCAAAAAGCGCCGAGGCCCAGACCTTTCGGTCATGGGCCCCAATGCTGCACGAGGCGGGCGCCCAAGCTGGGCGCCGCCCGTGCTGTCCAAACGCTACTTGTATACCCGGGCCTTGAGGCCCTTGCCGGCCTTGAAGGTCGCGACGGTGCGAGCAGCGATCGTGAGCGCGTCACCGTTGGCCGGGTTGCGGCCCTCGCGTGCCTTGGTCTTGCGGGTGGAGAAGGTGCCGAAGCCGGGCAAGCTCACCTTTCGGCCAGCGGCGAGTTCGATGGCGATGATGCCCTCGCCGTCATCGGTCGAGAAGATCGTGTTGATCACCTCGAGCGCCTTGGCCTGGGAGAGTCCGGACTTCTTGGCCAACTTGGCCGACATTTCCTTCTTGGTCATGGTGCGATCCTCCGGTGTGCAGGCGGGATGATTCTAAGGCTGCACGCGAGGCGGAATCTAGGGAGCCGATCGCGACAGGGCAAGCACAGAGGAGGCTCTCCGCTCTGAATCAGTGCCGCGCACCGCGTCACGCCTCAGGATCGCGTCGGCCGGCGCTGTCATGCAATTGCGCGACGGGCAGAGAAAACCGTATGAACATCAGGATACTGCCAGCCGAGGGCGGTTACGTGTCGCGATCGCTGATTACCGCACCAGCGCTGATCCAGCGGATCTCGCCGTCCGGTGCGGCCAGATCGACCTCGCCGCGCAGGGTGACGCCCGCGCCGAAGCGGACGTCGCCGCGCAGTCGGAGGCGCAGCAGCTCTCGCATCGACGGCACGCCGTGGGGGAACCGCAGCGCGAGGTCATCGACGGTGCGGTAGTGCCGCTCGTCGAGGTCGATTGTCGGCACCGGGCCGTCGCCGCAGACCTGCAGCGTGGCGTCCGCGGCGATCTCGAAGCGATCGGAGCGCAGCGCCAAGAGGTCGGCGGCGGACTTGACCGGGGCGAAGCGCGACCGCGGCACTGCAAGCGCCGCCGCCCCTGGCAACACGGCGATGGCCGCGCCCATGGCCGACTCGAGCTGGATGGCGGCGGGCGACCTCGCTTCGTTGGGGTCGAGGCGTTTCCGGTTGACGATGACCGGCAGGTCGAGGCTACCGCCGTGTGCAGCCAGCGCGGTCGCGAGCGTGGGCAGGTGGAGCCAGAGGGTGTTGGTGTTGAAGTAGCGATGACGATCGAGATCGGCAAAGGCGTCGCGATCCTCCGCCGCGCACTGCGCAGACTCCCGCAGCAAGAGTCCGCCGTCTGTTGCGCGGCCAAGGTGGCCGCCCTTGCGGTCGGCGGCGGTGCGTTGGGCGACCTCCATGACCAAGGGGGCGCCGCACTGAGTGACGTAGCCGAAGATGGCGAGATCGAGCGTGGCGCCGAGGTTGTCGACGTTGGAACAGAACAACCACTCGACGCCGTCCGCTCGCAGCTTGGCGAGCAGGCCGCTTGAGACCAGCGCCGGGTAGAGATCGCCATGGCCCGGCGGGCACCAGCACAGCTCTGGATCGACGCCGGGGATGTCGAGCGACACCGGAAGCAGGCTGTCTGCTAGCACCTTGGGCACGCGATGCTGCAAGAAGTCGAGCGGCAGCCCGACATTCAGGTCGAAGTGACGTTGCAAGTGGGTCAGGGTTTGTGCCTGGGTTCGGAACGAGTCCATGAAGATCAATGGAATTCTGCGTCGCGAACGGCCACGAAGGGCGAGCACCTGCTCGGCCACAAGGTCGAGGAAACAGCGGCCATCGCGGATCTCGACGAGGCTCTTCGGACCGCGCATGCCCATGGTGGTGCCGAGCCCACCGTTGAGCTTGAGCACGGCGACGCGGTCGAGCGCCGCTAGGCCAAGCGCGGACCAGCGCGCGGCGTCGGCCTGCAGCTCGTCCGCCGTGGGGAGCACGCCGATATCGGCCAGCGTGGCTTCACGGATGCAGCCATCGGAGCCGTCGGCGACATAGCGCAGGGCACGCAGGAAGGCGTGGATCGCCACCTCTGGCGCGCCGTCGTCTGCCATGCGCTTGCGATGCGAGGCTGCGATATCCGCAAAAGGAAGTCGCGTCGTGGCTTGGGGTTGCGCTGGAGCGCCGGCGGCCATTGGGCCCTCCGCAGGATCAGCCGCTGCGTTGCGGCGGCGGGACGCTGCCATAGCTGTGGTAATTTGTCTTGCCTGGCGTATCGGCCAATGCCCCCTGACGCTGGAGCGGGTTCGGGCTCGGCGGCGACAGCAGCGAGGGCCCGGCGGTGCGGGCGCTCCAGCGACGTCGCGGGCGACCAGCGCTGCGCGACGCCGAAATACAACAAGGCCAAGGCGAGAGAGGCGACCGGCGGGAGATGGGCGGCGTGAGGCGGGGTACGCCGCCCGACAGGCCCGCGGCGCTGCGGTCGCCTGGGGGTGCGGACGACGCAAGTGTGTTACGCTGGCGGACCTAAGTGAGGCGACGATGTGGCAGACGCGGTGGGACGAGGCGCCGGCCTGGGCGCGAGCGAATGGTGCCGGCCCGGCGATGGGCACCGCGCTGCTCGTGGCCTTTGCGGCGGCGTTCAGCGTCGCGGCCTCTGGCTGCGGCGATGACTTCGTGCGCAATGAGACACGAGGCAACGCCGCGATCGATGCCCTGGTGACCGACGCCATCGCTGGCGACGCTGCCGCGGCGGACACGGTAGCTAACGACGTCGCGGCAGACGCGGGTGCAGCCGACGCCGCCGACGGGGGCGCCCACGACCTCGGCGAGCCTGACGCCAGCGACGCCTCAAGGGCGGCCTGCGCTGCCGCGGCCGACTGTGCCGCATTGGCGCAGGGCCCCTGCCAAGAGGCGTCCTGCGTCAGCGGGCTGTGCGTCGTGGCGCCGCGCGTCGACGGCACCACCTGCGACGACGGCGACGGCTGCGGCCTCGCCGATCGTTGCCTTGGCGGCGAGTGCCAGGGCGGGCCGACGACATGCCCTTGCCAGCTCGCCAGTGACTGCACGGCACTCGACGACAAGGACCCCTGCAATGGGGTGCCCTACTGCGACCTGTCCGGCCCTACGCCGCAGTGCGCGGTGCACCCTGGGACCGTGGTCACCTGCGTCGACAGCGGCGCGCCTTGTCAGCAGAACTCCTGCGACCCGAAGACCGGCGCCTGCGCTGCAGGGCCTGCGCCAGATGGCAGCGCCTGCGACGACGGCCAACCCTGCACGAAGGGCGAGGCCTGCCTGGCAGGCAGTTGCAAAGGCGGCAAGCCGCAGTGCGCCTGCCAGAGCGACGCCGACTGCGCCGCCCAGGACGACAACAACGTCTGCAACGGCACGCTATACTGCGACACCAACTCCTTTCCCTACCTCTGCCAGACCAACCCCGCGACGGTCGTGCAGTGCGTCGCCGACGACGACGGCGGCGACTGTCTACAGGTGGCCTGCCTGCCCGAGAGCGGCGCCTGTGCCAGCGTCGCGTTAGCGACCGGTGTGACCTGCAGCGATGGCGACTCCTGCAGCGTCGGCGATGCGTGCCTGCAGGGCGTCTGCCAGCCGGGCGCCAACACCTGTCCATGCAAAGTGGACGCCGACTGCAAGGCGCTCGAAGACGGCGACGCCTGCAACGGCAAGCTCTACTGCGACACCACGCCTGGCAAAGCGGGCTGCAAGGTCAACCCGGCCAGCGTGATCAAGTGCCCGGCGTCGTCGCTCGAGCCGTGCCAGACGCTCGCTTGTGACGCCGGTGATGGCGCCTGCAAGCAGACCCCCGCGCCGAAAGGGACTCCATGCCAGGACGGCGAGGTCTGCACGGTCGGCGACGCCTGCGGTGGCGGCTCCTGTGTGGCCGGACCGAACGTCTGCGCCTGCGAGGCAGACAGCGACTGCGGCGCCTTCGAGGACGGTGACGTCTGCAACGGCAGCCTGTTCTGCGACAAGGGCGCCCTGCCCTTCGTCTGCAAGGTCAACGCGAAGACCAAGGTCTCTTGCCCGGACGATCTCGCCCCCTGCACCACGAACGCCTGTCAACCGCAGACGGGCGCTTGCAAGACGGTGCCGCTGCCCGCCGGCGCGCCCTGTGACGCTGACGGCTTCGCGTGTACCGCTATCGACGCCTGCCTGGGCGGTGCGTGCATCGCCGGCGCCAACGTCTGCGCTTGCCAGCAGGCCGCCGACTGCGCGCCGCACGAGGACGCCTCGGTCTGCAACGGCACGCTGTTCTGCAACAAGTCGGCGCTGCCGTTTGTCTGTCAGGTCAACCCGGCGACCATCGTGACCTGCCCGGCGCCGCCGGCTGGGGGCTGCTTGGTCGCGGCCTGTGCCTCCAACACCGGCGCTTGCTCGCTGCAGAAGGCGGGTGGCGGTACTGCCTGCAACGCCGACGGCGACGCCTGCACCAGCGGCGACGCCTGCGTCGGCGGCGTCTGTAAGCCCGGCACCCTCGTCTGCGCCTGCGGCTCTGACGCCGATTGCCAGGCCAAAGACGACGGCGACCTCTGCAACGGCGTCTTGTTCTGCGACAAGGCTGCGGCGCCCTTTGCCTGCAAGCCGAAGCCCGGCTCGGTCGTTCTCTGCGATCCGAGCAAGGACACGGCCTGCGTCCACAACACCTGCAGCGCCGGCGCCTGCAAGCTGCTGCCCGGCCCGTATCTCTGCGACGACGGTGATGCCTGCACCGTCGGCGATAGCTGCACCCAGGGCAGCTGCAAGCCCGGCGCCAAGCTGTGCGGTTGCAAGGTCGACGCCGACTGCCAAGCGCTCGACGACAACAACCTGTGCAACGGCGCTTGGCACTGCGCGCTCGGTCAATGCGCGGTGAAGCCTCAGAGCGAGGTCACCTGCCAGCCAGGCGTGGACCCCTGCAGCCCCGCACAATGCCAACCTTCGACTGGTGCCTGTGTGCCCAAGCCGACGACCGCCACCGACGGTACACCGTGCGAGGACGGCGACGACAAGACGATCGGCGACATCTGCAGCGGCGGCCAATGCCTGCCCAGCACGGCGCCGCCGGCCTCCGTGTGCGATGACCTCAACCCATGCACGACCGACGCCGAGCTGCTAGGGGTCAAGTGCTCCTACACGAGCGCCAATCAGGGAGCGCCCTGCGGCAAGGTCAACACCACCTGTAGCGCCGGCAGCTGCGGCGCTTGTTCGACGTGGAGCAAGCGCTATCCCGCGCCGCCGACGCTGAAGGCCAGTGGCTTCACGGCGGTGGTCACCCATGGAGCGGATTGGCTCGCCTTTCACCCCGTCGACGACATGCTGAGCATCGCCCAACTTGTCCGCGGCGTGTCCATCGCCAGCGACGGCAGCGTCGCTGGCAGCTTGAGTAAGACAGTCGCTGCGGAGACCGTTGAGATCACGGGCGCGGCCCCTGCTGATGGCGGCGCGGTGCTCGTCGGGTGGGCGCCCGCCGGTGGCTTTGGCGTGGTGACGCGATGGGGCACCCAGGGGCCAATCTGGACGTTCGTCGATGCCAAGCAAGCCGCCGCGATGGTCGCGGTCGCGCCCAACGCCGGCCAGGACCGTTGGCTGGCGATCGGCAAAGCGGCCGACTTTGCGGCGACGCCTTGGGTGGTCGAGCTGGATGGCAACGGCAAGGCCACCGCCAGCGGCGGCTTCGGCGCCTTGACCGAACCGGGCGGCGCGCTCGCCGGCGCCCAATTCAAGGCCATTCAGGCCCTCGATGGCAGCGACTGGCTGGTCGGAGGCTACCGGGTCACGGCGACGGGGCCGCGCGGGCTGCTCATGCGCATGAAGAACGTCAAAGGCAAGTCGGCGCCACAAACCGCCGAGTGGATCCTGAGCGGCGAGGCGACGCTGGGCCGCGTGTTTCATGGAGCTGCCCATGCCGTCGCGGCCAAGCTCGCCGTCGCGGTCGGTCGCCGAGAGGTCGAGCAGCCTCAGCCCTCGCTGCAGGCGGTCGTCATCGCGGTGCACACCTCCTCGGGCAACGTGGCCTGGCAGTGGCTCGATGAGAGCGGCGGCATCGGCGAGCACTTGGCGGTAGCGCCGCTCGGCACCGGCGTCGTCGCCGTGGGGATGCAGGCGCCATTGATGGGCGGCCAGACCGTGGCAGCGGTCGGTGTCCTGCGCGCATTCGACAGCGTCGGCAAGCTGCGATGGGCGCGGGCCGTCGTCAACGGCAACAGCTCCCTCTTCCGGGCAGTGTCGGGCTCGACGGCGGTGAGCGGCCCAGGCGCTGGCGGCCTAGCCGTCGGCGATGCAATCGACGGGCCCAAGGACATCACCCCGTGGGCCGTGCGCTTTGGCTATGATGGGGAGATCTTTTGCGGGCCCAAGCCCTGAGCGACCCAGGCCGGCGAGGAGCTGCGGCGATGACAGACGGGGCGATGACAGACCGGGCGATGACAGACGGAGCTGGGACACGCCGCGACCGAGCTGCCAGGCGGCAGCATGGCGCCGCGCTGGATCTTGAGCCGACCCCTAGCGCGAGGGGCGCAGGCGCCGCAGATGCCCTGGCGCTCGGGCGGCGCTGGCGCGAGCTGCTGCCGGCCGGCGTGGACGCGGCGCAGCTGCGCCTGGTCGAAGAGGAGAGCCAGGTGTGGGGCGTTCGGCGGGGCGTCGTGCAGCCAGCGTCGCTCGCCAGCCAGCGGGGCGCCATGGTGACGGTGTGGGCGGCGGGCGGGACCGGCTATGCGGCCAGCGCCGACGTGTCCGACGCTGGTCTCCGTGACGCGATCACGCGTGCATTGGTGATCGCCAAGCGCTGCGCCGCTCTGCCGCAGCTAGCGACGCCGAGGCCGCTGGCGTTGCCGCGGGGCGGCGCCTGGTCGGGGCCTTGTGAGCGCAGCTGGGCGCAAAGCGACATCGCCGCCACGCTCGACCTGCTGCACGCCGCCGACAAGTCGCTCGCCGCCGGTAGCGCCATCGTCGATCGCGGGGCCTCGCTGTGGACAACCCGGCACCGGACCCTGCTCGTCGACGCCGATGGCGGCGCTGTCACGCAGCAATTTGAGCTGCTGGTCCCGGATCTCGAGGCCACCGCCAACCGCGGTACGGACACCGTCCGCCGCACTTTGGCGGGGCGTGGCTTGTGCCGCCAAGGGGGCTGGGAGCTGCTCGACGACATCGATCTGCGCGCCGAGGCAGACCGCATCGGCGGCGAGGCCATGGCGCTGCTCGACGCCGCGCCCTGCCCGACCTCGACCTGCGACCTACTGCTGCACCCCGACCAGATGACGCTGCAGATTCATGAGTCCATCGGCCACCCGCTCGAGCTCGACCGCATCCTAGGCGACGAGCGCAACTACGCCGGTACGAGCTTCGTGCGGGCCGACATGTTCGGCAGCTATCGCTATGGCTCTCCGCTGCTGCAGGTCACGTTCGATCCTGGCGTTGCTGGCGAATTCGCGAGCTACGGCTACGATGACCAGGGGACGGCGGCCGAACGCGTCTACCTGATTCGCGACGGAGTGTTGCAGCGACCGCTCGGCAGCTACGCCAGCGGCCAGCGGGCCGGGCTGCCCTATGTCGCCAACGCCCGCGCCTGCGCCTGGAACCGCCCGCCCATCGACCGCATGGCAAACCTCAACGTCGAGAGCGGCGCCGAGGACCTCGCCAGCTTGATCGGCCGCACCGAGCGAGGCGTCTGGATGCAGACCAACTGCTCGTGGTCGATCGACGACTCGCGCAACAAGTTCCAGTTCGGCTGCGAGATCGGCTGGGAGATCATCGATGGCCGCCTCGGCGCGATGGTCCGCAAGCCCAACTACCGCGGCATCTCCGCCACCTTCTGGCGCAATTTGATAGGCGTTGGCGACGACTCGACGCGCGGCAGGTACGGCACGCCATTCTGCGGCAAGGGCGAGCCCAATCAGGCCATCCGCGTCGGGCACGCCTCGCCGACGTGCCTGTTTCGCGATGTCGAGGTCTTCGGCGCCGGCTAAGCGCTGCACATCCACGCCGTCTCAGGCCGTTAGAGCCCACAGGCGTGACGAGAGAGGAACCATGACAACAGGCCCGGCCGGCGCGTTACGCGCCGCATTCGAAGCCGTCAGCGAGGCCGTGCTCGGCGCCTTGCAGCCAGGCGAAGACGCCACGCTGTCATGGGCGGCGGAGCAGAGCCTCTTCTGCCGCTTCTCCGGCGGCGCGGTGCGTCAAGCGGGCGCGGTCGATCAAGCCGAGCTGACGCTGCGATTGATCGTCGGTGCCCGCCACGCCAGCGCGACGGTCGATGTCGCCGGCCCCGAGGCGCCCACCGCCGCGTTGCGGGCGCTACGACAGCTGCGGGCGCTGCTGCCGGCGCTGCCCATCGACCCCTACCTGCTCTGGAATGAGGCAGGAGAGCGCCTGCCGGCCCGCGATGATCCAGGAGTGGACGCCTCGACGTTGGGCGTCGGCGGCAGCGAAGATGCCATGGGCCGCGTCGTGGCGGCGGCGCGCGCGCTCGGGGGCGCCCAGCCGCTCGATCTGGTGGGGATCCTGGCCGATGGTCGCATCGCCCGTGGCTTCGCGAGCTCGCGCGGCGGCCACGCCTGGCAGTCAGTGCCGCGCTGCCACCTCGACTTCTCGCTCTACTTGCACGGCGACAAGGCGGTAAAAGCGGCCATCGCGGGCCCTGACGCGGCGCAGGTCGATCTCGAGGGCGCGATCGGCGCGGCCGCAAGCAAGCTTCGCCTTCTAGCCTTGCCTGCCGTCGAGCTGCCGCGGGGCCGCTACCGAGCGTGGCTCGAACCCGCGGCGGTGGCTGAGCTCCTTGGCCTGCTGTCGTGGGGCGGCTTCTCGGGCAGCGAGCTCCACACCCGCACCAGCCCCTTGTTGCGCCTACAGGCTGGCGAGGTGGCGCTGAGCCCTGCGGTACACATCAGCGAAGAGCTCGCCGGCAGCGCCGCGCCGCGCATCTCAGGCGACGGCTTCTTGCGACCGGAGCAGGTGTCGCTGGTGAAGGCCGGGCGGTACGCCGGCGCGCTGGTGTCGCCGCGGTCGGCGATCGAGCACGGGCTGCAGCACAATGGCGCCAACGACGCGGAGGAGCCGGAGGCCCTGACATTGGCCGCCGGCACGCTGGACCCGGCGCAAGCGCTGCAGGCGGTGGGTGACGGCGTGTACGTCTCGAACCTCTGGTACCTCAATTGGTCGGACCGTGCGGCTGCCTGCGCTACCGGCATGACGCGCTTCGCCACGTTCGCGGTTCGGGACGGCGCCATCGCTGGCCCGATGCAGGTGATGCGCTTTGACGACAGCCTGTTCCGGCTGCTGGGCGAGGGGCTCCTGGCGCTCGGCGACCGTGCGGAGACCTTGCCCGACGCCTCGACCTATGGGCGGCGCTCGACCCAAAGCGTGCGGACACCCGGCGCGCTGGTCGATGGGCTCGCCTTCACGCTCTAAAATGTCGGCTCGACGCGGCGCAGCCGCACCGGCGCCCTGAGAGGAGACGGCGATGCAGCCGACCCAAGAAAGCACCCCTGATCCTGTCACCGCCTCTGGGCCTTGGCCTGCGCGCATCGGCGTCGCCCTCGCCATCACCGTCGCCGCGGTCGTGGTGGTCGGCCTGCTGCTCGGCCGCCGCTGGTCAGTGGAGGTCAAAGCGGAGATCGCGGCGCCGCCGAGCGCGATCCATCCCTGGATCGAGGATCTACGGCGGTGGCCGAGTTGGAGTCACTGGCACGGCGGCACCGATCCTTCTCTGCAGCACCGCTTCGAGGGGGCGCCGCGCGGCGTCGGGGCGCGCATGTCCTTCGCCGGAGACCTCCTCGGCGTCGGCGCGGTGGAGATCGTGCGCGCCGAGCCCGACGCCGGGGTCTGGCTGGCGACGGCCATCGGCTCGGAGTCGGTCAACGGTTCGATCGGGCTCAGTTACCGCCCCGGATCGCGCCCTGGCACGACCCTACTGGTCTGGCGAGATGAGGGCGCGCTTCCCTGGGTGATCGGCGGCTTCTATCGCGGCAGCCTGCAGACCGCGTTGGCCCGCCACATGCAGGCCGCGCTCGAGCGACTGCGGGGCCTCGCCGAGGCTGGCCAGACGGCGCCGATGGCTCCTTCGAGGCCTGCGGCGCCGGCTAGCTTGCCGTCGCCCGCACCTAATCCACCAGCGACAGCGACGCCAACATCGCCCGCAACACCCTAGAGGCGCGACCTGCGATGACCGGCCGCGGCTCTGACCGTCGGCGTTCATGGGGCAATCGGCGTCCCATCGCCGGATGACGCGTCCCGTTTCGGCCGCGGCCACCGAGAGCCGCGCCCCAATGCAGTTTGGCGCTACGCTGGCGTCGGGACGCCGAGCGCCGAGGGATCGATCTCGATCCAGACCGGGGCATGGTCGGACGCCGACATTCCGTCGATCTTCTTGCGAAACGAGCGGAGGATACCAGCGCCGCGCACGGCGCCGCGGACGCCATCGCCGACCAAGATGTGGTCGATGCGCATGCCCTCATTGCGCGGAAAGGCCAAGGACCGATAGTCCCAAAAACTGTAGGTGCCCGGCGCCACGCGCGACGCGACCGCGTCTGAGAGGCCGAGGCCGCACAGCGCTCGCCAGCGCTGATGCTCAAGCGGGTGAAAGGACGGGACGGCCGCCATGGCGACCGGATCCCAGATATCTCGTGGCTCGGGCGCGATATTGAGGTCGCCCAGCACGATCATGCGCGCCTTGGGTAGCGGGCCGAGCCAGTCGAGCAGCGCGTCATAGAATCGCAGCTTGTAGGCGAACTTCTCGGAGTCGGCGGTCGCGCCCTGTGGGCAGTAGAGGTTGACGACATGGAAGCTGTCGCCGGCGGCCGTGGTGATCGTGGCGTGGCAGAGTCGCGCCTGATCCTCGTCACCCACTGCTAGCCCGACACCGGTGGTCAGCAAAGGCGTCCGGCTGGCCAACAACACGCCATTGTATTGCCGCTGGCCGTGGCAGAGCACGTGATAGCCGCGGGACTCAAACACCTGCATCGGGACGCGATCGTCTGTCGTCTTGAGCTCTTGCAAGCCGATGACGTCCGGCCTCTCCGCGTCGAGCAGGCGCTCAAGCAAGGGCTGCCTAGCGATGATGCTGTTGACGTTCCATGTGAAGATGCGCATCTCGCCTCCCAGGGCGCGGCCGCCTCCCCTTGCGTGGCGCGGCGGCAGAACGACTAGCGGCTGCTCTTTGAGTCTGGGTCTGCGGCTGACCCTGGCGATTCGGCTGCGGGCCCCTCGATGGCGTCGGCGCTGTCGACGGAGGGCGCCGGGTCCGCGCGGCTCCATGCGGGCTGGGTGCGCCGGAAGGGCGTTCGGCGGCTAGATTGGACGGAGATCGGCTGCGTGCGCCGCGTCGGCGGTTGCTGGAGATCGTCGCGACTGGGCCCAGGGGCAGGGCCAGCGCTCTGGCCCGCCGGGCCGCCTATTGCACCGCCGCTTGGGGATCGGCGCGATGCGGGCGGTACGCCCCCGACGCTGGGCGACGGCACGACCTGAGGCAGAGCGCCCGTCGGCACCCGTGGCACGGTCGATGCATAGGGACGCGGCGTCGCCTCCTGGCCGCTCCGGGCGGTCCCCGAGGTGGTGACGTCCTGGCCGGCCGATGGCTCAAGCCCCCCCGCGACCTGCGCCGACGTCTGAGTCACGCGCACGGCGGCCACAGCCAGCGAGATGGATCTGGGCCGCGGCAGGGGCTCCGACGCCGTAGCCGAGGTCTGGGGCGACGACGCGGTCGGCGACGACGTGACCCGCACGGCGCCAGGTGCGCGAGGCGCCGACGCCATCTTCGACGCTTCGGCCGCCGCTGCCGGCGCAGACGAGGCGCCGGCGCTTTGTGTAGGTCCAGCGTGTTGGTCGAACGCAGCCCGCAGCAAAAATTCGACGTCGCGCGAGCTGAGGGGCCGATCGGCGGGGCTGCGCGCCAGCAAGGCGGCCAGGAGCTGGGCGAGGCCCTCGGGCGTCTCAGGCGCCAAGGTGCGGACGTCGGGGGCATCGCGCGTCAACTGCTCAGTCAGCAATTGGATCACATTCTTGCATTGAAAGGGCGGCCGCCCCGCGATCATCTCGAACAGCAAGACGCCGAGCGAATAGAGGTCTGAGCGTGGCGAGACCGGATCGCCGATCGCTTGCTCGGGCGCGATGTAGTGCGGCGTGCCAAAAATGGCGCCGGTCGCGGAGATGCGTCCGGTCGAGAGGCTCTCAGGGACTTTAGCGACCGAGAAGTCGAGCAGCTTGGCGAAGTCTTCGGCGCCCTCGATGAGGAACACGTTGTCGGGCTTCAGGTCACGGTGGATCACGCCGACGTCATGGGCAGCGGCGAGCGCGCCAGCGACCTGGCCGGCGATGCGCGCGGCGCGGCGCGGCGCGATCCGCCCGACGCGATCGAGCTCTGCACGCAGGCTCAGGCCATAAAGCCGCTCCATGACGATGTACAAGCGGCCAAGGTGCTCACCGAAGTCGTGGAATGTAATGAGGTGTTGGTGGCGAAGACCGCCAACCGTGCGCGCCTCGCGCCGCATCCGCGCCGGCGTCGTCGGATCGTCGAGCGTCTCGGTCCGCGTGATCTTGATCGCGACCTCTCGCTTGAGCTTCGCGTCCTCGGCCGCGAAGACCAAGGCCATCGCGCCGCGACCGAGCTCCTGACCGATCTTGTATCGGCCGCCGAGCACGACTCCGGGCTGAATGGGGTCTCGCGTTTTCTCCACCTGCGGGCTCCTGCTCGTCCGAGCGCGTCCAAGGGTAGCCCTCCGTCGAGGGTGCGGCAACTGAAGTCGGCCCCGGTCGTCGCCGCCGTGGTCGCTGCCTTGGCGCCCGTCGCCGGCGCCCCCCGCCAACTGCGCCTCCCCAGGCCAGCCGGCTCGCCGAGGTGGAGCTCGGTCATGGCGACATCGGCGTGGCGCCAAGCCGCAGGACGCAGGCACTAGGCTGGGCATCATCGGGCCCGCGGCGCCAGGGCGAGGTCTGGGTCGCGTCGTCCTTGCCGACCCGGCTGCGCCAGGAGTACACCGATCTAGCCAAGGCGGCCGTCGCTCGCGACCGCTCCGCGATGGCACAAGGAGGGCCGGATGGTCGAGCGCAGGTGCTGGCTCATGAAGACGGAGCCAGACGTCTTTAGCTTCGACGACCTGATGGCGCGCCCCGGTCGCCGCGAGGCCTGGGACTGTATCCGTAACTACCAGTCACGCAACACGATGCGCGACCTGATGCGCGTCGGCGACGAGGTCCTCGTCTACCACTCGAGCTGCGCGCCGCCCCATGTCGCGGGCCTCGGGCGCGTCGCCAGCGTGCCGCGGCCGGATCCGACCCAGTTCGACCCGCAGAGCCCATACTTCGACCCGAAGGCCACCGTCGACTCTCCGCGGTGGGTGCTGGTCGATATCGATGGCGATCGGGCGCTTGAGCGGCCTGTGCCGCTGGACGAGATGAAGGCCCACCCGGCGCTGCAGCAGATGATGGTGATTCGCAAGGGAATGCGGTTGTCGATCCAGCCAGTGTCCCCGGCGGAATTCGACGCCGTCGTCGCGATGGCCAAGGCCTAGTCGGCGTCGGGACCGCGTCGGAGGAAACCTGGGAATGGCGACAAGGAAGGGAGATACGGCGCAAGCAGCGACGGTGCAGGCAGCGACGACGCAGGCTGAGTCTGCGCAGGCAGAGCCGGGACGTCGAGCGGCGCAGACGGTCGCGGCGTCTGGCGCGCTGGAGGCCGCGGGCGTCGTCGTAGCGCGGTTCGGCCGCGTGCTCCTGGTCGAGCTCGACCGGCCGGCGCGGCGTAACGCGGTGGATGGCCCCACGGCCGCGGCGCTGGCACAGGCCTTCCGCGACTTTGACGCCGATCCGGGCCTCGACGTCGCGGTGCTGCATGGCCGCGGCGGTCACTTCTGTGCCGGCGCCGACCTACACGCCGTCGCCGGCGGCGAGGCGGCCAACCGCGTGGAGGCCGACGGTGACGGGCCGATGGGGCCGACCCGGATGCGCCTCACCAAGCCGGTCATCGCCGCCATCGAAGGATTCGCCGTCGCCGGCGGCCTCGAGTTGGCGTTGTGGGCCGATCTGCGCGTCGTCGCCCGGTCCGGACAGCTGGGCGGGGTCTGCCGCCGATT
>SXNM01000044.1 GCA_005777155.1 Pseudomonadota bacterium | reverse complement strand
GCCCACGCCGGCGCTCCGGGCAGCCGCGCCCTGACGCTGGTGCTGGTCGAGAAGGGGATGCCCGGTTTCCGGCTTGGCCAGAAGATCCACGACAAGCTGGGCATGCGCGCTTCGACGACTGCCGAGCTGGTCTTCGATGCCGTGCCGATCCCGCGCCAGAACGTGGTCGGCAGCGTCGGCAGCGCCGTGCGGTCGATGATGCGGAATCTGGAGCTGGAGCGCCTGACGCTGGCCGCCATGAGCCTCGGGATCGCGCGACGCAGCATTGAGATCATGAACCGATACGCTAGCGAGCGGCAGAGCTTCGGCAAGCCTTTGCGTGAGTTCGGCCAGATTCAGCGCCACATCGCCGAGAGCTGGGCCGAGTGGATGGCGGGCCGCTGCTACGTCTACAAGACCGCGGCGGAGCTGCGCTTGAGCGGCGACGGCAACCGCCTCGACAGCGACGGCGTCAAGCTCTACTGCGCCACGATGGCCAAGAACATCGCCGATCGGGCGATCCAGGTGCTCGGCGGCTACGGCTACGTCGGCGAGTACGTGGTGGAGCGACTGTGGCGGGACGCCAAGCTGCTTGAGATGGGTGGTGGCACCAACGAGGCGCACCAGAAGAACATGACCCGCGACCTCGCGTCGATGACGATCGTGCGGTGAGCACCGACCGTCGTGTGGACGCGACACAGCGACGCGGGCTGCGACGATTTTTCTGCGGCTGGGCCCTCTGCCTGGGCGTCGTGGCGCCCGTCGGTGTGGAGGCGGCAGACGCCCGCCCGAAGCCATGCACCGCCGACGGCGACTGCCCACAGGCGCAGCTGTGCGCTAGGGGCACCTGTCGCCCCGTCGACTGCCGCCAAGAAGAAGACTGCCCGAGCGGTCGTCTCTGCCGCGCCGGGGCCTGCCGCATGCGCGACTGCCGCAGTGATCTCGACTGCAACATCGAGCGGCGTTGCGTCGAGGGCATCTGCGCGCTGCCGGGCCCGGAGCCGGCGACCGGGATGCCGCGCCCTGGCGGGGCCCAGACGGCGGGCGACGAGGCGCTGACGATGGAGCTCACGGCGGGACCGGCCTTTCCGCTCGGGCTGCTCGTCGAGCTCGGCGTGCGGGGCAACGGCGGCGAGCGCTGGTCGCTAGGCGTCGGCACCAGCCACACCACCGGCGGCGTCGGCCTCCGGCTGCAGCTGTCCCGCCCGGGCGGCAAGCTTGGGCCGCTGCTCCTCGACTGGGCCGCCGGTCTGCTGGTCTTGCGCGACGACGCCGCGCCGCTGGTGGCGCCGCGCGATGCGTGGCTCGGCACCGGGCGCTGGCTGTTTGAGCGGGCGAGCCCGGTCACGGCAGCGTGGCTCGCCTTCGGCGCGGCGATGACGCTGCCGCATGGCCGCGGCGACCGCCGACGCCTGATCATCGACCTCGGCGGCTTGCTGTTGCTGCACGGCCAGTATCGGCCTGCGACCGAGGTCGCCCTGGTGCCGAGCGCCGCGCTGCGCTACGGCGTCGCGTTCTAACGGCGGCGGGATGTGACCGCTTTGCGGAATGATTCGGCAGAGCAGCGCGGCCCCACCGGCTGGCGGCGGCGCGCGGTTGGCGGCGCAGGGGGCCAAAGGCGCCGCGTGCGGATCGCCGCTTCTGGCCTTTGCGGTCGGCATCCTCGGCGGGGATCGATGCGCGCCGGCCGCTGGCTGCGACTGCGCGTCTCTCGCGGTGTCGCGGCGATTGAGCGCTGAGCTCGCGATCGCAAGGCGTGTCGGCGGCGGGCGGCGCTTGCGTGGGCGGCTAGTCGCCTTCCGCTGCCGGGTCGGGCTCGACGGTGCCTCCGGCCGCTGGCGCTTTGGGCGAAGGCCCGGGCGGCGCGACCGCGGCCGGCACCTCGGGCGGCGGCTGCTGTCCAGGCCGATGGTCGACCGCCAGCTTGCCCAGGCGCGGCCCCCCTGGCTCGGGCACCAGGATGAGGCGCACGTCGGCGTGCCCGGGGCAGGTCAGCGCGACGTCGTACAGGCGCACGCCGCCGAGCCCCTCGAACGGCGAGAGGCGGTAGCCGCGACAGCGCAAGTCCTTGGAGTCACGCGCCATCGTCGCGGCGAGCAGCGCCTCACGTTCGCGCGGCAGCTCGCCAATGACGCCACCGTGGACGCGGAAAAGCGTGGGCAGAAAGCGCGCCATCTGGGCATGGACGTCGGCTGGGCCGAGCTCACGCAGGTAGCGCGCCCAGGGTCCTTGGCGCTGCGCCAGGTCGCGACAAATCACCTCGCGGCTGGCGCTCTGGTGCAGGGAGAGCGGCGGATCGACCGACTCGACGTCGAGGCGGGCGCCGTCGGACGCCAACAGGGCGCAGAGGGCCTTGCCGTCCTCGGCGGCCATGGCGGCGTGCACCGCCAGGACGACGCGGGCGGCGGCGGAGAGCTCCGCCTCGGCGAGGCCGGCGGGTCGGCGGGCGCGGCGCCTAGCGATGGTGCGGGTCGGGACCGCGGGCATGGACTGCCAGCGCCACGCCAACGTGAGGCCAAAGCCGAAGGTCGTCGCCTCGGGTTGGAGGTCGACAAAGACCACGGGCGCGAGCTCCAGCGCACCCTCGGTCCAGCGCAGCGCGCCAGCCAAGCGGGAGGCCACAGCGCCTTCGCGGGAGCTGCCGACGCGGGCGGCCTCGGCGGCGCGAGCTGGCACGCCGGCGTCGCGGTCGAGCTCGCGGCGCCACTCGAGGCCGAGCTGGAGATCGTCGTGGAGGCGGACCTCGCCGGCGAGCCGCAGCGCGCGACCGGCGCCAGCCTCGGGGAAGCGCAGCTCGGCGTGGAGCGCCAGGCGATCACTCCGATCAGCGATGCGCGCCGCCACCACCAGCTGGGGTCCGGCGACGATGGGCTGGCTGGCAGGGCGCAGGTAGCGCGTCGCCGCCAAGGCGTCCTCCAGCTGCGCGCTGAGCTGGAGCCAACGTTGGACGTCGACTCGTAGCGCCAACGCCAGGGCCCAGGTCGTCGGCGCCAGATCGAGCTCTGACCGTAGGGCGGCGCCGATTCCGAGCCAGCCGCCGACGGCATAGCCGACGCCGACCCCGACAGACGACATCCCGCCGATGCCCTGGCTGCCGCCCGGGGGGGCGCTCTCGACGGCGCGCGCCAGCAGGACGCCGAAGCCCAGCTCGCCGATCGCCATCGTCGCACCCGCCGCCCAGCCGCCTGCCCGTTCGCCGTCGAAGCGCGCGCCAGGGGTCAGCGCGGCGAGGCCGAGGCTCCCAGGTTCGGCCTGACCGAGGCTGGCGATGTTGCCGAGCAGCGCGAGCCCAGGGCGCGCGTCGAGTTGGCCGGCGGCGACGAGCAGTGGCGAGCGCACAAGCCGTCGCGGCGCTTGCGACAGCGCGGGCGCCGCGACGCCGACAATCGCCACCAGCAGCGTCACCGCGAGCACACCACGCAGCCGCCGCGTGCGCTGCATCCCACGGAGGTGGAGACGCACGGCGCTGCCCGCGGCGGTGGGCGCGAAAACGCCGGCAGATTGGGCGGCGACGCTGGGTTGCGCGGCACCGCTCGGCCGGATCGCGCCGACGGGTTGGGCGGCGACGGCAGGCGTGGCGGCGGTGGGCGACATCGCCGTGGAGGTACCACAGCTCCCGCGGCGGCGAAAAGCTCGACGCGATGCGCCATCTTGCCAGCGGCGGCGCACGTCGCTTGGGTGCGCGATGGCGACCTGCGGGAGTCTCCCGAGGCAGACGCTCGGGCCAGCAGAGCCACAGCGTCGGTCGCTCGGCTGCGGCGGGTGGTCGCTGCTGCGCCACGGACACGCGCTGCATGACGCCGCCCCTGCTTCCGGTGGTCGCCCAAAGTGTTCGCCGATGTCGCGCGCGGAGTGGCCCAGACAGCGGCGCGACGACTGCGGAGCTGCGGCAGCGAGTGCGGACGGCATAGGCGTCACCCGGCGTCGCGGCATGGCAAGGTGCGCCGCTGCGAGGATGAGCCCGCGACGGTCTCGGACAAGTCAACTGCGGCCCTCGTCATCGCGGCCGCGGCAGGACCTCCGACCTCGGTTGTGAATAAAAGTATGCGGCCCTCGAATCGGGGCAGGCGCAACCCTAGCCTTCAGCCACGGCGCCTGCCGTTTCGCCCACCGGTGCCATGCCTTGTGCGCATCGAACGTCCCACCAGCAGGTCAGCCAAGGTGCCAGGAGTCCGCATGTGGACGGTCGATGGATGCCGGAGTGTCGCCCAGGCGTCGGTCTTGGCGCTCGCAGCGCTGCTGTGCGCCTTGATGGGCTGCGCCAATAGCAGCTCCGCGCCTCAGGACAAGACCGACAGCGGTTCGGGGACCGACGGCGGCAACGGGTCAGGCGCAGACTCGGTGGCAGGCGGCGACAGCGCTGACGCGGTCGGGATCGACGTCGGCGTCGACGTCAGCGATGGCTTTGATGCCGCGAGCGCCGATGTGCCGCCGATGCACGACATGATGACTGGCGACTCCGCCGGGCAGGACGCAGCGTCGGACACGGTCGCCGATGTCGCTGCGGATGGCTCGGCGGACGTCGCGGCAGACGCTGTCGCCGACGCGGTGGCGGACGCAGACCCGGTCGGCGACGGCGACGCTGCGCCCGCGGATATTGAGGCCTCAGACGGCGAAGCGGACGGGTCAACGGATGGCGGCCTGCTGCCAGGTGAAGACCTCGTGCCGCTCCTTCCCGAGCCCACGGCCTGGAAATTCAGCGAGGTCGCCGTCGCGAGTGGCGTGAAGTGGGCGCACGAGCGCATCAAGAATGATGAGATCACGTCGCTCTACGAGCATGGCTCTGGCCTCGCCTCCGGCGACTTCAACGGCGATGGCCACGACGACCTGTTGCTGTTGAAGCAGTGCGGCCCCACGGGCTATTTCCTAGGCAAGGGCGACGGGACCTTCGCAGACAAGTCGAGCCTGCTCACCATGTTGAACGATGGAGTGCGCGCCGCCGTGACCCATGGCGACTATGACAACGACGGCGACACCGACTTCTTCGTCACCTTCGTGCGCCGCCCTTGCGCCCTGCTGCGGCAGAACGCGGACGGCACGTTCACCGATGTCGCCGCCGCCGCCGGCGTCGATGCAGTTGGGCATTTCGGCGCCGCCGCCTTTGCCGACCTCGACCGCGACGGCTTCCTCGACATCGTGGTGATCGGCAACCGCAGCTACACAGAGGAGACCTTGATGCCGGCAGTTGGTGGCTGCCCCGCGTACAAGAAGGGCAAGTCGATCATGACGATGATGATGTCCACCGGCGCAGACGCCAGCCTGATGCTGCGCAACCTCGGGCCCAAGGCAGGGTTCGCGTTCACCAATGTCGCCGCCACCAGTGGCATGTTGGGCGCCGCTGCGGTTGACCAGCGTCCGTTTACCGACGTCTCCGTCTCCGACCTGGACCGCGACGGTGACCCGGATCTCGTGCTCGCCGATGCGTTCGGCCTCTCCGCCACGCTCTTGAACGACGGCAAAGGCCACTTCAAGGACGCGACGCCGACCCTGATGCCGCAGCTTTCCTATGGCGCCGTGGCGGTGACGTGCTCCGACCTCGACAACGAGGGCTACCCAGACTGCCTGCTGACGGACATGCACTCGGACATGTGGGCGCCAGATTCGATGCCGCTGTCTGCGATCGCCACTGCGGTTCGCTACAAGGGCTTCATGGGCCCGATGGACGGCATCGGCGACAACCCCACTGGGCCGCTGTTTGGCAATTCGCTGTGGTTTCACAAGCCCGGCGGCCCTTACAGCGAGAAGTCCATGGCGTGGCAGGTCGAGACGTATCAACCCTGGGGCCATGTACCAGCGGACTTCGACAACGACGGCGATCTCGACGTTTTCGTCGTCAGCGGCATGTCGAACCCCTACCCTTACGTCGCGAATCTGATGCTGGTCAATCTCGGCGCGGTGATGGTCAAGCGTCAGACTCAGGTCGGACTCGATCCGCCGGCGGACGGGGCGGTCATCGCGAACAAGCTCCTCATGGGCGCTCCGTACGTGATGAGCGCGCGGGCCGCGGCGACGATCGACTTCGATGGCGACGGCGATCTCGACCTCGCTGTGCTCAACTGGCAGCACCGGGTGCACCTCTACCGCAACGACTTGCCGAAGGGCCGCAGCTGGCTCGACGTGAAGCTCCAGGGCAAGGCGCCGCGCGACCCATTTGGCGCTTGGGTCGAGGTCCGCGCTGGTGGACGCACCTACTGGCGGGCGCTCGACAGCGCCCAGGGCTACCTGACCCAGTCAGCGCGCAGCGTGCACTTCGGACTCGGCGGCGCGAAGGCCATCGCTTATGTCACCGTGCACTGGCCTGACGGCACCAAGACCAAGGTCGTGGCCCCGCCTGCCAATAAGACGCTTGTCGTAGGGCAGCCTTGACGCCTGCTGGCGTCGTTTTGGGGGCCGCTGGGTGGCCTGGGTGGTTGGCGGTTGGTGGTTGGTGGTTGGTGGTTGGCGGCCGTAGACGTTGACTTTGCGCGGGTCGCTTGTGCCGGGCGGACCGGGGCGGTTGTCGCCATGGACGGCCTAGTGGGCCTGTTGTGGGAGTTGGCTGGCGGCTCGACCGGGTGGCCCCGGCGCCTCGCGGTCGCCGGTCGTCGAATCGTCCGGCACCTCGCAATTGGCACGTGCCAAGGCGCTCCGCTGGACGGGGCATCGTGACGCTCTTCGTCGAATCGTCCGGCACCTCCCAACGCCGCACGTCCCAAGTGCTCCCCAGTCCTGAGACGCCCTTCGTCGAGTCGTCCGACACCTCCCAAGCTGGCGGCTCGACGAACTGGCCCGGCGCCTCGCAGACGTTCGTCGAATCGTCCGGCACCTCCCAACTGGCCCGTGACGCCCTTCGTCGATTCGTCCGGCACCTCCCTAGTTCGTCGAATCGTCCGGCACCTCCCAACGCCGCACGTCCCAAGTGCTCCCCAGTCCTGAGACGCCCTTCGTCGAATCGTCCGGCACCTCCCAATCCCGGCTACGGACTCCCCTTGCTGTACACGCACATCCCAGCCTCGCAGCCAGGGTTCGGCGCCATGCACTTCGGCGTTGAGTAGCCGCACTTCGCGGCATAGCCAAACTTTTGGCAGACGTTCTCGTCGAACCAGCCGATCGCCTTGAGGACGTCGTTCTGCATGCCGGCCTCAACGGCCATCGGGCAGGCGCCCTGGCAGGCGGTGCTGACGCTGATGGTGACGCAGTCCTCGTCGGTCTTGCACACCTTGGCCGATCCGCCGACGCCCTCTTTGATCGCGACGAGCGCGGCGCTCATGTTGGCGCACGTCGCCTCGACACACGCCGTCTCGCCCCAGGGCTTGAAGTGGGTGGCCGGGCAGTTGGGATCGCTAGCTGTCGTGTCGGCTGCGGTGTCGACCGCGGCGTCGGCTGCGGTGTCGACCGCGGCGTCGGCTGCGGTGTCGACCGCGGCGTCGGCTGCGGTGTCGACCGCGGCGTCGGCTGCGGTGTCGACCGCGGCGTCGGCTGCGACTGCAGCGTCTACTGCAGCG
>SXNM01000043.1 GCA_005777155.1 Pseudomonadota bacterium | reverse complement strand
GAACGGCGCCGCGATTGACGCCGAGGGCCACCGCGAGGTCGCGCTCCGACGGCAGCGCCCGGCCGGCGATGAAGCCGCCGCTCAAGATCTCTTGCGTCAGCTGCTCAAAGACGTCGTCGGTGATCGCCCGGCGTTGAATCGGCTGTAGCGCCATCGACCCTCCCTGTGGCCCCGCGGGGCCGCATCGCGCCTGTCTGCGCTTGTCTGCGCCAGATCGTGCGGGCGTCGACGTGGGATAATGTAGCGCGGTTTGGTCTGGTGGTCAAGTGGTACGGTGGTATGACCAGTTGAGATGCCCTCGCGGTCTGCGCTTGCGCCTTGCCGGGCCGCGCCTGCACAATAGGTCAGCCAGCGCCGACCGGACCTGCCGTGAGCGTTTGGGTGTCAAAGTGAGCCAGGAGCCCAATGCGCGTCTTGTTGGCCCCGGTCGGTTCTCGCGGTGACGTCCAGCCGATGATCGCCCTCGCCGACGGCCTGAGGCGGGCCGGCCATGACGTGACGCTCGCCGTCCCCAGCGGTATGGAGGCGCTTGCCGCCGCCCACGGCGTGCCCGCCATCGCTTGCGGCAGCGACGTCTTGAAGCTGGTTCAAGCCCACGCGGCGGACCTCCATCGGCCGGTTCGGACCTTCAGGATCCTCTTGCGCGAGTGCAGGCGGGAGCTCCAGTTGCAGCTCGATGAGATGGAGCGCCTAGTGCCCGGACACGACCTCGTGGTCGGCGCGGGGCTGCAGTTCGCCGCCGCCGCCGTCTGTGCCGCCCATGGTGTCGCCTTTCGCCACGTGCTCTATACGCCTTGCCTGCTGCCGGCGCCGGACCACCCGCCGTTCTGGCTGCCCCGGCGGCGCCTGCCGGGCTGGCTCTGCCGATGGCTGCACTGGGCGCCCGACGTCGTCAATGGCCGACTGCTGCTCGCCCCGTTGGCCCGCTATCGCGCAGCGCATCGTCTGCCGGCCATCGGCTTGCCCACCGGCGAGATGATCGGCGATCTGCCGCTGCTAGCCTGCGAGCCCGGGCTGGCCGCCGCGCCCGGGCGCTTCGCCGCCGTCGTCGAGCAGACGGGCTGGCTGCCGCCGCCGCAGGGCCCGCATCAGGCGCTCGATGGCGATCTGGCGGCGTGGCTCGACGCTGGTCCGCCGCCGATCCAAATCGGCTTTGGCTCGATGACCGACCGCGCGCCGGCGGCCACTGTGGCCCTCTGCGAGCGGCTGGCGCAGCGCACCGGGCGGCGGGTGTTGCTCCTGCGCGGCTGGTCCGACCATCCGACCAGTCCGGACCCGTCAGTCCTGGTGATCGACGGCGCCCCGCACGCCGCGCTGCTGCCGCGCTGCGCCCTCACCATCCACCACGGCGGCAGCGGGACCAGCCACGCCTCAGCTGCCGCCGGGGTGCCGCAGATCGTGGTGCCCCACCTCTTCGATCAGTTCGACTTCGCCGCCCGACTCGAAGCCGCAGGCGTCGCCGCTCGGCCGCTGCCGCGCGCACAGTGGCAGCCCGATGCGCACGGGGTCGAGCGGGTGGCGGCGCGCGTCGCCGAGGCCCTCAACGCGCCGACTGTCCTCGCCAAGTGCCGAACGCTGGCAGCGGAGATGGCCGCCCGCGACGGGGTCGGGGCCGCCGTCTTGGCCCTGGAGCGACAAGTCGCGATGCACAAGGCCGGCACTTGGCGACCGCCGCTGATGCCGCAGCAACCTCCCTGGAGGCGTCAGATATTGCCGGAGCTTCCGGCGCCAATACCAGCGTAGCTTCCAGCGATTGGCTGCCATCCCGCCGCCGCTACTGCCGGCGTCAAAGGAGGCGGTGCGTGGCGGCGCGGGCCTGCGGCGAACGAGTCTGCCGAGCAGGCGGCGACGACATGGCGGGCCATGTCGCGGGCGCCCATGCGGCCAAAGACGCCGAGGGTGAAGCTCACTAGCCGGGCGACGGATCACGCGGTCGTGGCCAAGAAGCGCTCCCGTTCGCGCCAGCTTGTCACCTCGCCTGACCGAGCCCCCTGGCCCTGGAGCACACTCGTCCTATCCTGCGGCCATGCCAAATCCCACCCATGGCCGGCCTTCCATCGCCGGCGGCCTGCTGACCGGCGGCCTGTTGCCGGACGGGCTGTTCGGGGCCTTTCGCTTCTCCGGCAAGGCGCTGTCGTTGGTGAGGCAGTCGGCGCCCGGGCTGGCGGTCGCCATGGCGCTGCTGACCATCTCCGGCGGCCTGTTGCCTGCCGCCATCGCCGTCGTCGGCAAGTGGCTCGTCGACGGCGTCGTCGGCGCGATGGCAGCCAACACCGAGGCCAGCCGCATGGACGCGCTCGGCTATGTCGCGCTCGAAGGCGGCCTCGTCGCGGCGCTCATGGCCACCCAGCGCGGCCTCAACGTCTGCCAATCGCTGCTGCGGGCGCTGCTCGGTCAGCGGGTCAACGTGCTGATCCTCGACAAGGCGCTGCAGATGACCCTGCCGCAGTATGAGGACAGCGAGTACTACGATCGCCTGACGCGCGCCCGTCGTGAGGCCTCGGTGCGGCCGCTTGGTCTCGTGATGCGCCTCTTTGGCCTCGTGCAGAACGGCGTGTCGCTGGTCAGTTATGTCGCTATCTTGTTTGCGTTTTCTCCGATCGCCGTGCTCCTCCTGGTCGCTGGCTCCCTGCCGGCGTTTGTCGCCGAGGCGCGCTTCTCGGGCGAGGCGTTCCGTCTCTTTCGTTGGCGGACCCCTGAGACGAGGCAGCAGGCGTACCTAGAGACGCTGATCGGCCGCGAGGACCACGCCAAGGAGGTCCAGCTCTACCAGCTCGGACCGCTGTTTCTGCAGCGCTACCAGGACATTTTCCTTCGCCTTTTCGCTGAGGACCGCGCGCTCACGCTGCGCCGCAACGCCTGGGGCCTCGCCCTCGGGCTGCTCTCGGTCGGCGCGCTCTACGGCGCCTTCGCATGGACCGTGGTCGAGACCATCGCAGGGGCCTTGACACTCGGCGGTATGACCATGTATTTGTTGGTCTTTCGGCAAGGACAGGCGGCGGTATCGGCGAGCCTCTCGGCGATAGGCGGCATGGTCGAGGACAACCTCTATCTATCGACCCTCTACGAGTTTCTCAGTGAGCCGACGCCACCGCCCTCTGGGTCTGCCACGGCTGGGCCGGATCCAAGTGACGGAATTCGCTTCGAGGGCGTGTCGTTTCGCTACCCCGGCGCCGAAGAATGGGCCCTGCGCGACATCACGCTGCACTTGCGGCCCGGCGACACGCTGGCCCTGGTGGGCGCCAACGGCTCGGGCAAGACCACGCTCATCAAGCTGCTGACCCGCCTGTATGAGCCGAGCGAGGGCCGCGTCACGCTCGACGGCTTGGACCTGCGCGACTGGCAACCGGAGGCGCTCCGGGCTCGAATTGGCGTGATCTTTCAAGACTTCACGCGCTATCAGCTGCAGGTCGGCGAAAACGTCGGCGCTGGCGATGTCGCCGCCTTTGCCGACGAAGAGCGCTGGCGCGAGGCAGCCCACAAGGGCATGGCCGACGACTTCATCGGGGGTCTGCCCGCCGGCTACCAGACCCAGCTCGGCAAGTGGTTCAAAGACGGCCGCGAGCTGT
>SXNM01000042.1 GCA_005777155.1 Pseudomonadota bacterium | reverse complement strand
GGGCGGTCTGGGCGCCCGAATTGTCCACAGCGCCCTGCGCATGCAGCCAGCCCTGCGCCTCTCGGAGGGCCTTGGCGGCCTCTGCAAAGTCGCCGTCACGCTCGGCTGCGGCTCCCCGCGCCACTGCCTCCACCAGCCGGGCGAGCGCAAGCTCGCGTGAGAGCCGCTGGGTCAGCAAGGCATGTGCCGATGCTCGCACCCCGCGGCAGGCGATGCGGTGGGTGCCGGTGCAGACCCGGCCCCGCACGGCCGCGTCGGTTTCGGCCAGCGCGACCAGGGCGTCTGCGCCACGGCCTTGCGCGTTTGCCGCGGCTGCCAGGCGCTGACCGGCCTCAACTCGCGCCTGCAGCAGCGCAAACATGCGCGCTGCCTCGGGGGTGGCCGCCACCGGTGTTCGGTGCGGCGTGGCCTGACCGTCGAGTCCAAGATCATCGCGGTCGAGGTGGTCGTCTAAGGCGTCGGCGCCGAGCGTGAGCGCCGACTCGGCGACCGCGATGGCGTCCGCATCGGCTCCAGCGGCCATCGCGACCTCGGCCCGGTGGAGCGCGATCGTCAGGCGTTCGTCGAGCGCCCAGTCGCCACCGGCGTCGGCGGCTTGAGCGAGCAGCCTCGCGCCGTCGAGGCGATCGCCCTCGGCGGCGCGCAGGCGCCCAAGGGCCCAAGCCACGTGCGGATCTGCCTCGTCAGTCGGGACCAGCGCGCCGGCCGCGCCGCCCTCGCTCAGGGCCTGTCTGGCCGCTGCTGGCAGGCCCGCGTCGAGGTGCGCGTGGACCGCTTGTAACAGCCGCGCGCGCGCCGCAGCCGCTCCCTGCAGCCGCATTCCGATGCCAAAGGCCGCCGCGACGGCGCCGAGCGCGAGGGCGACGATCCACCACCGCGTCGGGATCCTCGGCGTGCTGCGCGCGTCCTCGTCCGGTGGCGACGGCGCGTCCCCTGGCGATCGACGGTTGCCGCGTGCGGCCTTGCCTCTCTTGTTCGCGCTGTCCTCGGCTTTGTGGTCCACGCGCTTCTCCGCGCCGGCCTGCGTGCCGACCGCTGCGACCCTGCCCTCCATGGTGCTTGGCCGGCGACGGCGCTACAACGCCGGGCGACGCCGCCGACAGCGTTTGGCGCCGCAGGGAGCGATGCATGAGCGTGACGTCGACGCCTGGGACCGCCGCCGCGAGCCGCGCCCTGGTCACCACCACCCACGGCGGGCCCGAGGTGATGGCGCTGCAGACCCGACCCATTCCGCAGCCTGGGCCGCAGCAGGTCCGCGTCCGCGTGCACGCCGCAGCCTTCAATCACCTCGATCTCTGGGTTCGACGCGGCGTCCCCGCTGGACACTGGCCGGTGCCGATCGTGCCGTGTGCCGACGGAGCTGGCGTGGTCGATGCGATCGGCGAAGGCGTGGCGCCGGTAGGGCCCTGCGCGCCTGGGGCGGCGGTCGTCCTCTATCCGGTGCGAGGCTGCATGGCCTGTTCGGCGTGTCGGCGCGGCGCGCTCGCGCTCTGTCGTCACTTCGGCATGTTGGGCGAGAGCGAGGACGGTTGCGCGCGCGACCACGTCATCGTGCCGGCGTGGTCGGTCCTGCCGCTGCCGACCGGGCTGACCTTCATCGAGGCGGCTGCCCTGCCGACGACCATGCTCACGGCTTGGCACATGCTGGCGACCGTCGCCGCGGTCCAGCCCGGCGAGGTCGTGTTGGTGCATGGCGGCCGGTCGGGCGTCGGCAGCGCAGGCATCCAGATCGCCAAATTGCTCGGCGCCTCGGTCGTCGCCAGCGTCCGGAGCGCCGACGACGCGCCGGCGGCGCTCTCACTCGGCGCCGACGACGTCGTCCACACCGACGAGCCGTCGTGGCCGAAGGCGGTGCGCGCCCGGTGGCCCGATGGCGTCCATGTGGTTTTTGAGCACCTCGGCGGCGCGATCTTGGAGGCGTCGCTGCGGGCGGTGCGCAAAGGCGGGCGCATCGTCACATGCGGCGCCACCACGGGCCACACGGTGTCGATCGACCTCCGCAAGGTGTTTTTTCACAGCGTCCAGATCCTCGGCTCGACTATGGGCACGCTGGCCGAGCTGGAGACGATCTTGACCCTCGCCGGTCGTGGCCAACTCCGCGCAGTGGTGGGCGCCGTGCGGCCTTTGGCGGCAGGGGCCGAGGCCATGGCGCTGTTGGAGGGACGCAGCGTCGCTGGCAAGGTCGTCCTCTCCCTGACGCCCATGGACCCTGGGCCCGCGGAGGGCGCAGCGGCGGCGGTCGGCCCGCCAGTGGACTCGTGACGTTGGCGGCGATGGGCCGACCGCTGGCGAGGACGGTGGGCAGGCCGCGTCGATTTAGCAGACAGGCGCGGCGTCTTCACCGGGACGATCGGCGAAACGACCGCCACGCGCCGCGTCGCTCGACAGGGCCCGCAGCCGCGCCCGTCGGCCGACGCTCTGCGCCATGCCTCGGCGCCTAGCGATCCTGCTCGTGGTCCTCCATCGCCGCGGCCGGCGGGTTGGCGCCACGCCTCCTGCCCCCCTTGCCAAGGTGCTGTCGCTGATGCAGCCTCCCCAGCCATGAACAACCGACACCTCCGCACCCAGTCCCTCATCTCGACCGCGCTGCGCGCCGCTGTGCGTTGCGGCCTGCCGCTCGTCGCCGGCGCCGCGCTGCTGACGGCCTGCGGCAAGAAGCCCGAGGTCGCCACGCCGGCTCCGGCCGAGGTGGCCCCAGCGCCGACCGAGGCCGAAAAACCCGCCGAACCGACCGCACCAGCCGAGGCCGCCAAGCCTGCTGAGCCAGCCAAGGAGGCCGCCGTGCCCGCAGAGCCCCCGCAGCCCGGCGCGATCCCCGCGCCTGCGGACGTCGCCGCGCCGCCAGCAGACGCCCAAAAGACCGCCACCGGCCTCGCCTCGAAGGTGCTGCAGCCGGGCACCAGCGCCGACAAGCCGGGCGCCACCGACACCGTCAAGGTGCACTACACAGGGTGGACGACCGACGGAAAGATGTTCGACTCCTCCGTCGCTCGCGGTGAGCCCATCAGCTTCCCGCTCGATCGCGTCATCGCCGGCTGGACCGAGGGTGTGCAGCTCATGGCCAAGGGCGAGAAGCGTCGACTCTGGATCCCCGAGAACCTCGCCTACCAGGGCCGGCCTGGCGCGCCCGCGGGCATGTTGGTGTTCGACGTCGAGCTGATCGACATTCAGAAGGCCGCACCCGTGCCCGAGGCACCCAAGGACGTCGCGGCGCCACCGGCCGACGCCGAGAAGACCGCCACCGGCCTCGCCTCCAAGGTGCTGCAGAAGGGCACCGGCACTGCCAAGCCCAAGGCCGAGAGCAACGTGCAGGTTCACTACAGCGGCTGGACGACCGACGGCAAGATGTTTGACTCCTCGGTCACCCGCGGCGAGCCCGCTACGTTTCCGCTCAACCGCGTCATCGCCGGTTGGACCGAGGGCGTCCAGTTGATGGTCGAGGGCGAGAAGCGCCGCTTCTGGATCCCCGAGAACTTGGCGTACCAGGGTCGGCCGGGAGCACCGGCCGGCATGCTGGTGTTCGACGTCGAGCTGCTGAAGATCCTTCAGTAGCGGCGTGGCCCCAGGCACATCGCTGGGGGCGGCGCCGGAATTTGAGTCAGCCTGATCGCGGCGCCGGCTAGCGCGCGTACGCCCGAACTGGATTGGCGGCCTGCGTCCGCGGTGCTCCGGGACGGCCGCGCGAGGCGCAACATGGGCGACCTGACAGCTGGCAACCGCGGCATGAGCCCCGAGGAGCTGCGTGATTTCACGCGCGCGCTCCTTGAGGACGTCCTGGCGCTCGAGAAGATGATCGCCGGCGGCATGATCGAGAAGGGCGTCCGCCGCATCGGCGCCGAGCAAGAGATGTTCCTGGTCGACGACGGCCTGCAGCCGACCGCGGCCAGCGAGGCGATCCTCGCCCGCATTGACGATCCGCGCTTCACGCATGAGCTGGCCCGGTTCAACCTAGAGGCCAACGCCAGCGTCCAGGTCTTTGGCGCCAGCTGCCTGCGCGATCTTGAGGCCGAGCTGCGTGAGCTCTACGAGAAGGCCCAGCGCACGGCCGAGAGCGTCGGCGCCAAGGTCGTTCTCGTCGGGATCCTGCCGACGATCGAGCAGGGCGACCTGACGCTCGAGAACATGACGCAGAAGCCGCGCTTCTTCGAGCTCAACGAGACGATGCGACGGATGCGGGGCGGCTCCTTCCGCACCCACATCAAGGGCATCGACGAGCTGGAGCTGCAACACGACAACGTGATGCTTGAGGCATGCAACACCTCGTTCCAGGTCCACTTTCAGGTCGGCGCCGACGAGTTCGCCAAGATGTACAACGCGGCGCAGGCGGTGACAGCGCCCCTGCTGGCCGCCGCGGTCAACTCGCCGCTGCTCCTCGGCCACCGGCTGTGGAGCGAGACGCGCATCGCGCTATTTCAGCAGAGCATCGACTCGCGGTCGGGCGTCCACGCCTCGCGTGGTCAGCGCGCCCGCGTCCATTTCGGCGACGCCTGGGTGCGCGACTCGGTGCTCGAGATCTACCGCGAAGACATCGCGCGCTTCCGCGTGTTGCTCTCGCAAGCGATTGACGAGGATCCCATCAAGCTGGTCGAGCAAGGGATCGTGCCGCAACTGAAGGCGTTGCGCATGCACAATGGCACGGTCTACCGCTGGAACCGGCCGTGCTACGGCATCCTCGACGGCGTGCCCCACCTGCGCATCGAGAACCGGGTCCTGCCCGCCGGCCCCTCGATCGTCGACGAGGTCGCGAACGCCGCGTTCTACTTTGGGTTGATGGCTGGCATGTTGGAGCAGCCCTGGCGGGTCGAGGAGAAGCTCTCCTTCGACGACGCCAAGGCGAACTTCCTCTCCGCGGCGCGGCGGGGTCTGCAGGCCGAGATGGTCTGGACGGACGGCAAATCGCACGGCGCCCGCGACCTCATCGCCAACGAGCTGCTGCCGCTGGCCCGCTACGGCCTCCAGCACGCTGGCGTGCTGCAAGAGGACATCGACCGCTACCTCGGGATCCACGAGGAGCGCGTCAAGCGCGACCTGACCGGCGCCCAGTGGTGCTTCGCGTCGCTGGCCCAGATGACGCGCGAGGGCGGCAACCGCCATGAGCGATTGCGCGCGCTGACCGCGGCGATGATCGAGCGCCAGCGCGCCGATACGCCGCTGACCGAGTGGCCGCTGGCGTCGATCAACGAGGCCGCCGACGGCTGGATGGCGAGCTATCGCACCGTCAGCCAGTTCATGGAGACCGACCTCTTCACCGTCCGCTCAGAGGACATCGTCGATCTGGCGGCGTCGCTGATGGAGTGGGAGGGCTTGCGCCACATCCCCGTCGAGGACGACGAGGGCCGCTTGGTAGGCTTGGTGACCAACCACGACCTGCTGCGCCTCAACGGCGGCCACTTTGACCGCGGCGGCTACGACAGGGTGCCTGTGAGCCAGATCATGCGCCGCGACCCGCTGACCGTCGAGCCCGAGACCGCCACCGCCGTCGCCGTCGAGTTGATGCGCAAGCACCGCATCGGCTCGCTGCCCGTGGTGCGCGATGGCAAGCTGGTGGGCATGGTGACCGACCGCCACGTCGTCGACATCGCGGCCCGGTTGCTGGGCGGTCGCGCCGCGCCCAAGGTGAAGCGGGAGGCCGTCCAAGTGGCGCCAGTCGCACCCGCGACCGACGCCGCTACCGCCGCCCCTGAGCGCTGACGCCCGCCTCGCGTCGTCGCGAGCCGCGGCGCGCCCGCACGATCGATCGGTAACCTTTGTCAAAGCGCCCGGCATTCACGATACTATGCCGGGCGCGCCGCTGACCCCGGGGGCCGCCATCGGTAGGGGCAAGCCTTGAGCGGAATGGGCCACGATCTCCGTGCAGACGCAGGCCGGCGAAGGGTCGCTCCACGCCTCACCTTGCGCCCACGCAGCGACGACGGGGCGGTCCAGACGCGCCCTGCCCTGCGTTGGCGCTGGTCCGTACCCTGCGTGCTCGCCGCGCTGTGGGGCGCCAGCCTCGGCCCCCTCGCGGCGTGCAGTCCCGTGCCGGACCCCAGCGTCGGCTGCAGCGAGGACGCGCAGTGTCAGGGCGGCCGTTGCGTGGCGGGGGTCTGCGTGATGGACGCCGATGGCCGCGGCGGCGCAGGACAAGACGGCGCGGGCCCCGCCGACGCCGCAGCCCGGACCGACAGCTTCAGCGCTACGTGCGAGACACTCGCCGACTGCGAGCAGGCCTTCGGCTCCCTCACGGCCTGCGTCGAGCTGCGATGCCTCGACGGCAACTGCGCCGCCGCTCCACTGCCCGACGCCGCGACTTGCTTGACGGCGGCGGTCTGCCCAGCTCGCGGCGGCTGTCACGCCGGCAGCTGCCTCGGCAAGTTCGCGCCCTGCGACGATGGCAACCCTTGCACCGCCGATCAATGCCTCGATAGCGGCTGCAACCACGTTGCGTTCGGCGGCGGGGTTCCGTGCTCGGACGATGGCTTCCCCTGCACGGACGACATCTGCAAGTCCGGCCTGTGCGCGCATCCGTTGCGTCAGGGCCGCTGCCTCGTCGACGGCATCTGCGCCAACGACGGCGAGCAGGTCGGAGGCCAGTGCTGGACCTGCGACGCCGACCACCCGACGACCTGGGAATTGCGGCATTCCGGCCTATGCAGCGACGGCGACGCCTGCACCATCGGCGATGGCTGCCAGGTCAGCGGCGCCTGCGTCGGGGAGCCCAAAAACTGCGACGACGCCAACCCATGCTCCAGCGACGCCTGTGAGCCGGACAAGGGCTGTGTCCACCTCCCCGTCGCCAACACCTGCGTCGACAACGATCCCTGTACCAGCGAGAGCTACTGCGAGGCCGGGCTCTGTGTGGCCAGTCAGACCATTACCTGCAACGACGCCAACCCCTGCACCAGCGACAGCTGCCATCTCGGGCTCGGCTGCGTCCATACGCCCAATGACGGCGGCTGCCTCGCCGACGCAGACCTCTGCACCGACGACCTCTGCATCGCCGGCAAGTGCGTCGCGGTTCCCTCGGTGACCATTTGTAAGATCAACGGAAAATGCGTCCCGGCGGGCAGCACCTCCGACGCCAATCCGTGCCTCGTGTGCGCGCCCAACTTGCAAGCCAAGGCCTGGACCGTGCTCGACGCCAACAACTGCGACGACGACAACGCCTGCACCTCGCTCGACACCTGCCAAGGCGGCGCGTGCAAGGGCTCGGTCATCTTCTGCAATGACGCCTCGCCTTGCACTCTCGACGGCTGCAGCGCCGTGACAGGCTGCACCTTCACGCCAATCCTTGGAATTTGCAACGACAACTCCGAGTGCACGGTCGCGGACACCTGCGTCCAGGGCAAGTGCAAGGGCTCAGTGCTGGGGCCAGGCGACTGCATCGACGGCAACCCGTGCACGACGGACTGGTGCGACGACTTCGTGGGCTGCACGCACGCCCCGAGCCTCGCCGCTTGCGATGACGGCGACCTCTGCACCAAGGGCGACTTCTGCAACGGCGGGGCGTGCTTGCCTGGTGTCATCGTCTGCCCGTGCGAGTTCAACGGCGACTGCGACGACGGCAACACCTGCACCATCGACTCATGCAAGGTCGGCGTCGGTTGCAGCAACTCGCCGCTTGGCGCCGGCGCCAACTGCGACGATGGCGACGCCTGCACCCTGCAGGACACCTGCAGCCTGGCGGTCTGCCAAGGAAAAAAGGCGAGCTGCGACGACAACAACGCCTGCACAACCGACGTCTGTCTGGCCAGCTACGGCTGCATCCACAAGCCACTGCAAGGCCAAGCCTGCAACGACCAAGACGCCTGCACCAAGGCCGACGTCTGCGTCGATGGCAAGTGCAAGGGCGTGAGCATGCTCTGCGACGACGGCAACGACTGCACGCTGGACACCTGCACCAACAAGTCCGGCAAGTGCGAGCTGAAGGGCCAGCCCGACGGCGCGGCCTGTTCGACCGACGGCATCCCTTGCACCATCGACCAATGCGTCGGCGGCGCCTGCAAGCACGCGCAGACGCAGGCGGGCTTCTGCCTCATCTCGGGTGCCTGCATCTCGGGCGGCGCGTCCCACCCCGCCAAGCCATGCCACGGCTGCCTGCCGAGCGCCAACTTCAGCGACTGGACGCTGCTCGTCGGGGCGGTTTGCGACGACGGCAACGCCTGCACCGACGTCGCCACCTGCACCATCGCCGGCGTCTGTCTGGGCCCGCCGCTCGACTGCGACGACGGCGACGCTTGCACCGTCGACGGCTGCAACCCGCTGATGCTCGGCAAGGATCCCTGCCTCCACGGCCTCAAGGGCGGCAGCTGCGACGACGGCAACGCCTGCACCACCGGCGACGCCTGCAAGGGCGGCTGGTGCAAGGGCGAGGCCCTCAGCTGCTTCGACGGAAACCCTTGCACCGCCGACGCCTGTTCGGTCTCGAGCGGTTGCTACGCCACGGACCTGCCGACCGGCAGCCCGTGCCCTGAAGACGGGCTCTCTTGCACCACCGACGCCTGTGTCGAGGGCGCCTGCAAGCACGTCTTGCTCGCTAACGTCTGTCTAATCAGCGGGATCTGCGCCAAGGCGGGCGAGTTGGCCGTGGGGGCGCCGTGCCTTGGCTGCGTGCCGAGCCAGTCGCAGGTGCAGTGGAGCGCCATCAATGGCATCACCTGCAACGACGGTGACCTCTGTACTGGCGCCGACGCCTGCTTTGGCGGCGTCTGCAGCGGCGCCGCCGCCAAGGCATGTGACGACAACAACCCTTGCACAGAAGACAGCTGCGGCGGAGGCGTGGCCTGCAGCCACGTCGCCACCGACACTCCCTGCAGCGACGGCGACCCATGTACACATGGTGACACCTGCAAGGCGGGCAGCTGCGAGGCTGGGGCGCCGCTGGCCTGTGCCCAGCCCAAAGATGGCAGCTGCAAGAGCGCTATCTGCCTCAGCACGGCTGGCGGCTGCGTCCTGGTAGACTCCTGCCCGGCGTTCCACAGCTGCGTCAACGGGCTCTGCGTCACGGCGAACGGTGGCAAGACCGGCCCGGTCGCCATCTCGCTGCCAGGCGCGGTGCAGCCGCTGCGGCCGACGTTGGCCTGGCAAGAGGCGCACTCGGGCAGCCTCGGGTCGCTGCCGCAGCTCTGGCTGGCGGCGCAGGATGGGCCTTGCAAGGTTGAGCAGGGCCAGAGCAGCGCGGTGCTCGCGGTTCGACTGCCGGTCGGCGGCGCGGCGGCCCAGGTGTTGCCGTTGCCGTTGACGGCGCCGGCTGGAGAGGCGGCATGGTGCCACGCCCATCCCGTGTTGATGCCGCACCCGAGCAGCTACGACGCCGTGGTGCTCTCCGTCCTCGAGGGCGGGCAGGGCCAAGGGAGCTGCGGCGTCGACAGCCGGGGCGGGAGGCTGCGGCTGCTGCTCGCCGGCGTGGGCGGCAATGGCCTCAGCGCTGGCGCTGCGCCACCCTGTCCCGATGGGCCGCCTATGCCGCTGCCTTGGCGTCCGGATCTGCGCCTGCGCCAGGTCGCGAGCGGTTCTGGCCCACCCACGTTGGCCAAGCTCTACGGCCTGCTGTTGCGGGCCAGCCTGGCCGGTCCGCAGCGCTGGCTCGGCGAGGCTGCTTTGGCGCTCGGCGGCCCAGGCGCTCCGCCGCCGACGGTCACCCTTGCGGGGGCCGTTGAGGTCGAGGTGGCCTTGCGCGGTGCGGTGACAGCTTGGACGACCGGCAGCGTGTTTTGGGGGGCGACGCGCCACCTCAGCGCGAACGGCGGCGTCGCCAGTCTGGTCGCCTGGCCCGTCGACTCGCTCGGCATCCCTGCCGATAAGCGCAACCCGGTCCTGCAGGGCGCCGCGGTCGCTGGCGACATCCGCTACGATGCCATCGACGCGGTGTTCGATCCGGTGGCGGTCAAGGTCGCGGTGCTGATCTCGGGCGTGGCAGCCGACGTCGGCAAGGACCGCGCGTTCCTCCTGTTCGCCCGCGTCCGCCCGGACCAGCCGATCGCCATCGCGCCGAGCCCGCTGGTCGTCGCCGATCTGCTCGGCGGATTGCCGCCCAAAGCCATCGACGCCTTTCGACTGGCCCGGCTGCCGGCGGGCAAAGGCTACCTCGCGGTGTGGGTGCCACCGGGCAGCGTGGCCCTGCATGCGGCCAAGATCACCGCCAGCAGCGACTTTGCCTTCGCCAGCCAAAACCTCGGCGTGCTGAGCGACGCCTTCGCCAGCCACTCGCCAGGCGTTGGCGCTGACACCTATGGCGGTCTGTCTGAGCTCCTCGTCGATCCGGCTGGGACTCGTTACTCGTTGGCGTTCGAGGGCATCGGCAAGCTCTGGCTGCTCACGGCGCCCTTGCCCTGAGCGCCGACGTGACGAGGCCCCAAACCACCGCCGGCGGTGCCGCTGCCCCCCTCAGCGCGGGTCCTCCCCAGAGCCCTCCTCAGGCTCCGCCGCATTGGCCACCGCTGCCCGTTGTTGCGGCCCTTCCGGGTCTCTTGCGCGCACTCAGCGACCCAGGCGCGGCGGTGCTCATCGCTCCGCCCGGCGCCGATCCCGACGGCAAGATCGTCGTGCTCCAGCCGCGTCGCATCGCGGCACGCGCCACGGCGGCGCGGATGGCGGCGCTGCGCGGTACTCCCCTCGGGCTAGAGGTCGGCTACGCCATCCGCTTTGAGCGGCGCGTCTCGGCGCAGACGCGGATCGAGGTCGTCACCGAAGGGCTACTGGTGCGGCGGATTCAGGCCGATCCTGGCCTGCACGGCGTCGCGGCGGTGGTGGTCGACGAGCTCCACGAGCGCAGCCTCGAGGTCGACCTGTCGCTGGCGATGCTCGCTGAGGTCAGACGATCGCTGCGGCCCGAGCTGCGGCTGCTCGCGATGTCGGCGACCCTCGATCCGACCCGTGTGGCCGCGCTCCTCGGCGACGCCCCCGTGCTGCGCGTCGAGGTTCGCTCGCACCCGGTCGCGGTGCGCTTTCTGCCCGGCCCGCGGGCCCTGCCGCTGCCACAGGCCGTGGCGCAGGGTGTCGCGGAGGCATGCGCGTGGCTCGACGCCCAGCCCATGAGCCCCGAGGCCGAACCCTCTGCGCCCGGCCACGTCTTGGTCTTTCTGCCAGGAATGGCGGAGATCCGGGCCTGCGCCGAGGCCCTGCAGCGCGCCCCAGCGACCGCCGCCTGCGACGTTCGGGCGCTGCATGGTGCCACCAGCAGCGCGGAGCAGGAGCACGCCTGGGCGCCGAGCCCGCGCCGCAAGGTCGTGCTCTCCACCAACGTCGCAGAGACTTCGCTGACGGTCGATGGCGTCGCGGCGGTCGTCGACAGCGGCCTGCGTCGTCGCCCGCGTCTGGACCCCTCGCTCGGCCTGCCGCGCCTGGAGCTTGGCCGCATCAGCCAGGCTGCGGCCGACCAGCGCGCCG
>SXNM01000041.1 GCA_005777155.1 Pseudomonadota bacterium | reverse complement strand
CTGATCCCGCGCCTGGTCCCGCCCCGGACGCCGTCCTCGTCGCCGCCCTCGTCGCCGCTGGGGAGCGGCTGCAGGCCCGCAACGACGGCCAAGCGCTGCCGATCTGGCTGCGGACCGGCCGCGAAGCCGTGCCGTCGCCGACGCTCGGCGTGCTGCGGCGCGTCGCCCTCGCCCTCGGCGCCGAGGAGCTGCAGCGCTGGCAGGCCCCGGATGCCGCCACAGGCGCAGACGCCATCCACATCGGCTTTGGCTGCGACGTCGGGCTGATTCGCTGCGAGGGCCGCATTGTCACCGACGCCGCCGGCGAGGCCATCGACCCGCGCGGGCTGTGGTCGACCTCCGACGCGCAGACCCTGCGAGCCACCGCCCCGAGGCCAAAGCCATCGGCGAACGCCAGCCCGCTCGAAGCCGGCCGCCACGCCGCAGCGCAGGCAGCGCTCGGCCGCTGGATCGGACAGCTGATCAACCTCTTCGACGTCGCCGAGGTCTGGCTGCACCTGCCCGACGCCGCCGCGCGGACTTGGCTCGGCTTGCCAGCTGGCTGGGGCAACACGGGGAGCCTCGACGGCGACGGAGCCGCCTGCGGCGCGCTGGGGCGGGCGGTGGCCGCGTCCGCGTTCGCATCGCTGCGGGCCGGGACGTCGCTGCGAACCGTGATCCTCGACGCTGACGCCGCCGCAGTCGGCGGGGCGCGGGCGGCGATCCTCGGGCTCGGCCGCTTCAGCTAGCCGGCCCGTCGAATCGTCCGGCACCTACCGCGGGCACCTACCGCGGCAGCCTTCGTCGAATCGTCCGGCACCTACCGCGGCAGGCACCTATCGCGGCAGCCTTCGTCGAATCGTCCGGCACCTACCGCGGCAGGGCGCGCCGCGAGAGGCTCCATCAGCGGTGTGCCGGAGTCCGCAGGGCCGCAGGCGTCGCGCGCAGGAGGCCGCTGCCGTGGCTGGAGGCGCGTCGCCGCCGATGAGCCCCGCGCCGCGCTACTTGCAGACGACCTCGGCCAGCTCGCTGAACAAGTGCGGTTGCTCGCTATCGACGCCGCCGTCGCCGCCCTTGCCATCGGGGCTCGGAGCGTCGCCCTTGCCAGCGCCCGGGGCCTCGCCGAGGCAGAAGCCGGCCTTGATCTTGACCATCACCTCCGCCGGCGGAACGGGGATGCCCGCCCCCTTGAGGGTGAGCAGGCCGAGGATCACCTTCATGGGCGGCATGTCGCTGCCCTCGGGCTCGACGCCGCCGCCATCGCCACCGCCGCTGCCACCGTCGCTGCCGCCCGGGAGCGGGAGGGGCTTCGGTGCCGCGTCGCCGCCGCCGTCGCCGAGACCACCCCATTGGAAGGTCGGCTTGCTGTCGCCGTCGAAGGTCAGCGCCGTGCTGCCGGCGTGGAGGAACTTCGGCACGTCCTCAACCTGCACGGCGAGCGGCGCCAGGGTGTGCGCCACGTGGATCAGCAGCTTGGGCAGGGTCGTCAGCGTCGCGTTCTCGCCATCGAAGACCACGCCGACATCCACCTTGCGACCGGCGTCGGCGTTCAGATCGACGCTGCCGAGCGGCATGACCTTGCCGCCGTCGGACAAGGAGGCGGTGGCGCTGGTCGAACCCAGGCTGAGGCCCGTGACCTTGAGGGTGTCTTGCTTGCCGTCGGCGGCGACGCTGAAGTCGGCGTCAAAGGTCAGGCCGGCCAGCTTGGCGAGCAGCGTGCCCGTCAACGCCTTGGGCGGTGGGCCGCAGTCGCCGCCGGGGCTGCCGCCGGGGATCGGGTTGCCGTTCGGATCGACCGGTGGGGACTCGCTCCCGCACTCGCCGTCGCCGCCGCCGAAGAGCAGGTCCGTGGCGACCTTGACGTCGATGGTGCCGAATTTGGCGCTGCCGATGATGGTGTGCAGAGCCTTGCCGACCACCAGCTTCAGGGCGTCCTTGGCGGCGGCGACCTGGACGTCATAGTGGCGCTTGTCGCCAGCGGTGAAGGCCGCGACGTGGATGTCGCTGACCACCGATACGCTGCCGGTCAGCACCTTGCCAGGGCTGCGGGTCAACGCCGCGCCGATTTTTCCGACCATCGTCGTCGGGAATTCCTCCGGCAGCGCCTCGCCCGTAGCGGCGGCGACGGCCTGTGCGGCCTTATGCACCTCGGCCAAGTTGACCTCGACCTGGAAGAGGTCTGGCGTCAGCTGGAAGGTTGCCGGCTTGATCGCCATATCGAGGCCGACCACGACCGCGCCCGAGAGCAGCTTGCCGCCGTGCCACGAGATGGCGAGGCAGACGGGCACCTTGGCGAGGCCCTCGGCGCACTTGGCGTCGATCGTCTCTGTGCCCTTCTCGTCGACCTCGATGTTGCAGAAGTCTTTGGCGGCGGCGCAGACGACGACCGCCTTGGCGCTGCTGAGCTTGGTCTCGACGAATTTTTCGTTCAAGACGGAGTCCTTGAACCACTCCTTGACGTCGTCGGCCGAGCTCTGGGCGTCAAAGCCCTCGCAGCCCTCGACAGGCCGGCCGCCGGGCCCGCCGCCCGGTCCGCTGCCCGGATCGCCGCTGCCGCCGCCGGACTCACCGGAGCTCGACGGCTCGCAGCCGCCCTCGACCTGCTCGACGGCCTTGGAGTCGACGGTGAACTTGGCGCCGGCGGCGCTGTCGTCGGCCAATCCGGCGATGAGCTCATTGGCGAGCGCCAAGGTGTCGGGCGCCGCGGCCTCTTGCGCCGCTGGCAGGGCCCCGGCGCCGGAACCGCCTGTCGTGGCTGCGCCACCGGCGCCGCCGGAGGACGTCCCGCAGGAGGCGCTGAGCAGCGCCGCGGCCGCCAAGGTCAGCGGGCGCTGGGCGCGTCGGCCCGAGAAGAGGGGCCACGAGAGCGCTGGAAGGGTAGGCATCTTTGACTCCAATGTGAGGCGCGCTGGCTGGCGCCTAGGATCGCAGCGCTGGCAAGATAGCGCGCGACGCTGACAAAGGAGAGGGATTGCGCCGCATGCCTACCGCTGCGCTGGTGACGGCGGGCCTCACTCACCGTCGTCACGACAGTGGCATCAGCCTTCGCCGACCGTCGGGCGGCCGCGGCGCATCGGCGCTCGGTGTCCCTGTCGGCTGCCTACTTCGAGAGCGCCTTGGCCCGGGCCTCTGCCCTCTCCCACAGGCGCACGAACGCCTCGGCCGAGCGAAAGAGCGGCTCCAGCTGCGCCTCGGTGGCGCCGTCGAGGCGGGCGTCCTGCAACAGCTCCGGCAATAGCCCGAGGTGGATCATGCCCTCGGTGTTGAAATCGACCTTGCGCTGTCCAAGCGACGGCTGCGTGAAGGTGATCGCGCCGTCGAGGGAGGTGAATGGGTAGGTGACCGGGTGGGCCTGGCCAGCGCCGCAGCTGGCGTTTGGGCCAAATCGTGGTCGCGGTCCGCCAGCGAATCCATTGAGATCAAACGCGAATGCCTCTGCGGGGTAGGCGCCCTTCGCCGCCGCTTCCGCCACGCTCGCGGTGAGGCTGGCCACCATCTTTCCGGGCTTGTTCGGGTCGCCGCAGCGGTGAAAGTCCATGCCTGTCATCCCGCCGAGCTGGTAGACCTTGCCGCCGTTGCTGTCGCCGTGGGTCTTGAGCACCGGGTAGTCCGCCGCTGAGAGCATCTCGTAGGCCCGCACCAGGGCGCGACGGGGCAGGTGCGCGACGTCGATGATCATGCCGCGGCGCATCAGCTCCTGTAGCAGCGTCTCGCCGAGCGGCGTCAAACCGTGCTTCTGGCAGAGCGCGCCCGGCAGCGGCGGACCTTGCAGGTGGCTAAGGAAGGGCACCAGCGCCTGGATAGGGTCCTTGGCGAAGCCGCTGAGGTCGTTCGGCGCTGGGGAGTCGTAGGCGTCGCGCGGCTTGTTGAGGCCGCCGAAGGTGACGGCGCCGCCGTCGAACGCCGCGACCGTCGCTGGGCAGTCGGCCACGAAGTTCGAGAAGTGGCTGCTGTTGATGAAGTTTCCGACCTCGATGACGCCGTCGGAGCCGTCGCCGGCCGAGAAGGCGTTGTCGTACTTGTGGACGGGGAAAATGGCGCTGATCCCGAGCTTTCGGTAGTGGTCGAGCTTGGCCCGCACGCTGTCGGCGGTGCAGGCCGGTGTGCCGGCGGGAGGCGTCAGGAAGCAGTCAAAAAGGTTAGAGATTTCGATGCCGAGCACCATCGCCAGCTTGCCGTCCTCGATCGCAGCGCGCGCCTCGGCCGCCGTCTTGACCACGCGCAGCCAACCCTTGCCGGGCCCGCCTGACTGGGCGTCGACATAGCGCTCGAGCGCCTTGGCCTTGGCGATGGCGTGGTCGACGCTGACCATATCGTTGCAAGAGTACAGGCTCTTCTGTGCCCCGGTCGCGAGCGTCAGTTCGCAGATCACCGAGTTGCCGGTGGCGAGTTGCAGGCTCAGGCGCAGGCCGCTGAGGTAGGCCCGCTGCAACCAGCGGTAATACATGGTCTGGTGCGTCGACTTGCCCCAAGAATTCGGCCAGTCCTTGAACGTCGGGTAGCCATCGGTGTGATGGCTGAAGTCCGGGAACTCGCCCTTGGTGGCGACCGGCAGCAGGGAGGCCACGTCGAACTTGGTGTTGCCGTCATAGAAGGAGCCCATGAGGTCGCGGCGGCCGCCGACGCCGTGCGAGCGCTCGCAGTCGGGCAGGGCGTGCTCGACGCCGAGGCGGTGAAAGGCCGCGCCGTGGAAGAGACCGCCGCCGCCAAAGCTGGTGTCTGAGAACAAGTGCGCGTGCAGGTCGGCGATGCCATAGAGGGCGCCGTCGTCGAACTTGCGCTTCTTCAACTCACCGGTGGCGTCGAGGCTCAGCTCGGGGAACTCCGCGCACCCCTGTTGTGGGTGCAGCGTGACGATGGCCGCCTGCGCCGGTTGCTCAGCGAGACCAGCCGGCGCCAAGTAGCGACCGCTCGCCACGTGCTGCAACTGGTAACGCTTGGGATCGCGCGCCGAGACCTGCAGGTGCCACTCGGCGGGGGAGACAAAGCCCTCCTCCAGGCGATCGATCTCGTCCTCGAGCGTGGCCGGTCGGGTCCACGCCGCGCCCGTCGCCGCGACGCCCGCCGCTGGTTCGGCCGCGAGGTAGCGCCGCTCGGTGTCGTAGAGGAGGTAGGTGCCGAGGTCGGCAGCGCGGAAGTGAAAGCGCGTCGCGGCCGCCGCCGTGGTCGCCGTGCTGGCGAATGTCGCGCCGTTGGGGCTCGCCACCACGAACTTGACGTCGCGGGCGCCGTCGTAGGTCTCAACGGCGTAGCAGCCGTGGGCGAAGCCGTAGATGCCCTGGTCCGCCGGCGGCGGCTGGCGCACGAAGGGGGCGTCGCCCTCGCCGTCGCTGCAGCCGGCGCTGAGGGCCAGCAGGGCGCTGAAGACCCACCGAGCGGTCTCTGCGTGGCACTTGGCGAGCGCTGCGACGCTGCGGCTGCTTCTCATCGGATACCCTTCCGTTGTTTCATTCAAGGCCCGCCGCACCCTCGCAGGGTGGGCACGTGGGGTCAATGGAGTCGGCGGTGCCTCCTGCTCGGGCGGCGGCGCGCATCTGGGGAGCGGCGCGGCTCGGTGGGCCCGGTGGTGGCGTGGCGTCGACGGCGCCCACGGGCTCAGCTGTGGCGTGCCGTCGTTGGCTCCAGCGATGCAAGCGCTGCAACGGAGGCGGCCGGCTCAGCGCCTTCACGGCTGCGCGGACGGTGTCTTGCCTCGAGCGCGCAATCGAAGCGCGATCGGCCGCTCCGATCCGATCGACCTGACAAGGCCCGGGCGCTCGCGGCAATCCGTGGTCCTGCGCGCAGCACACGACGCCGCTCGCCCGCCGCGCCCCGCCTCACCCGCCCGCACTTACGCTGGCGCCATGGCTGTCGCCGGCCAGTAGCGGGCACCGATTCGCTCCGTGTAGGCCAGAAGGCGTGGCGAGCGCGACGCAGCGTGCGCGGCGGTGGCGCCCAGGTGCTTTTGCAGGGCGACGAGCAACGCATAGACCGTCGCGTCGACGGAGCGCGGCGCGTCGCCGAGCAGGAAAGCACCTACGCCAAGCACGGTCTCCACCGCCCCGAGGTCGGCCACCGCCATGGCGATGAACTCGTCGCGCGTGTAGCGACCGATGCCTTGGCTGCCGGCCGCGTTGCGCACCTTGCGGCGGATCAGCGGGATGGCGAGAGGGGCGAGCGGCGCCGGCAGCAGGACCTTGAAGGCGGGGTACTGCTCCTGCCAGCCATCCTCCTCAAGCCAGCGCTGTCGCAAGATGGCGAAGTAAGTAGCCTCTTCCAACGTGCGCCGCACGAACCGCGCCGTGGCCAACTCCTGCGCCGTCAGGCCGACATCGAGCGTCAGGCCGCGGCGTCGCGTCAGCTCCTCGATGATGACCTGGGAGTCGCCGAGTCGCTCGCCGTCCAGCTCGACGAAGGGGATCTTGCCCCGCGGAGCTTGAAGTGGGTTGCCGCCATCGCGCCGCTCGTAGGGCACACCGGCGATGCGCAGCTAGGTCTCGAGCTTGATGACGAAGGGCGAGAAGTCGGGCGTGCCCCACCCCGGGCGACTGCCGTAGACCACGAGACTCATAACAATTGCCCTCCTATTCCGGTCGCGCGCCGGGCAGCGCAGCGGCGCCTCAGTGCGGTCCCCGCTGCGCGCCGCCTGCGCCCATCGCCGGCCTTGAATCGGGCTCTGGGCAGGCACGACGGCTGTCCCAGCCGATTGCGCGACCTCAAAGCTGCTCGCTCAGCGTGTCGACCAGATAGCGGGCGAGGGCGCGCGGGTGCCACAGCTGCTCGAATCGACGGCGGATGGCGGCGGCACGCTCGGCGCGGCGGTGCTCCGGCTCGTGAGCGAGGTCGTCGAGGGCCGCCCAAACCCGACTCCAATCGACGGCGTCCTCGGTCTCGTAGCCCATGGGGCCGAGGTCGATGTACTCGGTGCCCTCTTGCAGCGGCTGGTACCAACGCACGGCGAGGGCGTCGGTCGGCACGCAGGCACCGAGCAAGAAGCTGTCGCAGAAGCGAAATGGCAGAGAGCGCCGGTAGCCGCTGATGTTGATGTTGTGCCAGCTGCGCGCCGCCTGGGCCGAGAAGGCGGCGTCTGACAGCTTGCCGCCGCGGCGAGCGGCGACGTCGGTCTGGAGGATACGCGCATCCGAGGCCGCACCGTGCCGGCTGCGCAGCCCCTCGACGAGGACGCCGCGCTTGGGATTCGGGTGGCCGATCTGGGAGCCGAAGCGCGCCTGCAGCGCGCCCTCCGGTCCCGTCGGCGGTGAGACCTTGTCGGTGCCGAAGTAGGCAAAGAACGTGAGATCTCTTGTGGTCCTGCCGCGCTCCTGCCACTCGGCGAGCGCGCGCACGTTGTCCCGCAGGTGCAGACGGCGCGACAGCGGCCGACCGAGCATCGCCGGGCGGATCTTGTGCTGGTAGTGCAGGACGTCGGGGTGCCACGGCACCATGGCGCCGCTCGACAGCGGAAACCCCTCCGGCGCGAATTCGGCGGGGCACTGGCACTTGAAGTAGACGTCGTATTCGGCCAACAGCTCAGGCTGCACGGCGTAGGGCGAGTCGCCGGCGTCAAAGACAAAGCGCACGGTCTCGCCGCCGCGCGTGAGCGTGCCCGTGATGAGGGTGTTCCAGCCGCGGCCGAGCGCCTCCATCAGCTTAGGGGCGAGGCGATAGGCCGCCGGCCGGGCGCGCGGGTGCAGCAGAAAAGGCCGTGTGGTGGCAGTAGTCTGCAGCGTGAAGTCGATGGCCCCTTGTTCATCCAGCAGGTGGAGGCCGGTGGTCAACCAGTCGAAGTACTCCATCCCCGTGAAGTGGACGTCGTGCAACGTGATGTGGGGCTTAGACATCCAGACCTCAGGTCGCCGGCGCGTCGGCGATGCGGGTGGTGCCGGCCGCAAGGGCCGCCTCGAAGCCCGCCGCGGCCTCCGGCGTGCCCATGTCCCAGACCTCTTCGGCCGGCGCGATGCCCACCTGCCACCCGCGCTCGATGTAGCGTTGGTAGAGCGGCATGACGTAAAACTCGCCCCGCGTGCGCTGATTGGCGGCGATCATCGCCTCGGCCTCGGCCAAAAAGCGGTCGCCGCGCGAGAACCAGTACAGGCCCGTGCAGGCGTGGTCCGAGATGCGCACCTTTTCAGCCACCTCGACCACCGCGCCGCTCTCGTCCGTGCGGGCGAAGCTCCAGCGGTCGCCGGGCAGGTTGGCGACGGAGATGAGGCCCTGCAGCGACGGTGTTCGATTGGCCAGCGCCTCGGTCAAGCCGCCGCCGACGTAGGTGTCGCAACCGCCGACCAGCAGGTCCTCGTCGTCGCGCAGCAGGTGGCGGGCGGCGACGACGGTCTCGAGCTGCCCGCCGGTCACGTCGGGAATGAGCACCACCTCGCAGGGACCGGGCGTGCAGGCGCGCAGGCGACCGACGACGCCGTGGCCGTCCTCGTGCTCCTGCAGCGCGACGTAGACGGTCAGGCGTGGCTGCAGCGCGGCGGTGCCGAGCAGGGCCCACTCGATCATCGGCCGCCCCGCCACCGGGATCAGCGGCTTGGGCAGCGGGCTCAGGCCGGCGAACCGTGAGCCGCGCCCCGCCATCGGCACCACCAGGATCATCGCTCCCTCGCGGCGTCGAGGAGGGCCCCTTCAGTCAAGCCGGCCCAGTCGCCGAATCGCACAGCGCGATCGTCGATGTAGACCTCGGCGTTGGGCTTGCCGAAGTGGATCTCGTCGTACTCGATGCCGTGGCGATCCAGCCACTCGAGGGTGATCCGCCCGACGCGCTGCAGCACCTTGCCCACGTTGGCCTCGCAGGTCGCCATGTGCCGCGCCGTCGTGATGATGACGACGTGCCCGGCGGCGCGGAGCTCACGGACCCGCTCGACCGCCCCGGGCAGCGGCTCGACCTCGGCGTACGACTGGCCCGGCTGCTTGAGTGTGCAGAGCGTGCCGTCCAGATCAATGCAGATGCGCATCGGCCGGCTCCTTGTCGGTCGCGGCGTCTGGCACCAGCACCTCGTTGAGCAGCGATAGGCCATAGAGGTACATCGCGCGCTGACGGTCGGCGTGGCCCTCGTGCATCGGCGGCATCGACAGAAAGAGCAGGCTCTCGATCAGTTGCACTTGGCGCGGGTCGTGGCCGGCGTCGCGCAGCACCTCGTCGAACTGCCTTGCTAAGCGCTGGCTGACCTCGGGGCGCCAGACCTGCACCGTAAACTCGCTGGGCGCCAGCTCTTCGACGGCGAAGAAGTCGGCCTGCAAGAGGTCGTAGCCGCCGCAGACGCTGTGCCTCAGCTTGGCCAGGTCGTAGCGCGGGTCGCCGACCGGTCCGCGAGCGCCGAACGAACCGCGCGGGTCGATGAGGCGGACGATTTGGCTGGGCACGTCGAACAGGATGTTGGAGAAGCACAGGTCGCCGTGGATGAAACTAGGCCGCGCGCTCGCCACCAGGTCGCGCAGGGCCGCCTCCAGCGCTGGCGCCAGCGCGGCGACGTTGCGGAGGCGGCGGCCGTTGAGCAGCAGCGTCTCGGCCTCGAGCAAGGTCTGCCACTCCGGGTGCATGCGGCGCAGCTCGGCCAAGCGCTCGTGCGTCTTGTCGTAGAGCATCGACCAGATGTCATCGGTCGAGAGGGCCCCGGGCACCGCCGCCAGTCGCGCGTGGACCTCGAGCACCCGCCGCAAAATCGACAGCCAGACGTCGAGGTCGAGCTCGCCCCAGACGTAGAGGTCGGCCAAGGTCGGGTAGCCGTAGTACTCGATCGTGTACCACCCCACCGGCTGCTCGGCTGCCGCGCCTTCGGTGCCGTCGCCGAGCAAGCGGGGCGCCAGCACCTTCAACTCCGGCGGCAGCGCCTGATACCAGCCGACCTCGTCGCGCAGCTTGTCGAGCTTGGTGCTGCGCTTGGTCAAGGTGTGCAGGACCGGGTCGATCTGCACCGCGTTGAAGAAGCGCGGCCGCAGCAGATGCAGCTTGGCCCGCGCGTAGTTGTCGACGTTGCCAAAGTCGAACCACGAACTCACGGTCAGGGCGCGAAGTGGTCGCTTGGCTCGATAGGCGTGCAGCACCGCCGACAGCTCGCGCCCCCCCGCCGCCAGCACCTCGTCGACGCAGGCCCTCAGCAGCGCGGCGTCGGCAAAGCGGTAGTAGCCGGCCAGCGCCAAGTGATCGCGTCCGGGCAGAAACTGCTTGTCGTGCAGGACGGCGATCTGGCCGTCTTCGTCGAGCGCGGCGACACACCAGCGATCGGGCTCCTGGGTGTGGCCGACGTAGACAAAGTCGTCGCTGGGATCGAGCGGGTCCTCGATCAAGGTGTCGCCCAGCACCACGCGGACCTCGACGGCCTCGGGCGCCGCTGCTAGGCCTGCCGCCAGCGAGCGGACGATGCTGCCACCCAAAGCGGGCACCACGGCCTGACGCACCGCCATGTTGCGGCTGTAGGCCCGCCCGAGGAAGGCCGCCAGCTGCTGGTCGTTGTCGCGCCGCACCACCACGGCCTCTTGCACGCCCTTGCGCGCTAGGTCATCGAGGATCCAGGCCAACACGGGGCGGCCGTTCAGCGGCACCATCGCGTTGCTGCTGGCCGTGGCGATCGGCAGCGCGCCGAGCCGCATCCCGCCGGCGCAGAGCAAGAGGGTGCTGGTGCGGCCTTGAGCGGTCGGGGACGGCGGTTCGAGAGACAAGCGCAACCTCCGCAGGACCACACGGCAGCGCGCCCGCGGCGGCGATGGTCGTCGCGGGCGCCGCTGGAAGTCAACGCGTGTCCGCTGTCCGTCGAATCGTCCGGCACCTGCAGAGCGGTCCGTCGAATCGTCCGGCACCTACGGAGCGGTCCGTCGAATCGTCCGGCACCTACGGAGGGCACCTACGGAGGCCGTCGAATCGTCCGGCACCTACGGAGGCAGAGCGGTCCGTCGAATCGTCCGGCACCTACGGAGGGCACCTACGGAGCGCGGCACCTACGGAGCGCTACGGAGCGCGGCACCTGCGGAGCGGTCCGTCGAATCGTCCGGCACCTACGGAGCAGCACCTACGGAGCGGCACCTACGGAGCGGCACCTGCGGAGCGGCACCTGCGGAGCACCTGCGGAACGGCACCTGCGGAGCGGTCCGTCGAAGCGTCCGGCACCTACGGAGCGGCACCTGCGGAGCGGCGGTGCGGTCCG